>NZ_JAXCIB010000002.1:0-366983 GCF_035984995.1 Psychrobacter sp. PL15
ATCCAGTTACAAGACGGTACTGAAATGGTGATGCCTGGTGATAACGTTGAGATGGGCGTAGAGCTTATCCACCCAATCGCTATGGACAAAGGTCTACGCTTCGCTATTCGTGAAGGCGGCCGTACGGTAGGCGCTGGTGTGGTTGCTAACGTTAACGTTTAAGACTGAATGTAGTATTTAAACCGTTAGTCAAAAAGTCGCTCTCTTTATTGAGGGCGGCTTTTTTTATGGCTTTGAACAAGTAGATGTAATAGGTATAGTTAAAATACCTCAAAAACGCGACGGTACTGCTGGTATAAGCTTTTTGCAGCCTCTGTCTGCGTAGGCACAGCAAGCAAGAAAAACTTATGCCAGCAGTAGGTTATATATCGATATTACTTTTCATTGACTATATTTAACGAAGCAAAATACTACGAAAGCCAATTGATAGCGAGCTCGGTTTGGTACTCCATATTTTTGAGGGTTGTTATTAATAAAGCGGCGAATGGATTAATATGGTTAAATACTGCCTTAAAACTTGCATTCTAACTAAAAGCTTGTATAATTGTCAGCCTCAACACCCATAGGCGATTGGCTCAATTGGTAGAGCATCGGTCTCCAAAACCGAGGGTTGTAGGTTCGAGTCCTACATCGCCTGCCATCTTTTTATTATATTTTAGCTGCATACCACCATCTCCGAAGTGAGTCCTTTATGAGCAATGATCAAGATAACCTCGAAAATAAGTTATCTGATGCTAAGGCAGCCGATGGTGGAACGCTGACTAAAAATAAGCACATATCAGCGACCAATACCTCTGCGGTTGAAGTTGCTAAAACTGGCTCAGCAAAAGATGCTATGTTATGGCTACTGGCCATCGCAGTCTTAATCGGTGCGACTTTAGCCAATCAATACTTACCGGGTTACTGGCAGCCTGCCAATGATGTCTGGGTACGGATTGGCATTATCGTCGCCCTTTTTGTATTTGCACTGGTATGTCTTGCATTAACTAACCAGGGCCGTGCATTTAAAACCTTATTAAAAGACGCTGCCGTAGAACTACGCCGCGTTACATGGCCTGGTAAAGACGAAACCTTTCAATACACATGGCAAACACTTGTCGTGATCGCTATTGCTGGGTTTTTTATTTGGTTATTGGATAACTTCTTTAATTGGTTTGTTGGCTTATTTATTGGTTAAACAGCAAGTATTGAGTCCAAGGTTGCACATTGCAAGCTGTCTCAATTGCTAGCATTTAACTCAAATTTTACTTATAACGACTTATTTATAAAGATCAGGAGCGTGATATGCGTTGGTATATTGTCCAAGCGTTTTCAGGATATGAAAAACAAGTACAACGTTCATTAACTGATCGTATTAACCGTAGTGACTTCGCTGAGTCGTTCGGTGATGTGTTGGTTCCTACCGAAGAAGTCGTTGAAATGAAAGACGGCAAAAAGCGTAAGAGTGAGCGTAAGTTCTTTCCAGGATACGTATTGATCCAAATGGAAATGAACGATAATACTTGGCACATCGTTAAAGAGTGCCCTCGTATTATGGGCTTTATTGGTGGTACACCAGAAACTCCTGCACCTATTACTCAAGTAGAAGCCGATCGTATTTTAAACCGCTTGAACCAGACTGAAGCTGATCCACGTCCAAAAACTTTATTTGAGCCGGGTGAAGAACTATTGGTTATTGATGGTCCATTTACTGACTTTAAAGGGTTGGTGGAAAGAGTGGATTACGAAAAGTCTAAACTACATTTGACCGTAAACGTATTTAATCGACCCACCCAGGTCGAACTTGAGTTTAGTAAAGTTGAAAAACTAGACTAAACATTTATAAACCGGGGAGCTGTTGTTGAACGAGATACTGTCTTAATGACGTATTATAGTGAAGCTGGCGTTATCACCCATTTAGGAGAAAGTTATGGCTAAGAAGATTGATGGCTATATCAAACTACAAGTGCCTGCGGGCAAAGCAAATCCTTCACCACCGATTGGTCCAGCCTTGGGTCAAAAAGGCGTGAATATCATGGCGTTCTGTAAAGAATTTAACGCTGCGACCTCAAGCCAAGAGCCAGGTCTACCGATCCCAACTGTGATCACGGTATATAGCGATAAGTCTTTTACCTTCATCATGAAGTCACCACCAGCTGCGTTCTTACTACGTAAAGCCGCTGGCGTTACTAAAGGTTCTGGCACACCAAATACCGCTAAAGTCGGTAAAGTGAACCGTGAACAACTTGAAGAGATCGTTAAAACCAAGAACGCAGACTTAACTGCTGCCGATCTTGATGCTGCTGTTCGTACCGTTGCTGGTACTGCCCGTTCAATGGGTATTACCGTGGAGGGTATATAATGTCTAAGCTAACCAAACGCCAAAAAGAAATCAATAGCCGTATCGAAAACGAAAAATTATACACTATTGAAGAAGCGGTACAGATTCTAAATGATTTACCCGCTTTAAAATTCAAAGAGTCTATCGATATTGCGGTAAACTTAGGTGTTGATCCACGTAAATCGGACCAAGTCGTTCGTGGCGCTACTAACCTTCCTGCGGGTACTGGTAAAACCAAGCGCGTTGCTGTGTTCGCACAGGGCGCTGCTGCCGAAGCTGCTAAAGCAGCGGGCGCTGACATCGTTGGTTTTGAAGACTTAGCAGAATCAATCAAAGCCGGTAACATGGACTTTGACGTGGTTATCGCTGCTCCTGACGCCATGCGTGTTGTTGGTCAATTAGGTACGATCTTAGGCCCACGTGGTTTGATGCCTAACCCTAAAGTCGGTACCGTAACGCCTAACGTTGCAGAAGCCGTAACCAATGCTAAAGCCGGTCAAGCACAATATCGTGTTGATAAAGCAGGTATTATCCATACCACTATCGGTCAAGTTGGTTTTACCGCTGAACAAGTGATGCAAAATGCTCATGCGTTAATTGCTGATCTAAAGCGTGCCAAGCCTGCGACCTCTAAAGGCATTTTTATCAAAAAAATTACTATCTCAAGCACTATGGGCCCAGGTATCACTATTGATCCTATCCCTCATCGTGTTAATAAATAAGATAAGTAAATATTTAAGTAAATAATATTAAGTAAATAATATTAAGTAAATAATACAGGTACTTATTATCTAAATATTCTAAATAAGATGTTGTGAATAGTAAGTACCAATAAATTTTAAAGAATTAGGTCAGCGTGGCAATCGCTACGCTGTCTAAGACCGTAGGTAGAAAGCGGTTTAGAAGTATTCTTAACAGCTTTTAACGTTGTTGAAAATACTCATAAGCTGTTTCTTTAATCGACGCTAGATGAAAATCTTAGTTAGCCTACGCAGACGGTGGCCCACACAGTTTAAGACCGGAGCGGATAGGGCAGTGCTGTTATTGAGATACTAGCTATCAAAATATCAGCATTAATCTATCACTCAACGTCATTCTGATAACGGTGCCGTAATCAGTCGTTACTAATATGACCCAATTAATAAGCACTAGCTTTTTTTTGGCTTATTGGTAATGTGTCGTATCAAGTCAATCTCACTTTAAGGTCTATGTCTTTAAAAGTTTAAGGTGTCAAAATCTAAACAGTTAAAAGCTTAAGCATTAAGGCGATTGATAAGATCAAGGAGCAAACTTATGGCATTAACGCTAGAGCAAAAACAACAAGTTGTGGCTGAAGTGTCTGAAGTTGCTGCTAAGGCGTACTCAGCGGTAGCTGCCGAGTATCATGGTATTGGTGTTGCAAAGCTTACTAAGCTGCGCGAACAAGCCCGTGAACAAGGTGTGGTTTTGAAAGTGGTAAAAAATACCCTAGCAAAACGCGCTTTTGAAGGTACTAGCTTTGAGTGCATGTCAGACAGTCTGACTGGTCCATTACTTTTGGCTTTTTCAATGGAAGATTTGGGATCTGCAGCTAGAATCATTTTTGATTTTAGTAAAGATAACAGTGCCCTTGAAACCAAATTGGTATCAGTTGGTGGTGAATTATTTGGTCCAGAAGATCTAGAACGCGTAGCGAAGCTTCCAACTCGCGACGAAGCGTTGTCTATCTTGATGGCTACCTTGAATGCACCAGTGACCAAGCTTGTCCAAACTATGAACGCAGTTCCTAGTAAGTTTGTTCGCACCGTAGCAGCAATTAAAGACGCAAAAGAAGCTGCTTAATTGCTTGTTTTAACGTAACTTTAATATTGTCGGTTGTATTTTATTGTCAACCCTATTTTAAAATTTGGCAAGCAGCCTAAGCAATATTAGAATCAATTAATTTTATCAGATAACGGAGAGTTCTCATGGCACTATCTAAAGATGATGTGTTAAACGCAATCGCTGAAATGTCAGTAATGGATATCGTTGAGCTTATCAGCGACATGGAAGAAAAATTCGGCGTAACTGCTGCTGTTGCTGCTGCTGCACCTGCTGCTGCTGCTGACGGTCCTGCTGCTGAAGAACAAGACGAGTTTGACGTTATTCTTGCCAGCTTTGGCGAGAAAAAAGTTGCTGTCATTAAAGCAGTACGTGAAGCGACTGGCCTTGGCTTGAAAGAAGCGAAAGATTTGGTTGAAAGTGCTCCAACACCAATCAAAGAAGCTGTTTCTAAAGCTGATGGCGAAGAGTTGAAAAAGAAACTTGAAGAAGCTGGTGCAACTGTTGAACTAAAATAAGTTTAACACTGTACAAAAAAAGCTGGTGATGCCTTGCATTGCCAGCTTTTTTTTATTATAATTAATAGCTTGACCTTTTGTGTCTGCCAACTTACGTATGCATTAGCACGGTGGATACCCATCAAAAGGACAGACGATATACATGCAAGCACACATCCAAGTTTTTGAAACCAGATTAATTTAGGCTAAACGTCAATAGATGGATGTTTGGCACTTTTTTGCGTCTATATACTTTCCTATTAACATTATCGCTCATATTGATTCTAAAATTTATAGTCATCCCAATTATTATTAATTCTAAAAGCTATTGGTCCCCAGTAGTCTAGCATGATTTCACTGTCAGTAAATGGGCTCATAGACGGTAGATATCAGCGACGATATTACTTAGGATTATAAATAGCCCATATACATGATCCATTGCCGTTATTAATGGCAACTTAAGCCAAGTTACAGATTGAATCATTACTATTCAAACGGCAGCATCTGAGGATACGATATTTAAAAATGTATAACATTGAAATTTTCAATGTCAGCATTCATATCATCGTACCTAGGTGTTGCTTTTAAGACTAAACATGATGTGTTGAATGCACATTCATTGATAAGTACGTACTAGTTGCTCAGTATAATGAGCTAAGCATTAACAACCGTTTCTTTTATTATCGTTTACGTCGCTAAGTCTGCATAGTATTTATGCATGCTAGCCGCGCTTTTAATTTGTTTTCACGTTTACTGTAAGGACTCTCGATGGCATATTCTTATACTGAAAAAAAGCGTATTCGCAAAAGTTTTGCTGAATTACCTACTGTGATGGACATTCCCTATTTACTGTCTATCCAAGTAGATTCCTACGAGCACTTTTTGCAAGAGCACAAAAAGCCGAAAGCTCGTGAGAATACCGGTCTGCAAGCTGCGTATTCCTCTATTTTCCCTATCGAAAGTCACTCTGGTAACGCAGAGCTACAATTCGTTGAATACTACCTAGGTACCCCTGAGTTTGATGAGCGTGAGTGTATTCTACGCGGCTCAACTTTCGCAGCACCAATGCGGGTCAAAATCCGCTTAATTATCAAAGATAAAGACAGCAAAGATAAAGACAGTAAAGCAGCCATCAAAGATATCCGTGAGCAAAGCGTCTACATGGGTGAGATGCCATTAATGACCAATAACGGTACCTTTATTATTAATGGTACTGAACGGGTTATCGTATCTCAGCTACATCGTTCACCCGGTGTGTTCTTTGACCATGACAAAGGCAAATCACATTCAAGTGGTAAAGTACTGTATAACGCCCGCATTATTCCTTACCGTGGTTCTTGGTTAGACTTTGAATTTGATGCTAAAGATTTAGTCTTTGCCCGTATTGACCGTCGTCGCAAGCTATTGGCCTCTATTATTCTACGTGCACTAGGCCTAAGTACCTCTGAAATCTTAGATCTGTTCTTTGAAAAAGTAGCCGTTTATAGAGGCGAAGAGCAGTTTGAGATTGATCTGGTTGCTGACCGCCTACGCGGTGAAATGGCACAGTTTGACATTGTAACCCCTGCAGGCGATGTGGTCGTTGAGCAAGGCAAACGTATTAATGCTCGCCGTATCCGTCAGCTTGAAGAAGCGGGCATGACTAAGATTTCGGTACCTGATGAATACCTATATGAGCGTATTTTAGCAGAAGATATCATCGTTAATGATGAAGTCATCGCTAAAGCCAACACGCTTATTGACCATGAATTATTGGTCAAATTAAGCTCGTTTGAAGCCAGTGAATCTATCAAAGAAATCAGCATTCTATTCACCAATGATATTGATCAAGGCAGTTATATTGCCGATACCTTACGCGCCGATAGTACCTCAAGCCGTGAAGAAGCGCTAATTGAGATTTATAAAGTTATGCGTCCAGGCGAGCCACCAACGGTTGATACCGCTGAGAAGCTCTTCGATAGCATGTTCTTTAACGCTGATCGCTATGACTTATCTAATGTCGGCCGTATGAAATTTAACCGCCGTTTAGGCTTAGCGTTTGATGATACTGCCGACCCTGATATTCAGCGTGCGCGCAGTGTTTTGACCAACGGTGATATCGTCAATGTGCTCAAAGAGCTGATTGAGATTCGTAATGGTCGCGGTGAAGTCGATGATATTGATCACTTAGGTAACCGCCGTATTCGTTCAGTTGGCGAGATGGCAGAAAACCAATTCCGTGTTGGCCTAGTACGGGTTGAACGTGCGGTCAAAGAGCGCTTAAGCTCAGCGGAATCAGATAACTTATCACCACAAGATTTGATTAACTCTAAGCCCGTCGCGGCTGCGGTTAAAGAATTCTTTGGTTCAAGCCAGTTGTCACAGTTTATGGATCAGAACAACCCGTTGTCTGAGATTACCCATAAACGCCGTGTATCAGCACTAGGACCTGGTGGTTTGACTCGTGAACGTGCAGGCTTTGAAGTACGTGACGTACATGACACTCATTATGGTCGTGTCTGTCCGATTGAGACCCCTGAAGGTCCAAACATTGGCTTGATTAACTCATTAGCCATCTTTGCTAAGACTAACAGTTTTGGTTTCTTAGAAACCCCTTATCGCCAAGTGGTCGATGGTAAAGTGACTGATACCATCGAATATCTGTCAGCGATTGAAGAAGTGGGTACTGTGATTGCACAGGCCGACTCCCCAATGACCGAAGATGGCCTATTGAGCGATGAGATGGTCAGCGTTCGTAGCTACGGCGAATTTGTCCGTATGCCACCCGAAAAAGTGACCCATATGGATGTGTCACCAAGTCAGGTGGTATCGGTAGCAGCAGGCTTAATTCCATTCTTGGAGCATGATGATGCTAACCGTGCCTTAATGGGCTCGAACATGCAGCGTCAGGCCGTTCCTACTCTACGTGCTGATAAGCCGCTAGTAGGTACTGGTATGGAGCGCCATGTTGCGCGTGACTCTGGTGTCTGTGTAATCGCTAAGCGTGGCGGTGTGATTGAAGATGTTGATGCCTCACGTATTGTGGTACGCGTTAATGAAGATGAGATGATTGCTGGTGAAGCCGGTATTGATATCTATAACTTGATTAAATATACCCGTTCTAACCAAAATACTTGTATCAACCAACGTATTATCGTTAACCAAGGTGACGATATCGCCACCGGTGACATTTTAGCTGATGGTCCTTCAACAGATCTTGGTGAGTTGGCATTGGGTCAAAATATCCGCATCGCATTTATGCCGTGGAACGGTTATAACTTTGAAGATTCAATCTTGCTGTCTGAAAAAGTGGTCAAAGAAGATCGTTTCACCACTATTCATATTCAAGAATTGACTTGTGTGGCACGTGATACCAAGCTTGGTACGGAAGAGATTACTGGCGATATTCCAAACGTTGGTGAAGCCGCTTTATCAAGTCTTGATGAAGCAGGTATTGTTTATATCGGTGCTGAAGTAGATTCTGGTGATATTTTAGTGGGTAAAGTGACGCCAAAAGGTGAAACCCAACTAACGCCAGAAGAGAAATTGCTCCGGGCCATCTTTGGTGAAAAAGCCGCTGATGTTAAAGACACCTCACTACGTGTACCAACATCTAGCAAAGGTACGGTTATTGACGTACAAGTCTTTACCCGTGACGGCGTCGAAAAAGATGCTCGCGCCAAAGCGATTGAAAAATCACAGCTCGATAGCTACCGTAAAGATTTGAAAGAAGAGCTGCGTATCTTTGAAGCAGCAGCCCGTGGACGTATTGGTAATCTACTCGATGGCCAAAAAGTCAGCGGCGGTTCTGGCCTGAAAGCGGGTACCGTTATGGCCGCTGTTGATATGAAAGATATGAGTCTTGAGACTTTACTTGATATTCAACCGGTCGAAGAAGAAATTTCTGAGCGTCTAACCCAGATTGCCGAATATTTAGTCGACAAGCAAAAAGATATCGATAGCAAGTTTGCTGAGAAAAAACGCAAATTAACTTCTGGCGATGATTTAGCGCATGGCGTACAAAAAATCGTTAAAGTTTATCTGGCCGTAAAACGTCGCATCCAGCCTGGTGATAAAATGGCGGGTCGTCATGGTAACAAAGGGGTGGTATCACGTATCATGCCGGTCGAAGATATGCCGTATGATGAGCATGGTAATACCGTAGATATCGTACTGAATCCGCTAGGCGTACCATCACGCATGAACATCGGTCAGGTACTAGAGACCCATTTAGGAATGGCAGCCAAAGGCTTGGGTGAGAAAATTGATGGCATGCTCAAAGCTCAAGCAGCAATCACAGAGCTGCGTGATTTCTTAGACCAAATCTATAACAAAGTTGGTGGCGAAAGCGTAGATCTTGATAGCTTAACTGATGATGAGATCATAACGCTAGCAGGCAACTTACGTGGCGGTGTGCCAATGGGTACTGCGGTATTTGATGGCGCGCATGAGCATCAAGTCAAAGACTTGCTAGAGCTTGCTGGTCTGTCAAGAGATGGTCAGCAGACTTTATATGATGGCCGTACTGGTCAGAAGTTTGATCGTCAAGTAACCGTCGGCTACATGTATATGCTCAAGCTTAACCATTTGGTTGATGACAAGATGCATGCGCGTTCAACCGGTTCGTACTCTTTAGTTACGCAGCAGCCGCTCGGTGGTAAAGCTCAGTTCGGTGGTCAGCGTTTTGGTGAGATGGAAGTGTGGGCACTAGAAGCTTATGGTGCGACTTACACCTTGCAAGAAATGCTAACGGTGAAGTCGGATGACGTTGAAGGTCGTACTCGTATGTACAAAAACATCGTTGATGGCGAGCAAAGTATGGATCCAGGTATGCCTGAATCGTTTAACGTATTGACCAAAGAAATCAAATCATTGGGTATCAATATTGAGCTAAAACAAACCCATTAAGAATATCTGGCTGAATTAACATTAATTCAGCCAGTCAGTAACCTTAATGGTTAGCTAAAAGCAGCATGGCCCATCGCTGCTGCTTTTAGCCATTTATCTCAACCCTATTCATTGCCTTCATTCATTTTGTCAGCGCTGTGTTACATGGCACTAATAGTTCATTGGCCTGACACTGACAGATGATTATAAAGATAACGGAGAAGCAACTTGAAAGATTTACTCGATATCATGCAAAGCCCTACCAGCAATGGTAACCATGAGTTTGATAGTATTCAAATTACTCTAGCCTCACCTGACGTTATTAAGTCATGGTCGCATGGTGAAGTTAAAAAACCTGAAACCATTAACTATCGTACCTTTAAGCCTGAGCGTGACGGTCTATTTTGTGCCAAAATTTTTGGACCGGTAAAAGACTTTGAATGTCTATGCGGTAAGTATAAGCGTCGTAAATTCCAAGGCGTTATCTGTGAAAAATGTGGCGTTGAAGTCACTACTGCTAAAGTGCGCCGTGATCGCATGGGTCATATTGACCTAGCCAGTCCGGTTGCGCATATTTGGTTCTTAAAATCATTACCCAGCCGTATTGGTTTATTACTTGATATGACCTTGCGTGATATCGAGCGGGTTCTTTATTTTGAAAGCTACATCGTTACTGAGCCCGGTTTGACCAGCTTAGAAAAGTATCAATTGCTTGATGATGAAGATTATTTCAGAGCGCTAGAAGAATTCGGCGATGAATTCGTTGCTAAGATGGGTGCCGAAGCCGTACGCGATCTGTTAAAAGATATCGACTTAGATCTTGAGATTGATGAGCTGCGTGAAGCCATTCCGCAAACAGGTTCTGAGACTAAGCTTAAAAAGATGTCTAAGCGTCTGAAATTATTAGAAGCCTTCCGTGATTCTAATAATAAACCTGAATGGATGGTGATGACCATCTTGCCAGTATTACCACCAGATTTACGCCCGCTCGTACCACTAGAAGGCGGACGTTTTGCAACCTCAGATCTAAACGATCTCTATCGTCGCGTTATTAACCGTAACAACCGTCTGAAGCGTTTACTTGAGCTAAGTGCCCCTGATATCATTGTGCGTAACGAAAAACGTATGCTACAAGAATCAGTGGATGCCTTGCTTGATAACGGTCGTCGTGGTCGCGCGATTACTGGTAGTAACAAACGCCCGTTGAAATCTTTGGCTGATATGATCAAGGGTAAGCAAGGTCGTTTCCGCCAAAACTTGTTGGGTAAACGTGTGGATTACTCTGGCCGTTCGGTCATCGTAGTTGGTCCAACGCTACGTTTGCATCAGTGTGGTTTGCCGAAGAAAATGGCACTTGAGCTATTCAAACCTTTTACTTATAACAAATTGTTATCACATGGTTTGGCAACCACGATTAAAGCGGCCAAGAAAATGGTCGAACGTGAAGAGCCACAAGTGTGGGATATGTTGGCGATGGTTATTCGTGAGCATCCAGTACTTCTTAACCGTGCGCCAACGCTTCACCGTTTGGGCTTGCAAGCATTTGAGCCGGTATTAATCGAAGGGAAAGCGATCCAGTTGCATCCGCTGGTTTGTACCGCGTTTAACGCTGATTTTGATGGTGACCAAATGGCGGTTCATGTGCCATTGACTCTAGAAGCACAGCTTGAATCACGTGCCTTAATGATGTCTACCAACAATATCTTGTCACCTGCTAACGGTGATCCAATCATCGTACCCTCACAAGATGTGGTACTAGGTCTATATTATATTAGCCGCTCATCAGTGAACGCGCAAGGCGAAGGCATGATTTTTGCCACCGTCAATGAAGCATTGCGTGCGATCGGCTCTAACGATTTACATGTGAACGCCAAAATCAGAGTGCGGGTTACTGAAACCCATATCGATGAAGAAGGCAATCACACTAAAGAGATCAGCATCAAAGATACGGTTGCCGGTCGCCTGTTAATCTGGAACATCATGCCGGTAGGTATGGCGTTTGAAGAGTGTAATCAAGAGATGACTAAGAAAAACATCTCGCGCTTGATTAACTCTTGCTATCGTAAGATGGGTGTTAAAGACAGTGTTATGTTCGCTGACCAATTAATGTATCTTGGTTTCGCACAAGCAACACTATCTGGGGTATCGATTGGTCTAGATGACATGGTTATTCCGCCGATGAAAAAACAAATCATCGAAGTTGCTGAAGCTGAAGTTCGTGAAATTGAAGATCAATTCGAGCAAGGTTTTGTGACTGCTGGTGAGCGCTATAATAAAGTAGTCGATATCTGGTCACGTACTAATGACAAAGTCGCTAAAGCGATGATGGATAACCTGGCCATTGATACTGTTATCAATGCCAAGGGTGAAAAAGAAGAACAGAAGTCTTTTAACTCTATCTTTATCATGTCAGATTCTGGTGCCCGTGGTAGTGCCGCACAGATTCGTCAGTTAGCGGGTATGCGTGGTTTGATGGCTAAGCCGGATGGCTCAATTATTGAGACCCCGATTAAAGCCAACTTCCGTGAAGGCTTGACCGTACTTCAGTACTTCATCTCGACTCATGGCGCGCGTAAAGGTCTAGCTGATACCGCATTGAAAACAGCTAACTCAGGTTATCTAACCCGTCGTTTGGTTGACGTGGCACAAGATTTGGTTATCACTAGTGATGACTGTGGTACGGACCAAGGCTTGCTCATGACGCCGCACATTCAAGGTGGCGAGATCATTGAAAAGCTTGGTGACTTGGTATTAGGCCGTGTGACCGCTCGTGATGTGACTTATAACGATAACGTCGATAAAATCTTGATACCAGTCGGTACCTTGATTGATGAGCATTGGGTTGATGTACTCGATGACAATGCGATTGATGATATCTGGGTACGTTCAGTGATTACTTGTGACATCGCCCATGGCGTTTGCTCACAGTGCTATGGTCGTGACTTGGCCCGTGGTCATAAAGTTAATATCGGCGAGTCAGTCGGTGTTATGGCAGCCCAGTCTATCGGTGAGCCCGGTACCCAGTTAACCATGCGTACTTTCCACGTGGGCGGGGCAGCGAGCTCAGCTTCTGTGGACAACAGCATCTCTGTCCGTAACGGTGGCCAAGTACATTTTGAAAATATGAAAACCGTTGAGCATATTGATGGCCATTTGGTTATCGTATCGCGCTCAGCGGAAATCGCATTAACCGATGAGTTAGGTCGCGAGCGTGAGCGTTATAAAGTACCTTATGGCTCAAGCGTATTAGTGAAAAGCGAAGATCATGTTGAAGGTGGTCAAACTATCGCTAAATGGGATCCGCACACGCATCCTATTATTACTGAATTTGCGGGTAAAGCACGCTTCAGTGATATTACCGATGGTCTGACAGCGACTGTAAAAGTTGATGATGCCACTGGTATGAGCTCGTTTGAGATTCTTGCCAATCGTGACCGTTCAAGTTCAGCAAAAGACTTACGTCCAGCTATTATCTTGAATACTGACGCTGGCAAAGAAGTGGTTTACTTCTTACCTGCTGAAACTATTATTCGAGTTGGCGATGGTGAAGAAGTGGCTGCAGGTTCAATTCTGGGCCGCGTACCACAAGCGTCTTCAGGTACTAAAGATATTACCGGTGGCCTACCACGGGTTGCTGATTTGTTCGAAGCACGTCGTCCAAAAGATCACGCTATCATGGCAGAAATGACTGGTGTCGTGAGCTTCGGTAAAGAAACTAAAGGCAAAAATCGCTTTATTATCACCAATGAAGACGGTGAGATTCATGAAGAGCTGATTCCAAAATGGCGTCAAATTAACGTTTTTGAAAACGAGACGGTAGCGCGCGGTGAAGTGATCGCTGATGGTCCACAAAACCCACATGATATCCTGCGTCTGAAAGGCCAAACGGCACTTGCTGACTACATCGTTAACGAAGTACAAGATGTCTACCGCTTGCAAGGTGTGAAAATCAACGACAAGCACATCGAAGTTATTATTCGTCAGATGTTGCGTAAAGTTGAAATCACCGATGGTGGCGACTCAAGCCACTTCAAAGGTGATCAGGTTGAGTATGCTGATTTAAAAGCAATGAATACTAAGCTGGTTGCAGAAGATAAATTCCCAATCCAGTATGAGCGTCAATTGCTTGGTATTACTAAGGCCAGTCTAGCGACTGAGAGCTTTATCTCAGCGGCATCTTTCCAAGAAACTACCCGTGTCCTAACTGCTGCTGCCGTTACAGGTAAAGTGGATGAGCTACGCGGTCTCAAAGAAAACGTAGTTGTTGGTCGTTTGATTCCTGCTGGTACTGGTCTTGCCTATCATAAAGCGCGTAAAGAAAAAGCAGAACAGAAACTACATGACAAAGATATTAATGCAGCGTTTGATATGACAACTGCTAACAGCGATAGTAAAGACTTCTCTAGCTTTGATGAAGCCTTTGCTCAAGAGTTGAATCAAGGCAGCCAGTCTGAATAACTCTACGTTAATTTAGATAGGCTCAAGCCGAACAGTAAGCATGATATAAAAAAGCCAGCCTCGTCGCTGGCTTTTTTATACCCTTAAAAAAGTGAAAAAAATCGTCATTATAGCCAAGAAAATAGTACACTAAAAAATCAGCTTTATAAGTCGTGGCTGTTTTTGATTAATATGAGCTCATCATTAATATAAGGATAAAAGGCGTATGGCAGGTAAAACTCGCGTTGCCAAATATCAGGCGGATCGTACCAATCAAAAGCTCTATTTCTGTCGTTTGGCCTGTCAAGCTGCAGGCAGTAGTAATGATAAGCAGCATTATCAAGCCCAATGTGAGACCGCCATCTTTCATTTACACGGGTCTTTTTTAGCATTCTTACAAGAATTAGGGCATTTTTATGGCTTAACCATGACAGCGCCAACCTTAGCAGATATCGAGCAAGCACTTAGCGAGCGTACGCAAGTCTCACCAGAAGTACAGCGCCTACAGCAATTACAACAGCAAGGGTTCTTAGCGAATATAGAACGTGCTTACCAACGTTGTTTATACGCGGTCTTGCCTGATAATTCAGTCGATGAGAGTGTTAGTACGGCTGGGAAGGAGTCACAAGATTTGATCGTTAACGTGGTTACTTTGTCGAATCAATGGTTACCGGATGACGCAACGATACGTGAATGGCGGCAGCAATTTTTAGAGCTTATTGAGCAACTGCGCGCAGGTATGGTGGAATTTTAAAAGCCGACTTGCATACTATGGTTAAAATACCTTAAAAACGCTAGGGTACTGCTGATATAAGCTTTTTGCAGCCTCTGTCTGCGTAGGCACAGCAAGCAAGAAAAACGTATGCCAGCAGTAGATTATGTCTCGATATTACTTTTCATTGACTATATTAGCTTATTCTGGCATTGGTGGCATGCGTTTGGCCGGAGTTGGGGTTAATAGGTTCTTCGGAACATTAGTCTCACTAGTAGGTTTTGTTTGCTCTGGCTTTTCTGAATTATCCGACTCTGCAGTAGGTTTGGGTTCAGGCGCTCTGCGTTGTTGAGCTGTCGGTTTAACCAGCTTTGCGGCGGCACTCTCATCACCTTCTCCATTATCACGAGTGACAATACCATCGTCAGTCATTTCTATTACTTGTTGCTGTTGTTTTTTTGACTTGGCACGGTTACTGATTGATACCCATTGATACGGAGTGTCTTTGAGTTGGGCTTTCATAAAGTCCATCCATACCGGTAACGCTGCCACACCACCATATTCACGGCGACCAAGGGTTGATGGTCGATCAAAGCCCATCCATACGACAGTAGCATTGGTAGGATGAAACCCTGCAAACCAAGCATCTTTAGCGTCGTTAGTCGTACCAGTTTTGCCACCAATGTCATCACGTCCTAAAGCCTGGGCGCGAACAGCAGTACCACGTTGCACCACA
The DNA here is from genome assembly GCF_035984995.1 of Psychrobacter sp. PL15. Taxonomy (NCBI): domain Bacteria; kingdom Pseudomonadati; phylum Pseudomonadota; class Gammaproteobacteria; order Moraxellales; family Moraxellaceae; genus Psychrobacter; species Psychrobacter sp. PL15. The sequence goes on from NZ_JAXCIB010000002.1 coordinate 15,369, forward strand.
TCTCTTAAAATATCTGCCATATCATAAGCCACTTGTGGTTTTAGGATTCTCGGTGCTTGAGTGGCAGGTATATACTGCACCGTTGGTGCTTTTAAACGATCTGCTGCTGGACTGGCATCATAGACACTTAGATTAATAGCCTTATTGTTCTGTTGAGCATTAGCTGGTTCTTGACCTTCACTATTTTCTAACTTCTGTTCTTCAGCAGCTAATTTTTCTGCTTCAATAAGGTTGTCACGCTCTTCAATTAGAGTTTGGTTGCGCTTATCGATTTGCTCATTAAAGCATAAAGCACAAGCCTGCTGTGGATTGGCTTGGAACAACAACTTATTATCATAGTTATAAATTTGTTCAATAAAATAAGGTTGAATACGGTGGCCACCATTGGCAAAGGTCGCATAGGCGGTGGCCATTTGTAGCGGGGTTGCTTGTCCAGTACCAAGCGCCAATGACAGCGTTGTTGGTAGCTTTTCTTTATCCAAACCAAACTGATCTAATAAGTTGCGAGCATCTGAAATACCAATGGCTTGCAGTAAACGAATAGAGACCAGATTACGAGACAGGTATAGGCCACGGCGCAAGGTAATGTCCCCTAAAAAACGGCCATCAGAGTTCTTAGGCTTCCAATCACCTACCTGAAGAGGACGATCTGAGACAATACTATCGGGACGGTAGCCTTTTTCTAGCGCACTAGTGTAGACCAGTGGTTTAATGGTTGAACCTGGCTGCCGCCAACCTTGCAGTGCCCGGTTAAATTTACTGTGGTTAAAGTCAAAACCACCAACTAAAGCGTTGACTGCACCATTTTCAGGATTTAGAGAAACTAAGCTACCCTGTATATCAGGTATTTGTGCCAACTGCCAGTTACCGTTAGCGGTTGGTATCAATCGAATAATGTCGTTCTCACTGACGATTTGCCCGGCATTATTGGGATAGTAACCGATTCGATCCGCCGAAAAATGTTTGCGTGCCCAGCTCATACCTGACCAATTAACAGTCACACTTTCACCAGAGAGTATGGTCGCCTCAAAACTGCGAGAATTGATTTTGGTGACTTTGGCAGGAGACATGTTGGCGTAACGGCGGAAATTTTCAAGCGGTTCGTCATTGGCTTCAGGACCACGCCAGCCATGACGATGATCATAAGCGACCAGCCCTGTTAGTATAGCGGCTTCCGCATCTGACTGAGCTTTGCTATCTACTGTAGTACGTACTCGCCACCCACCATTCATTACTTGCTTACCATAACGGCTAACCAGTGCATAACGGGCCATTTCTGCCAAATACGGCATATTAACATCCAGCTTTTCTTGGTATAGATTAATACCAACTGGGGAGTTAATGGCTTCATCATGTTGAGCTTTACTGATATAACCAAGTTCATGCATGCGACCAATAATCCAGTTACGCCGAATAAGTGCGCGGCTAGGATTGGCAACGGGGTTATACTTCGAAGGGGCTTTTGGCAGACCTGCCAGCATGGCTACTTCAGCAATAGTAAGGCTATCCAAGGACTTGCTATAATATTTTTTAGCAGCGGCGCGGACACCATAGGCCCCTTCACCTAAGTAAATTTTATTGACATAGAGAGTCAAAATATCATTTTTGCTCAGCTCGTCTTCTATTTTACGGGCCAAAAACAGCTCAGTAAGCTTGCGATTTAAGGTGCGATCTGGGCTCAAAAAATAGTTCTTGGCCACCTGCATCGTAATCGTTGAGCCACCGGTTTGGCTATCATCATCAGTAACCACTTCGGTAACTGCACGACCCAAGCCTTTTATACTAATACCGCTATGCTGAAAGAAGGAAGCATCTTCTGCCGCCAAAAAAGCATGGGTTAGGTCTCTAGGAATCTCTTCAAAAGTGATGGGCAGGGACAAACGATTGCCATACTGACCAATCAGCTTGTTGTCGCGGCTGTAGATCTGTAGTGGCATTTCTAAACTTGCAATCTTAATCTCTTGGATGCTGGGTAGGGTTGGTGATATGTACATCGCCATACCATAAAATCCGATAGGTACCGCCAGTGCTAAGATCACGGCCAGTGCTAGACAGGCAATGAAGAGCCCCACCAAAAAGTTAATGAGACGAACGATAGCATTTTTTTTGGTCATAATAAGACTTATTAATTAAGATTTGCAACAAGTAGATGATTATACCTTGAACAAAATAAGCAGGTCATACTAAATGTGTAATCGACCTTGATTTATTCTTTAAACACTTTAATCTATCTATTAAGTAATTTATTGTGTTCAAATATTACAACTAACTATCAAATTTTGCATTTCACATAAGGTATGGAGTTTGTGAGGCTATTTTCTTCTAAAAGTAGACATTTAATTGGGATGGATGTCTGTGCCACCTCAGTAAAATTGGTTGATATACAGCGTCAGCAAGGGATGTTTCATCTAAGATCATATGGTATCGAACCGTTGCCTGTAGGCGCGGTAGTCGACAAACTCATCGTAGATACTGAAGAAGTAGGAAATATTATTGCCGACTTAGCACGGCGTTGTCAGGTCGTCGGTAGCAATGCCGCAACTGCGGTCTCAGGCTCAGCAGTGATTACCAAAATCATAGATATGGACATGGTGCTCAATGATGTTGAACGCGAGGCCCAAATTCGCCTAGACGCTGATCAATATATTCCTTATCCACTCGAAGATGTCAATTTGGATTTTGAAGTCCTAGGCCCTTCTTTGATCAATGATGACATGGTACAAGTGCTGTTGGCTGCTTCGCGCTCAGAAAACGTGGATCAACGAGTTGATGCCTTAACTTTTGGGGGTCTGCAAACTAAAATTATGGACATAGAGACGCATGCTATTGAGCGTGCTTTTGGATTGATGATAGATAATTTACCAAATATGTCGGAGTTGGTGGCCTTGGTTGATATCGGACACAATCAAACCACTCTATATGTCGTTAAAAACGGTGAATTTGTTTACAGCCGCGAGCAGTTATTTGGTGGTGCGCAGCTGACCGAGGCGATACAAAATCGCTATGGCCTAACCTCTGAAGAAGCAACCACTAGCAAGCGTGAACTCACATTGCCTGACGACTACTATCCTGAAGTGCTAACGCCTTTTATGGAAAATGCCATTCAACAAATTACCCGCTCGTTGCAGTTTTATTTTTCCTCGAGTCAGTATAGCAGTATTGATCATGTAGTGCTCGCAGGTGGTAGCAGTTCTATCCCAGGTTTGGCCGGTATGGTACAACAGAAGCTGGGCGTAACTGTCAGCGTCGCCAATCCATTTATCAATATGACTATCGGTCCGCAGGTGGATAGTGAGCAGCTCGCAATTGATGCCCCAAGTTTAATGGCTGCTTGCGGTCTAGCGCTAAGGAGCTTTGACTAATGGCTCGTATTAACCTGTTACCGTGGCGACAAGAAGAGCGCGAACGTCGCAACAAAGAATTTATTACCCTGGTGGTCGCCGTTACTTTACTGGCGTTATTAGTCGCCTTTGCGTCGTGGAGTTATTTTAATAATAAGCTCGATGAGCAGCGGGCAGCCAATGCTTTGATTACACAAGAAAACAGCCGCTTAGATACCGTGCTCACCGATATTGATAGTTTGGAGCAGCGCCGCGAAGATATTATCTCACGTATGCAGGTTATCCAAGATTTGCAAGGTTTACGTCCGGTACCTGTTCGATTATGGGATGACCTTGCCAAAGCCATACCACCTGCACTTTATCTAAATAATCTCAAGCGTGAAGGCGATTTATTGACTCTAACGGGTTTGGCGGACAATCCGAACATTGTATCAAGCTTGATTCGTAATCTGGATAGCAGTAAGTGGCTGGGTGATTCGGCAGTCAGTAATATTCAGCAAAACATAAGTGCTTATGAGACCGCTCCTGCCCTTAACGAGAGGGGTACGACTGGTGAGCAGCCGCGTCTGATTTATCCTGAGGACAGCTATGTGCAGTTCGTGGTGACTACAAAAGTACAGTCTGAGTCTGCCGTACTTGCTGATATTGATGGCAGCACTGGGCTTGGAGGTAAGCTATGAAACTCAGCCGCAAAAAAGGTCCAGTTAAAACCAACAAGGCTGCTTTACGCACTAAAAAGTCGTTTGATTTTAATGAGTTTCGGCATAGCTTTGAGTCACTAGATACCGAAAACTATGGCAGTTGGCCACTATCCGTCAAGATAACAGTGATTGGCTTCATCATTGCTCTCATTGCAGCGTTGTCATGGGCGCTACCGATTAGCAGTAAAATCGATGAGATCGCAGCCGCTGAAAGTGAGCAGCAAACCCTGCTTGATAGTTACCGTGAAAAACAATCGCGCGCCCGCCATCTAGAGGCTTATCAAGCACAAGTCATACAGATGGAAACTGAGTTTAATGCCTTACTCGATCAGCTACCAAAAGACACTCGCGTGTCAGAGCTGGTAGAAGGCATTAATATGACCGGGGTCGACAGTAATATACGTTTTCAAGATATTTCTGTAGAAGCTGAGATTGAAAATGAGTTTTTTATTGAACAGCCTATACGTATAGCGGCGTTAGGGGAATACCATCAATTTGGTAGCTTTATTAGTGGCCTTGCTGCCTTACCGCGTATTATTACCATGCATGATTTTGAAGTCAGTAATCCCCAGCCATCTTTAGATGTCCTACCGGAACTCAATTTAGTATTACAGACGAAGACCTACCGCTCAAAAGAAGTCGCTCCTGAAGGCGGCGAGACTGACACTACTGCAGGAGGCAACTGATGATTATCAGAAAATTGCCCACGCTACTGATGCTAAGTGTTACTGTCCTATCGCTGACTGGTTGTAGCGATCGTATTGGCATGGCAGAGCGGGCAATGGCTGATATACGCAACCAGCCTGCTCAGCCCATTGAACCGCCACCAAAATCTGAGCTGGTAGAAGACTTTGTCTATAGTGCTAACATGTTGCGTAGCCCGTTTTTGCCACCAAGTTTGGTCAATGTGCAAAGTCCTACTACCTCTATTGATGGCGTGCGCCCTGATATCACACGCACCAAAGAACCTCTCGAACAGTACCAGCTATCGCAACTGACCTTTCGTGGTATGTTAATTTCGCCTGAAGGCCAACAATATGCATTAGTGCAGCGTCCTGATGGTTCGGTTGCTAGTGTTAAAGTGGGTGATTATCTTGGCTTAAACGACGGACGTATTGTTGAAGTTACGTCGACCCAGATTAATTTGATTGAAATTGTACCAGACAGCCGCGCAGGGTTCATTGAAAGACCCCAGTCGTTGGTCTCTCCTATAAATTAGGTTGGCACATTTTTTGAGGAATAAATAATGACCGTACGCAATAACCAGATAATGATGATGAGCAACTGCGTATCCTCTACCTTGACCATATCTACGTTGGCTGTGAGTATGATGGCGATGAGCAGCAGCGCCTATGCCGAGCAGCGTATCAATAATATCTCTGTGATACAAACCGCACCGGCAGTCACGCAGATGCGTTTGGGGTTTGCAGGCGCACCGGTTCTACCTGCAGCCTACCAGCTTGAGGATCCTAGCCGGTTAGTACTAGATTTTAAACAAGTTCAAAATGGGCTGGTTAGCCGTTTTACTGACTACAATATCGGTATGATCAATGACGTTACCTCCTTAAACAACGATAGTACTACCCGTCTTGTTATCGGCCTAAAACAAGTGGGCAAGTATACTACCGCTATTGATGGTAATGATTTATTACTCACTATCAGCGATCCCAATCGGTTCATCGCCAGTAATAATGCGGTGGTAACCACTACTACAGTGATCACTCCAATTGTTGAGAGTAGTAGCATGGTAGTTACTCCTGTTATATCTGATTCTACGGTCGTTAAGAATCAAGTGCCTGCTGATACTATGGTGGTACGGGTTAATCCTCTATTAGATCCCAGACTTGCCGCCTCGCAAGTAAGTAAGCAGTATAGCTATGATGGTTTGACAGCGCTTAATTTTGTAGCAGAGGATAATGGCGGCGGTAATGGTGGCGGTAATGGCGGCGGTAATGTCAGTATCGTTCTTGCTAATGAAGCTATTCCAGTGGACGTCCAACGCCAAGGTAATAAGCTAGTAGTGCGCCTGACTGGTAGTACGGTGCCTCGGAACTTATTACGTCGACTGAATATTAATAGTGGTCTTGTCACTAGTATTGATACTAAAAACCAGGGACAAAATGCGGTGATCACTATTAATATGACCAGTGATTATGAGTATCAAGCTTACCAGTCAGGCAATCAGCTCAACATTGCTATCAGTAAGCCTGAGTTGCTACGTGAACCGACACTTGAAGAAAAAGTCTATAGCGGTGAAGCATTATCTATGGAGTTCCAAGATGTTGAAGTTCGTAGTGTCTTAGATATTTTAGCGCAGTTCACTAACACGAATATCGTCGCCAGTGATTCGGTAGCGGGTAATATCACTTTGCGCCTTATTAATGTGCCTTGGGATCAAGCGCTTGATATTATTCTAAAAAGTAAGAATTTGGACAAACGCGAGAACGGCAACGTCATTTTAATTGCGCCAACCACTGAACTTGCGCAACAAGAAGCGCAGGAGCTAGAAGCTCAACGAGCAGTGCAAGCTTTTGAGCCGCTACGAACGGAGTATATCCGTTTGAGCTACGCTAAAGTGGCAGATGTGCTGAACCTCATTTCTGATGGTAGTGGACCCGCTGGTAATAGTGGTGTTGGCACGACCACCAATCGTCTTGATGACAATAATACGTTGCTATCGAATCGGGGTACGGTAACCATCGATAATCGTACCAATACTTTGATTATTAAGGATGTGGCAGCAAGTATTGAGAATATTCATAAACTTGTTAGCAAAATAGACATCCCTGTACGCCAAGTAATGATTGAAGCGCGCATTGTCAGCGCCACCGATAGCTTTAGTAAAGAGATTGGGGTACGTTGGGGTATTTTATCTAATGGTGCAGCTACCAATCGTAACTTACTGGTTGGTGGTAGTAATCAAACTTTAACAGACCTAAAAGATTTTGATATAGAGACTACGACCGTTAACGGTCAAACGGTGTCTTATCCGAAATACGACATCACTCGTCCTGACAACTTAAACGTCGATCTTGGCGTCAGTAACCCTGCAGGAAGTATAGCATTTGGCCTTCTTAGCTTGTCAGATGTCATGCTAGATCTTGAATTATCAGCACTACAAGCGGACAATCGCGGTGAGGTTATCTCCACGCCCAAAATTTTGACTGCAGACAAACAAACAGCAAAAATCTCTTCTGGAACACAAATTCCATTTCAAGAGGCTTCAGCCAGTGGCGCGACCACCACTAGCTTTAAAGAAGCAGCGTTGAGCTTAGAAGCGACTCCAAATATTACACCTGACGGTAAAATTGGTTTGAAACTGGTGATTACCAACGGCACGCCAACTATCATTAACAATCAGGTTGCTATCGCTGAAGACTCTATCTCAACCAATGTCATTATAGAAGATGGTCAGACCATCGTCCTTGGTGGGGTCTTTAAGAATCGTACCAATAACGGGGTAGATAAAGTGCCGTTTTTAGGTGATTTACCTTATATTGGCCGTGCGTTTCGCAAGGATGTACGCAATAATGCTAAGGAAGAGCTGCTGATATTCGTGACACCCAAACTCATTAATGACGGTGTCAGTCGTTTAGACTGATGTGAGGCCGTTGATGTTTAGTAGAATAAAAAAGTAAGCCTATGTGCTTGCTTTTTTTGAGCCGCTTTTTACTACGAGTCAATTTTTACTGATAATAATCGTGGCTCATTACTAGCCAGAATATTGATGACGTTGTATGATAGTTAATTTAGCTGAGTGAGTATTATGGTTGAGGAATTGCCGTCGGTGTTTTTAGTAGGACCGATGGGAGCAGGGAAGACTACCATTGGCCGATTGCTCGCCAAACAGTTAGGGCGCACGTTCGTAGACAGTGATTGGTATATCGAGTCGCAAACGGGCGCTGATATCGCGTGGATATTCGCTAAAGAAGGCGAGGTAGGTTTTCGTGAACGCGAGACCCGAGCTATAGATGAGCTGACCCAAAAAAAGCACATTGTATTAGCGACTGGTGGCGGTGCAGTGATGTGTGCCGACAATCGTGAGTTTTTGCAGCAACGTGGTATAGTCGTTTATCTCAACGCGCCAGTTGATGTACAAATGGTGCGCACCGCTAAAGATAAGTCACGTCCACTATTACAGCAGCCTAATCCCAGAAAAATACTACAAGAGCTCTATATTGTTCGTGATCCATTGTACCGGCAGATAGCGCATATTATTATGCCTACTGGCCATACTTATCCCCGGCATATGGTGAATCAATTATTGCAGCAGCTCGGATCATTTTGTGGATCAGTACCTACTATGATAGACCCACAAAATGTTGAAGAATAACTTTAAAGAAACCATAAACTGGATTAACAAAGATCCTCAGTTAAAATCACTTTATTAAAGCTACCCCATTACCGATGCTTAAGGAATATTTCATGGCAACCCCACCGCTCCATGATGGCTTAACAGTGCATACTCAAAGTCATGACTATCCAATTATCATTACTGAAAAAAGCAGCAGTGCAACAAGTACTATGGCTGAGCAAGTTGCGCCTTATATTAAAGGTCAACAGGTATTAATTGTTACTAATGTTACGGTTGCGCCTTTATATTTACAGCCGCTACAAGAGCAATTGTCAGAGCATTTCACAGTCAGGGTTTGTGTGCTGCCAGATGGTGAGCAACATAAGAACCAAGCCAGTATCAATCAGATTTATGATGAACTGATGGCGCAGTATTTCAACCGTGATGTGACGCTAATCGCGCTAGGTGGCGGTGTGATCGGCGATATGACAGGTTTTGCGGCAGCAAGTTTTATGCGTGGGGTCAATTTCATTCAAATTCCAACCACCTTATTGTCGCAAGTAGACTCAAGCGTCGGTGGTAAAACCGGTATCAATCATCCGCAAGGTAAAAACATGATTGGTGCTTTTTGGCAACCGCAAATGGTACTTGCCGATATGAGTACCTTACAAACCCTGCCTGCACGTGAGCTATCGGCAGGACTTGCTGAAGTGGTTAAATATGCCTTGATTATGGACGTGGATTTTTTAGCATGGCTGGAGCAGCATTTACCAGCGATGATGGCTTTAGATTTAACTGTACTGGGCGAGGCGGTGAAGCGCTGTTGTGAGTATAAAGCTGCGGTGGTGGCACAAGATGAAAGAGAGGCCGGCGTGCGGGCGTTATTGAATTTTGGTCATACTTTTGGCCATGTGATTGAAACCCATGAGGGCTATGGAAATTGGCTACATGGTGAAGCGATTGCCGCTGGTATGGTACAGGCGGCTGAGCTGTCACAAAAAATGGGCTGGTTGCGTGTCGATGAAGTGGCACGCATTAAGCGCGTTTTAACCTTGGCTAACTTGCCTACTACACCGCCACCTATCGCGGTGCAAACTGCCCTGAACTTGATGGGCCATGATAAAAAAGTAAAACACGGACAAATCCGTCTAATTTTGTTAAAATCATTAGGAAATGCGGTGTTAACCAACGACTTTGATGAGCAACTACTTACTGACGTATTGTCTCAGCAGCATTCATAAAGCGTTAAAATACTAGGGAGGTAAAGTAGATATATTAGCAGTGTTGCTATCATTACTTGTCTTAGTATTTTTTATTAGTGGGCTTAATCATCTATTACCAAGGATACATTCATGGCAGCATCACGCTCGACGACTCACTCTGATCGTCAGTCATATCGCCGTCAAGCACTACTTTGGCTAATAATGACCTTGTTGTTGGGTGTTATTACCGCCTTAATTTGGATGGTTAGTCAGACCCCAGCGATGGGAGCTAAAATCGAAAATGCACCGATCTCCACACCGCAAATGATAGGTACTGAGCTTGAACAACCCTTATCAGTAGCAGCTCTGCATGAACTTGATACCAATGTCCAACCGCTTAATTTTGATACCACCGTTCGTGATCTGCGCAATTATCCTGATGAGTTCAAAGATAAGCGCTACCTACTGGCTAATAAGGGGAGCTGGACAGTACAGGTAATGAATGTCGGTGAAAACGAAGTTATTGCCAACTATCTAGAAGGTCGTGAAGATCGTAAAAAGTTCTCTTATTTCCGTTATCGTGATGATGACGATCAGCTGCGTTACATGCTCACTTACGGCCTGATGAGTAGTCCGCAGGAGGCCGTGGGTGCCGCCAAACTAATAGATTTTGGCTTGCCTGATAATGTACGTGTGCTACCTGAAGAAATCAGTCGCTACGTCGGAATTATCGATAATTACGAACGCCCAGATCCTGTAAAAGACTTAAGCGCTAGACGCACGCGTTCTGTCAATTTGCAACCCACTAAGCGTGAAGTACCCATTCGTCAAAATGCACAATCTAGCATTGGAGACAATGCTAATGGCGTAGCGACAGATAACGACGGTAACCCTAGTAATCAACAAACCAACAATAATGGCGGTGGTATTGAAAGTATTCGTCAGTCAAACGATACTTCAGAAACCTTGTCGCTTACTGAAGAGCGTACTGTTGGGCCTGATGAGCAAAATTCATCTGGATCTACCCCTAAAAATAATGATAATTCGCGCAAATCTGAACAAGAAAGTAAGAAGTCGATAGGAACTGGGACTGATAATAGCACGCTGAAAAAGCCACCAGCAGTCGCTACCCCTAAACCGCCTAGTAATGCGAGTAACTCAAGCGACAGCGCAACCTCAGGCAATAAACCTGCAAACTCTGCAGCTACTAAGAATAATAGCGACAGTATTAAGGAGTTGATACAAGAAAAGGCCAATTAAATAGTAGTGTTAAGCAGCTAATATGATGGTTAATATCGCTAGGTCTTAACCAGTGTAAACACCAGCATCAACAACGATAAAAGCCCATCAAACAGAACTTTTGCTGGGCTTTTTATGGCGAAAAATAAGCCTCAACTAAGTGTTCTCTAGATAAAATAAATAAAGAGTGTAGTGATACATATGACGAGAAAGTTAGAAAAAAGACTAGATTTTTCGTTAATCATTAATTAGTATGGATGTGGGCGACGCTCTGTATAGTTATAGTAAATTTTCTTAGAAGTACAATAGGCAGACTCTGTTTTTACTGCTTATACTCTCTATAGTTTCATTATAACTGTTATAACTGTTATAACTGTTATAACTGTTATAACTATAGTGTTGTGGTCTCATGCGCTGCCACTTGCAGTCTGGATTAAACACACCGCAAGTAGCACAACCTCTCTTGTTATTCCTCTTTTCAGAGTGGTTAAAGCGCTTGAATATAGAGCGTCTAATATTCAAACGTAAGCGAGTGCCGTACTAAGCTTGATGTCAAGAGTTAGGTACTCAATTATTCGGTTGTCGTTTGCCACGCGTGTCATATTGATTTGCGCTACTGAAAAATGACAGTCGATGATTACCGCACTAGCCTTAAATCAGTAGTATGTCGGTCATTTATTTTCCAACCGCTATTACTGATGTTCCGTTAGTACGTTGACACTTAAATAAATGTGAGAGTGGTAATTATTTTAACAGTCCCAAAGCGCAAATAGTTATTGCTTAGCGTACCATTTATTAATCCGTTTGTACGAATATTAAGTAACAGCCCGTTCTGCTTGCGGTGCTCAGTTTATTGTCCGCATTGGATATATAGGCTGCCCGCTCACTTAAAAGGACTAGCTATGTCAATGATCTCATCCCACACCCATCTGGCGACCCCAGACGACTTCTCTGATAACTGTGGTTTTGGTTTAATCGCTCACATTGAGGGAGAAGCCAGCCACGACCTAGTAAAGACCGCTATTCATAGTTTAAGTTGCATGACCCACCGCGGCGGCGTCGCGGCTGATGGCAAGACGGGCGATGGTTGTGGTCTATTATTGTCCACACCGCGAGACTTCTTTAAAGCTATTGCTAGTGAGCAGCAATTAGACATCACCGATAACTTTGCCGTTGGTATGGTATTCACCAATTTAGATGATGCCAAAGCGCAGCATAGTCAACAGGTACTGGGCGAAGAAATTACTGCCCAAGGCCTAATGGTTGCTGGCTGGCGTGACGTGCCCGTTAATCTGGACATCGTTGGCGAGATCGGTCTTGAAACCTTGCCCGCTTTTAAGCAGATATTTGTCAGTGCACCTGCCGACTCAAATGCCGACAGTGCTGGTGATAAAAACTTAAGCGCCGATGATTTTAACCGTAAGTTATTTGTCGCACGCAGAAAAGCAGAGCAACGCCTGGTTGATGATGAGCTATTTTATGTGTGTTCATTGAATTGCCAGACTATTATCTATAAAGGTCTGGTCATGCCGTCAGATTTGCCGGCGTTTTTCACCGACTTACAAGATGAGCGTTTGGCCTCACATATTGTAGTATTTCATCAACGTTTTTCGACCAATACCTTGCCGCGCTGGCCATTAGCACAGCCGTTTCGCTATCTTGCGCATAATGGTGAGCTCAATACTATCACTGGTAACCGCAGTTGGTCTGAGGCCCGTACGCCAAAATTAACCTCAGCCAAACTACCTAACATCGGTGAGCTGCATCCGCTCGTTAACAGTAGTGGCTCGGACTCATCAAGCTTAGATAATATGCTTGAAGTCCTGATGTCTGGCGGTATGAGTCTATTTCATTCTATGTCAATCCTTGTGCCGCCAGCGTGGCAAAACGTTGACAGTATGGATATGGACTTACGCGCGTTTTATGAGTTTTACTCACAACATATGGAAGCCTGGGATGGGCCGGCAGGTCTGGTTATCCAAGATGGTCGCTATGCAGTCTGCATGCTTGACCGCAATGGTCTGCGTCCATCGCGCTGGGTCACGACTAAGAACGGCTACATTACTGTTGCCTCAGAGGTTGGTGTCTGGGATTATGAGCCAAAAGATGTGCTAGCCAAAGGCCGAGTTGGTCCTGGTCAGATGTTGGTTATTGATACTCAAACGGGTCAAATTCTAGATACCCAGGCTATAGGTAACTCACTTAAAAATGCCCATCCTTATCGTAAATGGCTGCGTGAAGAAGCGACCCGTATCCGTGATGATGAGCGTTTGGAAGAACAGCTAGCAGCACAATCATGTCGCGGCGATCAGCTTAAAACCTTGCAAAAGATGTATCACATCACTAATGAAGAACGTACCGAAATCATCCGTCCAAATGCTGAAAATGGTCAAGAGCCAGTTGGTTCAATGGGCGATGATACGCCAATGGCAGTGCTATCACAGCAGATTCGCCACGTTGGTGACTTTTTCCGTCAGCAGTTTGCGCAGGTGACCAACCCGCCGATTGATCCGCTACGCGAGTCTATCGTTATGTCACTGCAAACGTGTCTAGGCGCTGAGACCAATGTATTCTCGCCTTCTGCCCAAGATGCGCATCGTCTGATTTTATCATCGCCTGTATTATCCGCCAGCAAAATGCAGCAGATTGAGACCATAGATGATCCTGCTTTTCAAGTGGCACGTATAGATCTAAATTATGAGTCCAGTCAAGACTTAGCGACCGCTATCGAGTCAATTTGTCAGCAAGTAGCCAGTGCTGTTCGTGCTGGTCATACGCTGATTGTATTGTCTGATAAAGAGATTAGTGCTGACAAAGTACCCGCTAACGCCATCATGGTCACTGGCGCAGTACATCATTACTTGATCGCTCAAGGCATTCGTACCGATGCTAACTTAATCGTTGAAACCGGACTGGCGCGTGACTCCCATCAAATAGCCGTGTTGATCGGTTTTGGTGCGACCTGCGTCTATCCTTATCTCGCTTATGACGTCATTGATGATTTAGTGGCTACTGGTGAACTGCTAGGTGATCCAATTCAAGCTCGGGTGAATTTCCGTAAAGGCTTAGATAAAGGCTTGCTAAAAATCCTATCAAAAATGGGTATCTCTACTATTGTGTCTTATCGTGGTGCGCAATTATTCGAAGCGGTTGGTCTGTCTGAGCCCGTGGTTGAGCTGTGCTTTAAAGGGGTGCAAAGTCGTATTAAGGGCGCAACTTTTGCGGATTTAGCAGCCGACCAAGCGCAACTCGCTGCCAATGCCTTTAAACGCCGGGCACCGCTTGATCAAGGGGGCCTGCTCAAGTTTATCTTTAATAAAGAATATCATGCTTTTAATCCTGAGGTAATTAATAGCTTACATACTGCGGTACGGACCGGCAATTATGATAACTACCGTCACTATGCGGATTTGGTAAATAGTCGTCCCGTCGCCACTTTACGTGACTTATTGCAGCTGAAGACCGACAACCCCATCGACGTTAATGAGGTCGAAGACATTGCAAAGATTCTAACGCGCTTTGATTCTGCTGGTATGTCGCTAGGGGCGCTATCACCTGAGGCCCATGAAGCCATTGCCATGGCTATGAATACCATTGGGGGCCGCTCAAACTCAGGCGAGGGCGGTGAAGATCCTGTGCGTTATGGCACCTTACGCAATTCAAAAATCAAGCAAGTGGCTTCAGGTCGTTTTGGGGTCACACCGGCTTATTTGCGCTCGGCTGAAGTGATGCAGATTAAAGTAGCTCAAGGTGCCAAACCCGGTGAGGGTGGTCAGCTGCCGGGTGGTAAGGTTAATGCCTTGATCGCACGTTTGCGCTATTCAGTGCCGGGAGTGACTTTAATTTCACCACCGCCGCATCACGACATTTACTCTATCGAAGATTTAGCACAGTTGATTTTTGATTTAAAACAAGTCAATCCTGATGCTTTAGTGTCGGTGAAATTGGTTTCACGTCCGGGAGTAGGCACTATCGCTACTGGCGTGGCAAAAGCCTATGCCGACTTGATTACTATTTCAGGTTACGATGGCGGTACGGCGGCCTCACCGCTGTCCTCTATCCATCATGCTGGCTCGCCGTGGGAGTTAGGCTTAGCTGAGACCCATCAGTCGCTACGAGTCAACGGCCTACGTCACAAAATACGTATCCAAACTGATGGTGGTCTTAAGACTGGCCTTGATGTGGTAAAAGCGGCAATACTAGGTGCAGAAAGTTTTGGTTTTGGTACGACCCCAATGATTGCCGTCGGCTGTAAATATTTACGTATTTGCCATCTTAATAACTGCCCTACTGGAGTGGCCACTCAAAAAGCTAAGCTACGTGATGAGCACTTTATTGGTGAAGCGGAGATGCTGATTAACTTCTTCAAGTTTGTTGCGACCGAAACCCGTGAGTGGCTAGCAGCACTGGGGGTACATAGTATGGAAGAGCTAGTCGGTCGTACTGATTTGCTTGAGATATTAGAAGGTACCACTGATAAGCAGCGTCATCTTGACTTGACCCCATTATTATATAGCCATCCAGCAAGTGCCGGTGCATCGCAGACCTGCCAAGTGGTGCGTAATGAACCGTTTGATAAAGGGTTGCTGGCTGAGCGTATGATTAGCGATATGCTACTGAATATTCGCCAAGGAAATGGTGGTGACTATAGCTATAATATTGGTAACTGTGACCGCTCTATTGGCGCGCGTATTTCCGGCGAGATTGCTCAGCTATGGGGTAATCTGGGTATGAACGAGATGCCTATTAAGTTGCGCCTGACTGGCACTGCAGGACAAAGTCTGGGCGTTTGGAATGCGGGTGGCCTAAATATTGAGCTGGAAGGTGATGCCAATGACTATGTTGGTAAAGGCATGGCAGGGGGTGAGATTGTCATTTATCCTCCTAAAGGTTCGAGCTTTTTGGCTCAAGACACCGCTATTATTGGTAATACCTGTCTATACGGCGCTACTGGTGGCAAGTTATACGCAGCTGGTACTGCCGGTGAGCGCTTTGGGGTACGTAATTCGGGCGCGCATGCGGTCATCGAAGCCACGGGCGATCATTGCTGCGAATATATGACGGGCGGCATTATTACCATACTTGGGCGTACTGGGCTTAACTTCGGTGCAGGTATGACCGGCGGTTTCGCTTATGTGCTTGATATGGAAGGCGACTTCTTTGACCGCTGTAATCATGAGCTGATTGACCTCAATCGTATCTCAAGTGAGCAGACCGAAGAGCATCGTATTTATTTGCAACAAGTGATTGAAAGTCACGTGGACAAAACTGGCAGTGTATGGGGTCAAGCTATATTAGCTGACTTTGAACACTATGTGCGC
This sequence comes from Psychrobacter sp. PL15, assembly GCF_035984995.1. Classification (NCBI taxonomy): domain Bacteria; kingdom Pseudomonadati; phylum Pseudomonadota; class Gammaproteobacteria; order Moraxellales; family Moraxellaceae; genus Psychrobacter; species Psychrobacter sp. PL15. Next base: position 31,467 of record NZ_JAXCIB010000002.1, read on the forward strand.
AAGTTCTATCTGGTTAAGCCCAAGGCGGCGAATATTGTCAGCCTGCTGAAGAGCACAATGGCAGACCCACAATAGTACTGGTGCTGATTGGCCAAATACTTTAAGGCACAGTTGCCGTTCATATATTTTAAGCAGGTAAGTGAGAGTATTAAAGGTGGCAGATAGTTTTTTGATCGATTAATTATGGTCAATAACTGCTCTGATAAATGCCGCCTTTGCTACTGGTCACCGCCCACTATAGAAGAGATTTTCATCATGGCAAAACGCTTAGATAATGATTTTCAGTTTTTAGACGTGCCACGGCTTGAGCCGACCAAAAAAGATATCGTCACCCGTGCCACCGAGTTCGTTGAGATCTATAAACCGGTTGAAAGTGAGTCAGTTGCGCAGCAATCGCATCGTTGTCTTGAATGCGGTAACCCGTATTGTGAGTGGAAATGTCCGGTACATAATTATATTCCCAATTGGCTGAAATTAGCGACCGAAGGGCAGATATTCCAAGCTGCAGAGTTATGCCACAGCACCAATACTTTACCTGAAGTCTGCGGCCGCGTCTGTCCTCAAGATCGTCTATGCGAGGGTGCTTGTACCCTTAATGATGGCTTTGGCGCAGTGACTATTGGTAATGTGGAAAAATATATCAATGATACGGCCTTCGCTCTTGGCTGGCGTCCAGATATGTCTAATGTGGTTTGGACGGACAAAAAAGTCGCTATTATTGGCGCAGGGCCCGCAGGTTTAGGGTGTGCAGATATATTAGTTAGAAATGGTGTCACGCCAGTGGTCTTTGATAAGCATCCTGAAATTGGTGGCTTATTAACCTTTGGTATTCCTGAGTTCAAAATGGAAAAAGACGTCATGCGCAATCGCCGAGTGATTTTCGAAGGCATGGGTATTGAGTTTCGCCTTGAGACCGAAATCGGTACCGACGTCAGTATCGATGAGTTATTAACTGATTATGATGCTGTCTTTATGGGTATGGGTACTTATACTTATATGCGTGGTGGGTTTGCTGGCGAGGAATTGCATGGTGTTCATGACGCACTTGATTTTTTGATTGCCAATGTTAATCGCTGTAATGATTGGGAAAAAGATCCAGAAGACTATATCGACCTCAAAGGTAAGAAAGTAGTGGTACTTGGCGGCGGTGATACGGCGATGGACTGTAACCGCACCAGTATTCGCCAAGGTGCGGAGCAAGTAACCTGTGCCTATCGTCGTGATGAAGAAAATATGCCTGGCTCACGTCGTGAAGTGGTCAATGCTCGAGAAGAAGGAGTCGAGTTTTTATTTAATCGTCAACCAACCGAAATTATTGGCTTAAACGGCAAGGTTAATGCGGTGAAAGTAGTCACTACTCATTTAGGTGCGCCTGATAACCGTGGCCGCCGCCGTCCTGAGCCGATTGCTAACTCTGAGGAGATTATTCCTTGTGATGCGGTAATTATGGCCTTCGGTTTTCGCCCCAGTCCTGCCGATTGGTTCGACACACAGCAAGTGTCGATGGACAGCTCCGGCCGGGTATTAGCCGCGGAAGAACAGACTTTTAAGTTCCAAACCAATAACCCTAAAATATTTGCCGGTGGCGATATGGTACGTGGCTCTGATTTGGTAGTGACTGCTATTTGGGAAGGCCGTGAAGCTGCCGAAGGCATACTAGACTTTTTAGAGGTATAACCTTCATTCGCTATGGTCAGCCAAACCATTAGCGAATGAGCAAGTTTTTTGTATTATGTGCCAGCATGCTTTGACCTTTAGCGTCTTTTATCTTTTAATAGGTAACAGGCGTTATTTTTTTGTTAGTCATTTTTCAAAGGCAGTTACTTTGCCGTAGCTATAGTCAATGAAAAGTAATATCGATACATAACGTACTGCTGGTATAAGTTTTTCTTGCTGTGCCTACGCAAACAGAGGCTACAAAAAGCTTATAGCAGCAGTACCGTCGCGTTTTTTAAGGTATTTTAACGATAGCGGCTCTGTTACAACAGTTGCTGTGCCAAAATAGTGACTCTCTGAGAGTCATGGCTCTACCAGCATGTTATCCGTTCGCAAAAATATTTAGTTTTTGAATTGTTTCTCACTTAAAAAACATCATCTAAGAGCCATTACTTAAAAACAGTTACTTAAAACCGTTATTTAAAATTCACTTAAAACTCACTTAAAAAAAGAGTAGACCTGCGTGAAACTGACCCTTTGGCAACGATTTACTGCCCCACTTACTGAGCCTTACGCGCGCTATCAGCACGCTGATGTCTTGCATGCTATACGTTTGGGTATAGCCGTTATACTCGCGCTATCGATCAATAAAGTCACTGGTTTGCCACATGGCGAATGGACGACCATTACTGTCTTTATCATTTTGGGCCTATTACAATATCAAGGTGCCATCTACACCAAGGCGAAAGAGCGCGTACTTGGCACGTTACTAGGTATTGGTGCCGCGCTTGGTGTTTTGTTATTTAGCCAAAAATTGGGCGCATGGTTGTGGGTAGATTATGCGCTCATTGGCCTGATAAGTGGCATCATAGGTTATATAGCGGTCAAGCAGTTGGGTTATATCGGCCTGCTCACTGGCATCACGATGCTGATGATTGTCTCAAGTCCTGACCGAAGTAATATTGGTCAAGACGGTCTATACCGCGCCCTTAATATCTTACTCGGTACTGGCATTGCGGTAGCGGCGACTTTAATTTTACCGCTGAAGTCTACTTTAATGTGGCGGTTTTTATTGGCCAGCAACCTTGAGACCTGTAGTAACTTATATGCAGGCGTCGGCAATCATATTGATGCTGAGGTGCTCATCCCTAAGCCTTTTAAGTACACCAAGGCCACTAGTTTGGCAAGTCTCATTTATCCTGCGAACAGCTCTGTACCTGACGTACCGGTTAATAAATCCTTAGTTAAAGCGTTACAAAAGATTAATAAGCGGCTGCTAGCGGTGCGCCCGCACATCGATGCTACGGCGAGTGAATCAGGGATCGAAAAAGAGACGCTAGAGACCATCCAGCGTACTCATCGCAATATTATTGGCACGATTGATTTACTACTGAGCGCCGCGCCACGCTTGGCTAGTATTGAGCTTGATCACGACAATCACATTTTATTGATGCACTATCAAAATGAGCTGACCCAAGCCATGCAAAATATGGCGGCAGTGCTACGTAGTCCTAGTGATGAAGTTTTTCGGCCTATTACCCGTATTGCGGTATCTGAATATCCGAGCGTGCAGCATTTAGCGTTTGAGTGGCAAGGATATTTTTGGTTAACTCAAACCTTGCAAGCTCAGTTACAGCTACTGAGTGATCTCTTACAAACCACCAAGCCAAGCTGGTTTGCGGCCTCGGGCCTTCGTTATCAGCGCCGCGAACAGCGTCGAATCAATGAGCATGGCGGTGAGACTGATTTACACTTATAAATGCAAAAAACGCTGGCAGTTGACTGTCAGCGTTTTTCGTTGGTAACTTTTTGACTGGAACCTTATTACCAGTTATTTGTCAGCCAGTCACTCAGAAATAATAGTGATTAACGACTGGTTTTTAGCTTATCCCAATAGCGCTGATACACTTGTAGCGCGTCATCACCGACATCTTCTTGGAATTCCGCTTTGGCCAGAACTTCTTTGCTAGGATAAATCACTGGATTATTTCTGACATCATCAGTCATCAACTCACGTGCCGCCAGATTAGGGGAGGCATAACCAATTTCCTCACTCACAATTTTGGCGTTTTCAGGGCGCATTAGATAGTCGATAAACTTATGCGCCGCGTCCACATGTTTGGCATTTTTGGGGATGACAAAGTTGTCCATCCATAGTATTGCGCCCTCGGCTGGATATTTATAAACCAAGCTGGTCAGACCTTCGTTATTAGCCATCACCGCTTCACCATTCCAGGTCATACCAATGGTGGTTTCGCCTTCAATATAGGGCATGCGCGAGGCATCTGAATTAAAGGTTTTAACATTCGGTATTAGCGTTATGAGCTTATTGTAGGCCGCTTCAATTTCGTCTGGATCGGTACTATTCCCCGAGTAGCCAAGCGTTAGTAGCGACATGCCAAACACTTCGCGCATATCGTTCATCAACATGACTTGACCCTTATACTCAGGACGCCATAGGTCATTCCAACTATTGACGGTAGCAGGATCGATCGAATCACCATTAATAGCAAGTCCGGTGCTGCCCCACATATAAGGGATTGAGTATTTATTTTCAGGATCAACCTTGGTGTTGGTGAACGAAGTATCAAGATTTCTGAAATTACTCAATTTTGATTTATCCAGCTCTTGAAGCAAGCCCTCTTTTGCCATCTTTTCAACATAATAAGTGGAAGGAATAGCAAGATCATATTGGCTTGAATCATCGAGCAGTTTTAGCTTGGCGTACATGGCCTCATTAGAGTCGAAGGTAGTGTAATTAACATTAATACCGGTTTCTTCTTCAAAACCATCGAGAATCTCTTGCGGCATATATTCTGACCAGTTATACAGATTCAGGGTCTCAGCACTGGCAGTCGTACCATCGGCGGCTATATTGTCAGAGTTACTACAGCTGGCCAGCGTCATGCCAATAGCAGCGCATAACAGGGCTTTGGGTAACATTTGGATAGGGTTGCGAGAGGCGCTACTATTATTAGTAGTAGGCAGATGGGACGATAAACGGGGCAAAACGTCTCTCCTAAATTAAGACAAATAAATAAAAAACTAGCGTATGGCACAGGCATAACCTAGTTGATTATACTGTTATGGTTGTTTAATTAAGCAATTTAAAGGGCAACTGCTTGGCTTTGTTCTAGAGTAACACCATAGCGCTGACCATATATCAAAAGTAATAAGTATATAGGGTAGTGCAGACTACCTTCGTCAATGATATCGGTGAACCATGCTATGATTAGCGCTATTTACTGCTTGATTTAGAATGAGCAGTGATTGCTATTTAAATGGAATTTTTGCTACTAACACATAAAGGATAAAACATTATGAGTCAGACTGACTTTTCTATTCCGGCACTTCTCACGGGTAAAGTTGCTATTGTCACTGGCGCAAGTCGCGGGCTTGGCGCACAGATTGCTCAGCAAATGGCAGCAGCTGGGGCGATTGTTTGTGTGAATTACCTTAACAGTAACCAGTCTGCCGAGGCGGTAGTGGCTGGCATTGAAAAGGCAGGTGGACAAGCATTTTCTTATCAAGGCGATGTTAGCGATTTATCAAAAATGAAGGCAATGGCTAGTGAAGTGATCGAGCGTTTCGGACGTATTGATGTACTAGTCAATAATGCTTTGCCCCACTATCAGTTTAATCCCAGTGCTGATTACACCAGTATTGAGACCGTTGAATGGGCACATTTCTCCCAGCAAATAGACGGCATCGTCAAAGGTGCAGTCAACACAGTACAAGCGGTATTGCCACAAATGAAATCTCAGAAAATGGGTAAGATTATTAATATTTCAACCAACCTGGTTTATAACCCAGTAGTGACTTATTACGACTATACTACCGCAAAATCTGCCTTGATAGGTTTGACCCGTAACTTAGCTGCTGAGCTGGGTCAATATGGCATTCGCGTTAATTTGTTGGCAGGTGGACTACTGAAGACTACTGATGCCAGTAGCCTGACTACAGAAGAAGTCTTTGATTATATCGCCACCACCACGCCACTACGCCAAGCGACTTCTGTCGCAGACTTTGCCAATTCAGTACTGCTCATGGCGTCTGACTTGAGTCTAGCTATTACCGGACAATCTATTGCAGTTGATGGCGGTTTGACCATGCCGTAGCAATGCATTAAAGGCTAAGTACTCGCTAACCCAATGAGACCTTTAATGAATCAAGTATAAATATTATACAAGGCAAACGAGTAAAAATTATACAATCAGCGCATCAACTGACTGTGAGACCGTAATGGCTTTGAGTTGGTTCACTATCATTGTATAAGAGATATGAGATGAACAACCGCAAAATTGCTGGAATTATCACTGCTGTTATAGGCTTGTCTGCCGTTATGGCCTTATTCAATGCGGGCATGTCCGTCCCTATTATAAGCTGGCCGTTAGAAGCCTATTTGGGCGTGGCTTTTACGATTGTTTTTATGACTGGCGTTCCAATATGGTTAGCTTGTGTCATTGCTGCTTTAATCTTTATTTTGATTGCTGTCGCACTTTATAAGCTTGGCGGTTGGGTATATGGCCGGGTTGCAGGTTGATGTTGACTATTAGGAGGTCAACAAAAAAACGAGGTCAGTAAAAAAAGGCTCATAATTAAGTTTTAGCCTGGGCGTAATGACATAAAATCCGACAACCCTAAAACAATTACTATTTTTCTGTTCTTGCTCAAGCCCGCAAGAGACGTCTTATAAAGTGTATTTTACAATACGTTTTTTTGTACGACCCAAACAAGGTCAATAGCAAATATAGCTTATCTATAGTCTTCATTTGAATGCTATTCAAGGTATAGGGTAGTGCTACCATAACCTCATATCACAGTTAAGGTAATATATAGTATCTAAAAGTACAGCTAATAAGCACATGTTTTTAAAACAACATCTTTAACACATCACCTTTAAACATGACTTTCAAAAAATGGTGAGGATATCGTTCTGATTATAGTTGATCCTTAGTAATATCATCCACAGCGATAGCCCTCTATAGTCAGCTGATATTCCATAACAACAGCCCCGCTTAATTTACTCTTCAAGGCTTATATTTTTTATAAGCTTTTAGTTTTTTATTAAATATTACTAATAGTTGCTACAACTCATTTTAAAAGTTTGTTTTTACTATAGACTGATGTTTGAATTTAAACTTTTGCCTGTAATTTTTGTAGTACTTGCAATGCAGTCAATTTACCAAAATATGCAATAGGGATAATGACCAATGCAAGAAGACGGTTCACCGAACGATATGCCACCAGACAATAATTTTGAAGCAAACGTCCAAAACTCTCGCATGCAGCGCTTTTTAAAAGGGGTTGAATGGCTGGGTAATTTGCTACCGCATCCTGTGATTTTATTTCTCTGGATGTCAGTGTTTTTACTGGTGTTGTCGGCGCTGCTTTCCTATCTAGGAGTGTCAGTGATTGACCCACGACCAGAAGGGGCAAAAGGGCGTAGTGAAGATGGCATTATTCAAGTGGTCAATTTGCTAAACGGTGATGGCTTAGCGCGTATTGTTGAAAACTTGGTCTCCAATTTTACTGGATTTGTGCCACTCGGTACGGTGCTAGTGGCGCTTTTAGGAGTGGGTATAGCCGAACGTTCTGGCATGATATCAGCAGCCTTACGCGGGCTAGTGATGAATGCACCGAAAAAGATGGTGACTCTAACTGTTGTTTTTGCGGGCATCATGTCAAACACTGCCTCTGAGCTTGGTTATGTGGTATTGATACCACTTGCGGCAGTTATATTTCACTCGCTTGGTAGACATCCATTAGCGGGATTGGCAGCCGCATTCGCTGGGGTATCCGGTGGTTATAGTGCCAACTTATTGCTTGGTACGGTAGATCCTTTGTTATCAGGGATTACCCAAGAGGCAGCACGCATCATTGACCCGGTATATACCGTTGGGGCAGAGGCCAACTGGTACTTTATGATGGTCAGTACCTTTTTGATCACTGGTCTTGGTTACTTTGTGACTGAAAAAATTGTTGAGCCTAGTCTTGGCGAATATAACCCTGATAGTGCTGGCGATCCTTCAGTATTAGAGACTAAAATTGAGCGCTTACTGTCAGTTGAGAAAAAGGGGTTAATCTGGGCTGGCATAAGCATGCTGGTATTCTGTTTATTACTGGCATGGACCATTGTGCCTGCTGATGGCGTATTGCGTAATGCCGAGACTGGATTGGTATCAGGTTCGCCATTTTTAAAAGGCATTGTGGTCTTTATTTTTGTATTCTTTGCGGTACCGGGTTATATTTATGGCAAAATTACTGGTAGCCTGAAAAACAATCAAGATGTGGTTGACGCAATGAGCCATGCGATGAGCTCGCTTAGTATTTATATTGTGTTGGTGTTCTTTGCGGCACAGTTCATCGCCTTTTTTAGCTGGTCGAATCTTGGTTCAGTGGTGGCAGTAACGGGGGCGACCTTCCTCACTGATATAGGCTTAACTGGACCTTTGCTATTGATTGGTTTTATCTTAATCTGTGCGGTCGTCAACTTAATGTTAGGGTCGGCATCTGCACAATGGGCAATTACCGCACCTATTTTTGTGCCTATGCTCATGCTGACCGGATATGCGCCTGAGATGATTCAAGCAGCCTATCGGATTGGTGACTCAACGACTAACATCATCACGCCAATGCTAGGCTATTTTGGGCTTATTATGGCGGTAGCGATTCGGTATAAAAAAGATACTGGGGTTGGGACACTAATGGCTATGATGTTGCCCTATTCCATAGCGTTTATGATTGGTTGGGTGATTTTGTTCAGCATTTGGGTATTTGTATTGGGTCTACCGGTCGGACCTGGTTCAGAGACTTTTTACCCAGCGAGATAGTCATTTATAGTTGGATAGGCAGTTAGACAAATATAGTCAATGAAAAGTAATATCGATACATAACCTACTGCTGGCATAAGTTTTTCTCGCTTGCTGTGCCTACGCAGACAGAGGCTACAAAAAGCTTATAGCAGCAGTACCGTCGTGTTTTTAAGGTATTTTAACTATAGCTGCTGAATCTTAAACAAACAAAAACCCTTGCTAGATACTGGCAAGGGTTTGTGGTTTATAAGTGGACAAAAGCTTCAACAGCTTGGTTGGCGCCTTTTTTCATAATTTTTGATCTAAGCTTTGGTCTATATGTAAGTGGTTGAGTACCGCTTGTATACCATGCTCTTCAATAGTACCGGTGACAAAATTTGCACGCTCTATAAGAGCAGGCTGAGCATCCCCCATTGCCACGGCATAACCGACCAAGTCGAACATTTCCAAGTCATTCATACCATCACCAAATGCCATACAATCGCTAGCATCTACGGCGTAATGCTGGCATAGATCTATAATACCGCGGGCTTTTGACGCCTCGGCTGGTAATATATCTGCACCAATATGATGCCAATGAACCAGCTTTAAATCATCTTGGGCAAAATCAACATCCTGCATTTTATCCTCTTGATTGTTAAAGAATACCGAACACTGATAAATAGTGTTTGACTTATAATACTCTGGGTCAAAGATAGAGTTGGGTGTTATGGCGTTGTATTCACGCAGTCGTTCGTTTTCGTCTGACCATGCAATATGAGTCGCCGAGTCAAACTTATGAATGAGGTCGCTTTTTTGGCACAGCTGCACAATTTTACTGGTCTGAGCTTCTGATAATGGGTAATGACTGATCATGCCATCGTTATTAAAGCTATATTGCCCATTCATACAAATGATGGCATCTAATACCTCAGCTTCAAGCAAAGCCAAAATATCAGCAGGTAGTATTGCTTTGGAACGTCCAGTCGAAATCACCAGCTTAATGTCAGTCTTGGCCAGCTGCTCCAACGTTGCTTTATTATGCTCAGCAATGACACCTTGACGACTCAACGTATCGTCAATGTCAAAAAATATGATTTTAGGCGTAGGAAATGAGCTATTCATAAGCTCTTGGGCAACTTTATCTTTAATAAACATGATGATCCTATTATTTTTTATTGATCCAAATACTACTACAGCAAGTCGTGAGAAATACATGGCTATAGGGTAACGAGTGATTGGTAAAATTTTCCTTACTTACTGCGCAATAATTTTTGACTTCTAACAATCTATCTTAGGACTGTTCACTCGTTAAACGCCAGCATCAAGCTTGGTCAAAAATTGCTCGGCATTATCGAGATGTTGTTGTTGTTGGTCTTTATCCATCTTATCCCACAGGGCTAGCAGCATACCAATGCGCGGGTTCTTACTAAAAAAGTCACGATGTACGTGCATAAAGCGCCAAAATAACCCATCCCATATCTGCGCCCATTCGACAGACTCACCTTTTACTTTGACCTGATAATTACTCATTTTATTAATATAATTACTACCACTAATATAGGGCTTAGTCGCTACCAATCCACCATCTGCAAATTGACTCATACCATAGACATTGGGCACCATTACCCAATCATAAGCGTCGATAAATAGCTCCATAAACCACTGATGCACCTCATCAGGGTCAAACTCACACAATAGCATAAAGTTGCCAAATAGCATCAAACGCTCAATATGATGCGCGTAGCCAGTTTTCAGCACCTTTTTAATGGTTTCATCAATAGGGACAATACCGGTATTACCAGTATAAAAGCTCTTTGGTATTTTGCGGGTAAAGCCCCAAAAGTTCGTGCTACGTTGCTGGTGGCCGACCGATTCATACAGGCCGTAAATAAACTCGCGCCAACCAATAATTTGCCGAATAAAGCCCTCAAGAGAGTTGAGAGGAATATCATACTCTTCGTTAACCTCTAAGGCGCGTGAGATCACTTGTTTTGGGGTTAATAAACCCGTATTTAGCATTGGAGTCAGCACGCTATGATGTAATACATGCTCGCTATCGACCATGGCATCTTCAAATGGTCCAAAGTCCTTAAAGCGCTTGGATAAAAAATTCTCTAGCCATTCTTCCGCCTCCGTGTGAGTAGTTGGATAGCGAAAGTCAGGATTTATCTCGCCATAATGCTTGCTAAAATGCTTCTCAACATAAGTCATCGCCTCGCTGTAATAATCGTTAAGCTTTGGAAAAGTTAGGGAAGGTGGCGTTTGTTTACGCGGATACTTCTTGCGGTTGTCTTCATCGAATGACCATTGTCCACCGACAGGATTTTGCTCATCGTCTAATAGTATACTCTCTCGTTTACGTGCTTGAGTATAAAAGTCACGATGAAACAAGCGTTTGTTTTTAAAGAAATCATCATATACTGACATCGTATTTAAAAACATGGGTGTTGGTGAAGACTCAAAAGGCATATCAATTGCTAATGTTGCTTGCTTAAGATGCATACGCAGCCAATCGTCAACCACGTCAATACAACAGATTTTTGCGATACTGTCGTTATTATTGGCATCGTTAGGCTCATCATTTGCACTGACAAAGCTGGCTATCAGCTTACGACAATCGCTGTGCTCATGGGTTGATTCTATATAATGTACCCGCTTACCCGCAGCAATCAGGGTCTGCTCATAGGCCTTCATGCTAGCACGATGCAGTACCAGCTTTTGCTTGTGAAAGGGATATTTAGTAAAGTATAGATCTTCTTCGATCAGGTAGCAGTCCTCTTGCCAAATAGAGGTATCAGCAAACAGTTGATGCGGGAAGATTAGACTGATTTTTTTACTCATTGGCAGACTCTGATTTTTTAAAGGTAATGTTTATTTAGAGGAATTGGTTGTAGGCTGGGCTTTTAGCTCAGCCTTCTAAGACTTAAAACACTCACCTACCCAACCTCAACACTCGTCACATTCTGAAAGCCTCGTGGTAGTTGACCACCACGGCTACCACGTTTGGCAGTGTAATTGGCTAAGTCTATAGGCTTTAAAGTCACATGGCGCTTGCCAGCTGTAATAACCAGACTGTCTTGCTTACGTAGCGGTGTGATGACTAGCACCTCTTCTTTATCTTTTAGATTAATCATCTTATTGCCTTTACCGCGAGCTTGTTCAGGTAAATCGCTCAGGGCAAAGATTAATAAATACCCAGCATTGGTCACGACGGCAATATGGTCGGGAGTAGAATTACCTTCAATAGAAGGCGTACTGCCGTTCTCCGAATTTGTATTTCCATCAACTTGAGCATCAATGCGTGTGATAGGTAATAGTCGACTATTAGCAGCAAGGTTAATGACGTTTTTCCCTGCCTTTTGATTGCTATCAAGGTTGCCTATAGTATTGATAAAACCATAGCCTTGTGAGCTTGCTAAGATAATACGCTGATTACTATCGCCAGTAAGTAGCTGCTCAAAGGTAGCTCCTGAAGGCGGTTTTAATACGCTAGTGAGTGGGTCGCCCTGACCACGAGCCGAGGCAAGACTATGCGCGTCAATACTATAGCTGCGTCCAGTACTGTCGAGTACATAGATTCTCTCATTCGATTTACCGCGGACGTACGCTTGGTAAGCATCGCCTGAACGATAGCTCATACCAGCTGGATCAACCTCATGGCCTTTGGCTGCGCGTATCCAACCCGCTTTGGATAGTACCGCAGTAATCGGTTCACTAGGTACAAGGTCGGATTCTTTTAACGCTTGTGCTTCTTCACGTTCTGCCAGTGGTGACATGCGATTGTCGCCGTGAGTCTTCATATCCTCGGTCAGCTCGTCGATGATTAAACCGGTGAGACTATCAGGATTATCGAGATACTCTTGAATAATGGCGCGTTCAGCTGCCAGTCCATCTTGCTCGCGTCTGAGCTCAAACTCTTCAAGTTTTGCCAGTTGACGCAAGCGTATATCTAAAATGGCATTGGCTTGGATGTCCGTTAAATCATAACCTTGCATCAAAGCCAATTTCGGATCGTCTTCTTCTCGAATAATACGAATGACTTCATCAATATTAAGATAGGCAACCAGTAGACCTGCCAAGATATGCAGGCGTTTATCAATTTTATCCAGACGATATTGCAACCGACGCATGACCACTGAACGGCGACAAATAAGCCACTCTTCTAATATTTCTTTTAGATTTTTGACTTGTGGTTTACCGTTGAGCCCAATCATATTCATGTTGACGCGATAGTTGCTCTCAAGCTCCGTGCTGGCAAACAAATGACTCATAACCCTTTGCACATCAACTCGAGTTGAGCGCAATTCTAGGACAATACGGCACGGATTTTCGTGATCGGATTCATCATGAATATCGACGACCCAAGGCAGTTTTTTATCGGTCATCAATTTAGCTATTTGTTCTTGGATCTTGTTACCCGATACTTGATGGGGCAGCGCATCGATGATGACTAAATTCTTTTCTTTATCATCGATATGGTAAGTGGCGCGCATTTTATAGCTGCCGCGTCCACTTTCGTAGATTGCTTGTAAGTCTTTTTTACTAGTAATGATTTCAGCGGTAGTAGGCAAGTCAGGTGCTGGTATCGATTGGGTTAATTGCTTAACTGATAGCTCAGGATTTTTGAGCAAACGAATGGCTGCACGTACCACTTCGTTAAGATTATGCGGCGGAATATCGGTTGCCATACCAACAGCGATTCCTGTGGTACCGTTTAATAAAATATTAGGTAGGCGCGCAGGTAAGGTAGTCGGCTCTTGCATGGTGCCGTCAAAGTTATCTTGCCACTCGACTGTTCCTTGCGCTAATTCTGCCAATAAGGTATTGGCGTAGGCCGACATTTTGGCTTCGGTATAGCGCATTGCTGCAAAGGATTTGGGATCATCAGGACTGCCCCAATTACCTTGACCAGTGATGAGTGGATAGCGATAGCTGAACGGCTGCGCCATTAGCACCATCGCTTCATAGCAAGCACTGTCACCGTGTGGATGATATTTACCTAAGACATCACCAACTGTCCGAGCAGATTTTTTGGGCTTAGCAGTCGATTTAAGGCCCAGCTCACTCATGGCGTAAATGATACGCCGTTGCACTGGCTTTAGACCATCAGCAATGTTCGGTAGCGCCCGATCCATGATCACGTACATGGCATAGTTTAGATAGGCTTGTTCGGCAAACTCCGCGACAGAACGGCTGTCCATAGGTTCACTAGGGACGGTAGAGCTAATGGTGTTATCAATGACATCAGGCATAAAATAATTTTCGCTTATTAATTTTAATAGGTACTAAAAAATAGGTAATGCAAATAGGGCGACGCTTATAAAGTTATGTATTGACTACTAGATAGAATAATCATAATACATAAATTCGCGCGACTGGCAAATTTTCTCGCTTACTCCAAGGCTTCGCTATTCTAAATGCTAGGGCCATTGCTTCAGCTATGCGGTATCTGTTTTAAAATAGGCTAATGATAGGATCGCATAAAAAGTGGCTAGCATTAAATAAATAGTAAATCGCATAAACAGTCAGCACTATATAACGGCCGCACCAGCAGTTACTTATGCCACATAATGGCGCGATTAATAGCCCTGACGATTATAAAAATAAGATAACGCTATCGTAAAGGAAATCGCAGTAATTAAAAAGGTGCTCGATATAGTAGACGACAGAGTATGACGCGACAATTACAGTTTTACTGATAGATTTTATAAATGAAGTTAAGTATAGTTAATTTAATGGTTTTTAGCCGATACGTCAGGGTCGATGCAGTCGCAAGATACATTGCCCCTGGCTAAGTCAACGTTGAACCTATTATCCAAGCAGCGATTAACGGCTTACAAGCTGACGGTGATACCAATGGTGAAGACGCGCTCAAGATCGCTCATAATGAAGCCAATAAGTCACTAAAAGACGCAATATCAAGCGTATCTTGATACTGACCGATGGTGATTTTAATATTGGTATGATTTTAATATTGGTATGACTTTAATATTGGTATTAGTGCTGTTGATGAGATGCTAGATTTGGTAAAGATCAATCGCAATCGTGGTATCTCGTTATCCACTATCGGGTCTGGTCGCGGTAATCTGAATGATTACATGATGCAGCAAATGGCCGATAGTGGCAATGGTAATTACAGCTATATCGACAGTTTTTTAGAGGCCAAAAAGGTATTGAGTGATGAGCTTATCGCTACCTTCAAACCGCAAGTGACCCGAATACTTTGCGTCGTGGTTTTGTACAGCTAGCGAAACTTGCTGATACCCTAGAGCCTACAGTAAACACTAATATAAAGCGCTCTAGATAAATAATTGTTACAAAGTCAACAGACGATAAATAGCTATTTGGTAATAAAAAATAGTAGTATATATTTTTATAATATTAGATTAAGTAGTTGATATAAATATTTTTATTATGCGTCAAGTGACTTTAGAAACTCAAGTGCCAATCTTTTACATTGAGTAGCTTGTATAAAGTGTGTATGTTGAGTGGCAAAGCACAGTTTACTAAAATTGGTATAATTCATCAGGAGAAACAAGGTTATGGACAATCAAGGCCAAGACAATTTAACCCGTCGCGATGACAAGGTTTGGTTAAAAACTTATGACGAGTTGGGACTAACTTACGATATTGATATGCCTGCTGACAATACTTCGCTTATTGATATCTTTGAGAAAAGTTTCGCGAAGAATAGCGATAAAACGGCCTTTGTATGCATGGGCTCTGAACTGAGTTTTCATGAAGTGGACTTATACAGCCGTCAAGTCGCTACTTATCTGCAGTCGCTAGGACTGGTGAAGGGCGATAAAGTCGCGGTCATGATGCCTAATGTGTTGCAATTACCCGTATCTGTTCTGGGTGTACTGCGCGCAGGTTTTACCTTGGTCAACGTCAATCCTCTATACACTACCAAAGAGCTCGAACACCAGTTAACTGACTCTGAAGCCAAAGTGCTACTCTTAGTTGAAAACTTTGCTAAAACCTATCAAGACATCGGTCGTAACGTGGTTGATCACGTGGTCATCACCGGTATGGGTGATTTGATGGGTACCCTAAAAGGCTTTATGGTCAATACCGTGGTTCGCCATGTCAAAAAAATGGTACCGGATTTTAAGATTGCTAACAGTCTTGACTTTAAAGCGATGCTCAAGCAAAGCCCTGCCAGTAAATACAAGCGTCCAACTAATATTGAGCTCGATGATATTGCGGTTTTACAATATACCGGCGGTACCACTGGCGTAGCAAAAGGTGCGATGCTCACTCATAAGAACTTAGTGGCCAACCTCATTCAGTGCGACACTTTCTTAGGTAGTGCCTTTGATGAGTTTGATAAAGGTGGTGAGCAGGCGGTGATTATGACTGCGTTACCGCTCTATCATATTTTCTCATTTACGCTTTGCGGTATGTTCGGTATTCATCGTGGTTGTATTGGATTATTAGTGCCCAACCCACGCGACCTTGGCAGCTTAATAAAAGCGTATAAAGGTCATCCACCCGCGCTTTTCCCAGCGGTAAATACTTTATTTAATGCCCTGGCCAATAATGAAGAATTTAAGGCTTTAGATCACAGCAAGTTGCGCGTGACGATGGGTGGCGGCATGGCGGTGCTTAGCTCGACAGCAGAAAAATGGCGCCAAATAACTAATAATATTATTGTCCAAGGTTATGGTCTATCTGAAACATCTCCTGTCGCCACGGCCAATCCTATTAGTAGTCCAGCCTTTAGTAGCACTATTGGTGTGCCATTGCCAGCGACTGATGTTGCTATCTTAGATGAGGCAGGTAATGAGGTGCCACTGGGCGAGCGTGGCGAGATTACTATCCGTGGTCCGCAGGTAATGAAAGGCTATTGGAAACGTGACGATGCCACCGCTGAGTCGATGACGGCTGATGGATTTTTCCGTACTGGTGACATCGGTATTATGGATGATGCTGGTTATGTGACCATCGTTGATCGCAAGAAAAACATGATCTTGGTCTCTGGCTTTAACGTTTATCCCAACGAAGTCGAAGAAGTTATGGCTGGACATCCGAAGATTTTAGAATGTGGTGTCATTGGTGTCGTAGACGAAAAAAGTGGTGAGACCCCGAAGATTTATGTGGTGCGTAAAGATAACAGTCTTACTAAAGAGGAAGTCCTCGCCTATGGTAAAGAGCATTTGACTGGCTATAAGCGCCCACGTCATGTTGAATTCATCGATGAGCTACCAAAGACCAATGTTGGTAAGATTTTACATAAAGATTTGCGTGAACTCGAAGAGAATAAACAGGCTAAATAATCGCTGGAGCTGAATTACTAACAATAACAATGACAAGGTGGCTTAAGTGCTGCCTTGTCATTTTTATTATCGTTTTTCGCTGAGGAACAAGGGTAGATATAGAGAATTTTTGGTAAAACTGCTATAGTGCCTGCGAATATTGTTGGCCATTCAATAAAAAAGGTTATCGATTTAGCCACTATTCAGCCACTATTTAGCTGCAATAACCCTGGCAAAATTGTTCGATGAGCTGCGTGTAGTGCTTGATTAACCACCCGTTTAGTGGCGGATGTAATGGCTTTTTAAGCCAGCAAACGATTTTCGCCTAACGAACAGTCACTAACGAACACTGTATTTGCATCTGCATTAGACTATTCTATATTTTCAAGGGTAACATTTAGGGAAAGTTATGACGGACAATATCAATAAAGCAGTAGCAGACAGTGTCTCAGCCAACAGCAACAGTGATAAAGTGCCCAAAGAGGCACAATCAATGGCTGAGACCAACGCATTTCCTACCATGCCGAATATACCTAGCGACAGACCGTGGCTTAATGCCTATGAGCGTTATGGTATTAGTGCCACTATTGATATGCCAGATGACAACACCTCTTTGCTTGAGGTGTTTGAGCGTAACTTTCAGCGTTATGGGCGAAAACCTGCTTATATCTGTATGGGCGCGTCGATTACCTATAAGCAACTGGATCTATATAGCCGTCAAATCGCCAGTTATTTACAGTCGCTAGGACTGGTCAAAGGCGACAAGGTAGGCGTAATGATGCCTAATCTTTTGCAGTATCCGATTGCTGCTCTTGGGATTATCCGGGCAGGTATGATTTTGGTCAATATTAACCCCTTATATACCAGCCGTGAGCTTTCGCATCAGCTAGATGATAGCGGTACTAAAGCATTATTCATCGTCGAGAACTTTGCCAAGACCTATCAAGAAGCGAAAAGCAAAGGTCAAGTCGAACAGGTTATCGTCTGTAATCTTGGTGATATGTTAGGACTGGTAAAAGGAACGGTGGTCAACCTAGTCGCGCGTCATATCAAAAAAATCATTCCTTCTTATAGCTTGCCGAGCAGCATCAGCTTTAAGCAGGCGCTAAACGCTGTATCGGCTAGCAAATATAAACGCCCTGACTTAAATTTAAGTGATGTGGCTTTATTACAGTACACGGGTGGTACGACCGGTGTGGCCAAAGGCGCGATGCTGTCGCACGGCAACCTAATTGCTAATATGCTACAGATTGGCGCTGTCATAAACAGTGCTTTTGAAGACGATGCTAATGCGGAGGATGTTATTCTAACTGCGCTACCCCTGTATCATGTGTTCTCATTTATGGTCTGCGGTATGTATGGGATGTACCAAGGTTATGCTGGTTTATTGATTCCTAACCCTCGCGATCTTGACGGCCTGATTAAAGAAATGAGTAAATACAAGCCCTCGATTATCCCAGCGGTAAATACTCTATTTAATGGCTTGGTACATAAAGACAGCTTTGCACAATTAGATTTTTCTAACCTAAAAGCCGCTATTGGTGGTGGTACATCGGTATTGCCTAGTGTGGCCAAAGATTGGCACAAAATTACTGGCCTGCCTATTGTCGAAGGTTACGGGCTATCTGAAACGTCACCTGTGGTCGCTTTTAACCCGATGACTATCGCTGAATTTACTAACAAAATTGGTATTCCAGCGTCCAGCACTGATGTGGTATTGATTGATGACGATGAGAACGAAGTGGCCACTGGTGAGCGTGGTGAGATTTGCGTTAAAGGTCCACAAGTCATGATCGGCTATCAAAATCGTCCGGAGGAAACAGCAGAGACTTTCACTGCGCATGGTTACCTAAAAACAGGTGACATTGGCATCATGGATGAAAAAGGCTTTATCAAAATTGTTGATCGCAAAAAAGATATGATTTTGGTTTCCGGTTTCAACGTTTATCCCAATGAAATCGAAGAAATTATGACTGAACATCCTGCGGTCAAAGAGTGCGGCGCAATTGGTATTCCAAGTGAAAAGCGTGGCGAAGATCCTAAGATTTTTGTGGTCAAAAAAGGCGAGGTAACAGAACAAGAGCTGCTCGACTTTGGTAAAAAGAACTTTACTGGCTATAAGCGTCCACGCCACGTACAGTTCGTTGATGAATTACCCAAATCAAACGTTGGTAAAATTCTGCGTAAAGAGTTGCGCAAGATGGAAGGCTTAGATTAAGCAAATGTAGCGTTGTTATTTTTACCACCCTATTTATGCTGCTCTTTAGCGTCAATTTCTGCCAAAAATACTGCGTAATAGTAAGCACTTATCTTGCTATTACGCAGCTGTCACGTTAGGATATCTCAAGTTTTGAGTCGATTAATTGCTCTGATATTTATATATCAAACTACTTACTGATCTATTCTTCACCCTATTCTTCAACTCGCAAACTGCTGGTTTTTATAATACCGCTTTTACCACACCGTACTAGGAATTTTTATGCGTATTGATAACCGTGAGCTTGACCAACTTCGCTCGATTACCTTTGAGCGTCACTATACCAAGCATGCCGAAGGCTCAGTTTTGGTCAGCTTTGGTGACACTAAAGTATTGTGTACCGCCAGTGTCGAGTCAGGCGTGCCGCGTTGGTTAAAAGGTAAAGGCAAAGGCTGGATTACTGCTGAATACGGCATGTTACCACGCGCGACCAACACCCGTAATCAACGCGAAGCAGCCCGCGGTAAGCAGTCCGGTCGTACCCAAGAGATTCAACGTTTAATTGGCCGTAGTCTACGTGCCATGATTGACTTGAGTAAACTTGGCGAAAACACTATTTATCTTGATTGTGATGTCTTACAAGCGGATGGTGGCACCCGTACTGCCAGTGTTACTGGGGCGGCTATTGCGCTAATCGATGCGCTTGAAAGCATTCAAAAAACTAAAAAACTAAAAGCAGATCCTCTGATTGGTCTAGTTGCTGCAGTCTCTGTGGGTATGAAAGATGGCGACGCTTATTTAGATTTAAATTATGAAGAAGATGCCAGCTGTGATACCGACTTGAACGTGGTAATGACCCAAAAAGGCGAATTTATCGAGTTGCAAGGGACTGCTGAAGAAAAGCCATTCACTCGTGCCCAAGCTGATGACATGTTAATACTGGCCGAAAAAGGTATTGCCGAGCTCATCGCTATGCAAAAGACGGCGCTCGGTTGGTAGGTTTGCAATATCGGTAATGCCATCGTCGACGGCTATTTAATAGTATTTTTAGCCCTCTCTATTTACCCCGTAACAGGTAGTAACCCATGCTCAAGCTAACTGATGACGGCGCAAAAATCACCTTGCAAGGGCAGCCCCAAGCATTAGACAATGGGCTGTTTTGGTTTGGCGTGGCGTTATTAGTAGGCGCGGTTGCGGTAGCGATGGCGATGAGTTTGCTGCCGGTACGATGGTCTATTGGCGCACTTGCTCTCCTGATTATTGGTAGTTTTATTTTTAATCGCAAACGCCAGTTGCACAAAAAAGCCATGATTGGTCATATCTGTAGCGGTATCTTATGGGTGCAAGACGGTGAGCTGGTACATGACAATCAGGGTAAACGTGAACATATTCATCTGCTAGAAGGCGACAAAGTAACGCTAGAAGGAGAGCAGCTACAGATTTTTGGTGCCGACAGTGTCCGTAAATACTCTATCAGCGGCTTTGAGAGCGTGCCAGAAGCGCAGGCCACTAAAGCTATCTTACAAGGTCAACCGCTTAATAAGCGTCATGCCAATATTAAGATGAGTAGTGATTGAGATTAAGATGAGTAGCGACTAAAATTAAGATGAGTAGCGAGCCAGATAAGTAGCGGTTACGTTTTCGTTCTGAAAGCTTAACATCCAAAGATCATTTTTTGATCGCTACCTTTTATACTTTAGGTTTAGCGCCCAGCCTATGTCAATGAGACTCCTTCAATTATTATTTTCAACAAGATCCTTTCAATTTAAATCTTTTATTCTTGATATACCGTGTTCGCATTTTACCTTCTACCTCGATTTACCCACCTTTTGTCCTTCGACAGTGATTAATAGTACTTGCAGTCGCTTGTCTAAATGGTTTATAACTACAAGCTGATAATTGGATTACCATGTACCAAGTTGACAAGGATCTAGTCATGCCACCATTGCTGGTTATTGCCTCGCGTAATGTATTATTTGCTCAATCTGCTATCACAACATTTACTACTATAAAAAAAGCACCTGTTGTCGCACTACTAACCCTGTTTTTAGGTAGTACGAGTTACGTTCATGCCGATAGTATGAGTGCACTGATTACACAAAAATCTACCCAGACTGAATCAACTGCTCGCTATAACCCATCGCAGACAATTGTTCCTTCTGCTAGAATTAGTACCCGCTCAACCATTCAACGCGCGCGTATCCCTTATCCAAGCATTGATAGTACTACTACTTTTAACACCGCCAAGCCAGTTGCTAATGGGTATGCATATGAGCCGCCCACTAAACCAGCTGTGGCTAACTCTTATCGTTATCCGAACGTACAACGACAGCCGGCAACTGTACTGCCTGCGTTTTTATCCGGTAGCTATGACAACGTTGACAGTGAGTATCTGCCGCTGCTGAGTAACGCTGAGACCCAAAGTAGTATTGCCGCCCGTGAGGTCGTCAGCACCGCACGTACTATGGCACTAAATGAGCGCACCATTATCCAGGGCGGCTGTTGGGATTATCTCAACGCAGTATTTAATCGGGCAGGAGTAACCAAGGATACTGTGCACAAAGGCGCTTATAGACAAGGGCCCTATGCCAATAGTAGTGATATCGAAGTGGGTGATTGGCTATATTATATTAATCATGGCTACAATGGTGTTGAGCATAGTGGACTGTTTGTTGGCTGGGTCGATGAAGCAGCCAAGCAGGCGCTGATATTGAGTTATGCCGGTGAGCAGCGCCGTGAGCCTGCACGTTATCGAGTTTATGACTTAAGCAATGTCTATCAAATCATGCGTCCTAGTGTCTAATAGGGTCAAGCAAATCTGAGTTGACAGCTGAATTAGACGTATTAAGTGTATGTTCTGTAGTAAGTCAGCGATACCTGCATCATTATCTATAAAACACAAATATAAAAAACAGAGTTAAAAAACAGAGTTAAAAAAGCGTCCGTAACTAATAAGTTATGGACGCTTTTTAGATTAAAATATGAAGGTTAGCTTAAAGTTAAGGCAATCTTAAAATGGTTGAACCACCACTAATATGACGATAATCACTAAGGCAATAACGGGTACTTCATTAAACCAGCGCCAAAAAACATGTGACTTATATTGTGGCTTGTCGACCAGCTTTTTACGATAAAAACCACAAGCACCATGATAGGCAGATAATAGAACCACCAACAAAATCTTGACGTGGAGCCAGCCTTGGGTTTTGTAGGCGTCCCAACCCAAGAACACCATCCACAAGCCAAAACCCCAAGTCGCTATCATCGAGGGAGTCATGATACCGCGATATAGCTTGCGCTCCATAATAATAAAACGCTCGTGACTGATCTTGTCGTCACTCATCGCATGATAGACAAATAGGCGAGGCAGATAAAAAATTGCCGCAAACCAAGTAACCATTGAAATAATATGCGCCGCTTTAATCCAGTCGAAATAATCTGCCATAGCTTGATCTCTTAATATACGGTTTCTGACTATCGATAAACGCTGACCAGTCTAAACCTATGTTGTCACCGCTGCAACGCTGGCAAGCTTACCTTATATTGGCACTGGCAAATGATAAAAGTCTGCCAGCATACCATCAGCGCACTTTAATTTATTCTGCTAACACCATTTGTGACTCATGACCATTCATTGCATCAATGACGGGTAATTGTTTAGGTGCTCTTGGCGCCGCAAATTGCTTGGTTAAGCCCAGTTCACGCATCAATCGGTCGTCGCCTGATTGGCTGGCATTACCAGTCGTTAGCAGCTTATCACCATAAAAGAACGAGTTAGCACCGCCCATAAAGGCTAAAGCTTGCTCGGCATCCGATAAGCTCTCACGCCCAGCGGACAGTCTTACATAGCTGCTCGGGCAGCAAATACGCGTGACTGCAATAGTGCGAATCCACTCAAGGACTGACAACTCACCCTCTGCTAATATTTTGTCACCAATGGGCGTACCTGAAACAGGAACCAGTAAGTTAACGGGAATAGATTCAGGTGCCTTCGGCATTTTTAGCAACTCATGTACCCAGTCGATCCGATCATCACGGCTCTCGCCCATGCCAACGATATTACCGCTACAGACATTGATACCTGAGTTGCGTACGTTGCTAATAGTATCTAGTCGCTCATCATAGCTGCGGGTACTGACTACTTGCTCATAGTAGCGTCTTGAGGTGTCCAGATTATGATTGTAATAATCTAATCCTGCATCGGCCAACTGGGTCGCTTGGTTGGTATCAAGCATGCCCAAGGTCATACAAGTTTCTAGCCCTAATGCCTTAACTTCCTTGACCAGCTCGACCACATAGGGCATATCTTTGGCACTCGGATGCTTCCATGCGGCTCCCATACAAAATCTTGATGAGCCACTAGATTTTGCGCGTTTAGCAGCAGCAATTACCTTATCAACGTCTATGCGCTTTTCTGCTTGTAGCTTGGTCTTGTCGCGGTGATGACCGGATTGTGCACAATAGCCACAATCTTCAGGACAGTTACCGGTTTTAATCGATAGCAAGGTACTAATTTGTACTTCATTGGCCACAAAATGCTGGCGATGAATGGTTTGGGCTTGTAACAACAAATCCATCAATGGCAAATCAAACAGCTGCGCAATCTGTTCGCGGCTGTGTACGCTAGATGTAGATGGTAACGTTGCTGTCGCGAAAAAGTCAGCTGCGATGTGAGTAGTACTGGTAGTAGGCTCTGTGATTGAAAGCAATCCTGCCATGAGCTAAATCCTTTTATAATAAGTGCCAGGTATAATAAATACCATGAAAAACAGAAAATATGAATAAATGATCAACTAGGAATCTATATAAGTTGAAAATTAAAAAAGCTCAAACTTATATAAACTCTGAATTTAATGCATAAAAAAAGTTACGGTAACCGTAGTATACCGCAACCTTAATAATAATAGCAGGGGTGTTCTGGCAAGTAGTTATGAGTACATTTACCGTTTAGACTCTTGGTTATTTAATCGCTTATTTACCCAGCTTATGCTTAGCGATACCAATCCAATGTTCAGCAAACTGTTGCGCTTTATAAGCATAAGGTTTGGCACGGGTGATATAAGGCTTAAGCTCTTCAGGAATAACTGGTACGATGTGTTTGGCAAGTTTATTGAACCACATCATCAGGCTGTAATCGCCTTCTATACTCAAATTACCTTCTTGAACTGCCGTCATAAAGGCTGGAAGACTGCCTTTAGTCAACAGCCTAACACCAGTCATAGAATCTTTAAAACTTATGGTTAGATTCGCTTTATCAGCGTGACCACTATGTTGGCTAAACTGGCCATTGTCAAAGCTAAAGTAACGTGCGACGTCCGCTTCTTGACTGGCAAACTCAATGATAACTGTACGATCAGCCAATAGTGATTTGAACTCTTCGTTATCACTATCAGCCAGCATTGACAATCTATAGCCAATGACTGTCAGTAACACATCTAATGGATCAGATTTGACATCTAAAACAGGAATAGTAAACATAGTTGAACTCCTAAAAAATGAGAAGTGAAATAGAGCCTACTCTATAGCAATTTTTACGACAATTATATAGGCGCATTTATATAGCCGCATTATAAACTATGAGCCCGTTTCAGTTCTTTAGTAATTACGTAGAGAGCGTTGAGTATTGTGTAACACTCGCCAGCCTATGATGTTTTTATGATGCAACTAGTGAAAACGGGGTTGATAGTCGTCATCGTACACAGGGGTATGCTCAATATAGCGTGCCGCCTCTAGTTCGCGCTGCCGCTGTACGGTTTGACTGAGATCATCATAACGCATGGCTCGAAATAGGACCCAACCCCCTAAAGGCAGCCAACTGATGCCCATTGCGGCTACATAGCTGTGCCACTCTGACAGCGTGAACCACTGCAGCAATACACTTTGCATAAATTCAACTGCCAACCAGTAGACCATGCCGCCAAACAGATACCACAGTAACCAACGCTGTGGTGATAGGGCGAGCGCTACAATTAATCCTGCTAGTAGGCCATAACCGAGCAGCGCGCCAGCGCTCCAGTTGCCTACACCTACCATAGAAAATACAGTCATAAACATCATCCATCTCGCTATTCATAAGGTGAATTTCAATAACACCATTATGAAAGCTCAAGGAATAAAGCTAAAGGGGGTCAGGGCGACTTTGCGACAACAGTTGACGTTTGGTTTAGTACAGATTTTTTATAAAAAATATCGCAGTAGCACCGTGCCGTTTCTAAATTGGGTTAACTATAACGATATATTAACTGCGATTACTACGGTGACCCCACCATGATAGCAACGAGACTAAAACGGCGCCCAACAGCATCAGCCCCAAAGTGGTCAGCCAATGCGCACCAGTAGGATATTGCCATGGTGCAACGTTGTTTATCGCATCGCTATTTAACGTACCTAAAGCATCCGTTTTCCACGGCCATACTTTAAGTAATGAGCCCGCAATAAAGCCCGTTAACAGCGCAAGTGTCCCTTGATAGTAGCGTGATAGCAGCCACTTAAGCATATG
This sequence comes from Psychrobacter sp. PL15, assembly GCF_035984995.1. Taxonomy (NCBI): domain Bacteria; kingdom Pseudomonadati; phylum Pseudomonadota; class Gammaproteobacteria; order Moraxellales; family Moraxellaceae; genus Psychrobacter; species Psychrobacter sp. PL15. Next base: position 56,874 of record NZ_JAXCIB010000002.1, read on the forward strand.
AGTAAATAGCAATAGTCCACTTGCCATACCCGCGACTACAGTCAAAATAATAGTCAGGTTAAAAGTATGTACGGCTTCCAGCACCGTATCATAAGCGCCTAATAACAGTAAAATAAACGACCCCGAAATACCAGGTAGGATCATAGCGCAAATCGCAATCGCCCCCGCAAAAAACAAATACGGTAAGCTTGGGGTGCTAGCCAGCATGGGCATACTACTAATAATAACGGCTGTGACCATACCAATAATAAATAAACTGGCACGTGCGGTATTCCAACGTTTAATCTCAGTTAATAATATAACGACCGTAGCCACCACTAGGCCAAAGAAAAACGACCAAATAAGCAGTGGTTGATTGTCCAATAAATGTTTAATAATACCGGCTAAAGTTACTAGACTGGTCGCAATACCCAATACTAAGCACAATAAAAACGTGGCATCAACGCGTCGCCAAACAGCAAGTAAGCCTTTGATACCACCATCTTGGCGAAATACCCCCCAAAGACTAGGGCCAATGCTGCCAAGGGCATTGATTAAGCGCTCGTAAATACCAGTAATCAGCGCAATTGTACCGCCAGAGACGCCTGGTACAATGTCAGCTGCGCCCATTACCATGCCTTTAACATAGACCCCTAGCAGCTGCTTAGGGCTGTCTTTTTGTGGGCCAGCATCATGTATAGGAGCGTTCTCTGCTGGTGGTCTCAGCGATGGTGAATCTGGGCGTGGGGAGGGTGATGCCGTCATGGACATTCCTTTGTTGTTTAAGGGTCGCACAAATTATAAAACCAGGCTAATGACGGTGACATTAACCTAGCTTGTTATTGAGGTAAACCGCTTGAATTTATTGCGCAGGAATCAGCGCAGGATAGCCAAGCGTATAAAGCACACCTTCAAGCCCAGTGACGTTGACCGCTACATCCGCGCGCGCTTGGACAATGGGCTTTGCAAGATAGGCAACGCCTAAATCAGCAATGGCCATCATTGGTAAATCATTAGCGCCATCACCGACACAGACCACTTGTGATAGCTCAATACCTAAACGTTCGGCAATACCTGTCACGATGGCGGCTTTTTTTGCGCCATTGACGATCGGCAGCTGCACATGACCGGTTACTTCGCCGCCTTCAACATCTAAATGGTTGGCGTGTACTTCATCAATACCCAGCTGTTCAGCGATATAACGGGCAAAATAAGTAAAGCCGCCCGAAACCAATACGGTATGATAACCTAAGGCCTTAAAGGCGCTAATAGTCGTACGTGCACCGGTTGATAACGTTAAACGGGCACAAATTTCATCAAGGACAGTAGTAGGAATGCCTTTTAGCAAATCCACACGTTGGGCAAAAGACTCGTCAAATTCAATTTCACCACGCATAGCGGCTTCGGTAATGGCGGCGACTTCTTCGCCGATGCCAGCGGTTTTTGCCAGCTCAACGATGACTTCTTGCTCAATCAAGGTTGAATCCATATCAAAGCAGACTAGCTTATGGGTACGTAGCATATGACCAATAGATAAAATATGACAATCGACTAGATTACGATCATCAAGGGCTGTTTTTTTGCTATCAGGATAGTCTTTGCTATAGTTTTCGGCCAAGTCGCGACGTAAGCTGGTAGTCAACTGATCATCAATGATGTGAGCGGCAGCGGTTTTTTTGCCAGGGTGCATGAGGGTATCGGTAACGGGCACTAGCAAATAACGAAATACTTGCGCCGGCACAAATGGCGGTTCAGCTATAGTTTTAGATTGACTGTCAGCGATCTTAGAGTCAGTGCTAGTAGAGTCAGTGCTAGTAGTGGCATTAGAAACATAAGCAGGATCAACGTCTTTAACGTCGATAGTGATATTGACAAAGGCCGCCTCAGTATCTTCTGCTACGGTTACTAGATGCCAGCTTGGCTGCTCATCGACCCATGACTGAATATACTGATGGATATCAAGTGCTGACACGTGTGCAGGTAATACCACAATTAAAGCGAAGACTGGCAGAGATTGCAGCGCGTCAAAATCTTGCAAATTGGTATCATCAGGTAATAGTGACGCTACAGAGTCGACGGCTTGTTGCCATGCTTTGCTGTCTTTTGGTAACGAATAAGGTGTATTTTTTGGCATGGCTCAATTGTCCCTTGTGTGCTCAGATAAGATTAGGAATAATAACAGCTTTACCGTGCAGCGCCTATAGACGACCGCCAAAGTACAACAGACGCATATTAACTGTAATTATAGCTAAAAAAGTGATTACCCTACAGTCGTGAAAATAAAACGATTAGATGAAATTTATGATAACCGCTAAACCTATGATGACCTCTATGGTGATATAGTGGATAATAGTAACTGGCCATTTATTAACGGCGCAATTGGGCCGAGTAAAGCCGATTCGAGTATGCTTCATCAACGTCAGCCCTCATAGCTTTCAATGAAGCCATCTTAAATTGAGCTACTATAGCAGCACATTGGTAGCAGCACACTTTTCCAAAAAATGAGCAGCAGTCTCGTTTTTTAATTCCTTTTATCTAAAAAAGTTTAACATATCATGATGTATTTAGCGCCGCGGCAAGGGTTGTTTGCCATTATTGTTTTGGTTAGTTTTTGTTTACAGACCTTATTACTAGTAATTAGCACCGACCAGCAGCTGACCAAAAGCCGCGCACAAAAAGGCGAGCAAATGGTCGCTCAGCTCATTGATGAAGCGCGCCTGTCTTTAGAGAATAAAGATCGGGTTAGTCTCAGTGTCATTGCTAATCGTTATACGATTGAACAAGATGTCGCGCGGATACTGATTAAAGATAATAATAACGATGTACTGGTGCCTGTGGGGAATGCGCCCATGCAGCAAGGTGCTACTATCCGCCAAATAGCTACCAAGGGTGATGCCGTTATTGGTAGTGTGTCACTGACCCTGAAGGATATTAGCAAAGGTGAAATCATTGCTATGCAGTGGCCATTTGTTATCGGCTCACTGTTCCTACATTTATTATTATGGTTGCTTTATGGTTATATTGCACGTCCAACCAAAGAGCAAATCAATGCGCTGAGTCATGATATTCAAGATTTACACCGCGAGCATTCTAGACAAGAGGGGCAACGTACCCAAGATCGTCAGTCAGCTGGTACCAGTATGATGGACAACGAACATAGCAGGGTAGATGATGGTCGCAACCAGGCTGGCAGTCAAACTACTGCTAATGATAATAATAAAGCTACTGTCAGCACGACTACGATTCATAGTGAGCTCAACGCCTATTTAAAGGAACAACAGACTCATGGAGGTCTGACTGACTCTAACATCGTGGACTCTGTTACTAATACAGTTGACGACGATACTAATCGTACTGCAGCCAGTGGTGAAAAAGATCAGATACCGGGTACTGATAGCGTTGCTTATGGGTTTAGAAGCAACCCCTCTAAGCTATCTGCTACCCGAGCTTTTGATAGTGTTAACGTACATATTGTATTTCACGATGAATACAATATGCTTGAACGCTTAGCGCCTGAGATGCGCATGCCCTATCTTGCGCTCTGTACTCAGCTGCTCGATCAAGCGCTCGTTGAATTGCTCAAGCAGCCATTACTGCTTGGTGTCAGCGCCATCAATGAGCCACATTTTAACGAAAAAGGGGCTTATGCAGAGCTCAAAGCTGATAATAGCCATGCTAAAGTAGCACTAGCTGGCGTCATGCTGGGCAAGTTGTATCTAATGCTCAATAAGATTATCCATGATAAGCATATTGAGCTGTCACGCTTTGCGTTACCAGTCAAAGCCGGGGTTAGCGACAGCGCTCAGGCCGATGCCATGACCCAACTGCTTGAAAGTGTGGGCAAAAAAGAGCAAATGCTCATCCTGTTGCCTAATTCTGGACTCAAGCAAATAGGTAACCACGTTCAAGTACAAAGCCTAAAGCGCCCGACAACTGTCTATGAGCGTGAGTGTGCGGTATTTGATGGTGGTAATGATGCTATGATTCAGCGACTGGCTGATGTCCGGAATGCGGTGCTAATGACCGAAAGTGAAGACGGGTAAATAATCCTATAGCCACCCCCATAATTGAGACTAAAATTGAGATTGTCATAAAAAGGTTGACAAGGCTTTATAGAGACTCTATAAGGCATATATATAAAGACGTATTTTTACACCTTTGCCTAAATAACAGGAGTTTGTCATGAGTGACGCTGATATTGATGATGATTTTGATGGTGACTTTGTTGATGATGATGACGCCAAAATGGTAGAAGAGGCAGAAACGAGCGTGCGTACACGTTTAAGTAGCCTTGAGAAACGACGCTTGATTGATAATTTATTAGAAGAGAAGCGTTTGGCAAAAGAATTAAAAGATGAGCTAGACGATTTAGATGATTTTGATGCTGATGGCGACGATTGGGATGATGACGATATCTAAGTCTCAAGATGATACTTAAGTGTTAGACCAATGTTGACCATGCGCTCAACAGAGCGTCATTACTGAACTGTGCCAAGCTTGTTAGACTCCGTGGTTAATTTTCAATGAGTGTTAGTTCTTAATGGTAGCCTTATAACAACCACTGTCTTAACAGTATTATTTAATGTCATCTGTTTAATCAAAATAACTTTTATTAGTATACTATTTACCATATTGCATTTAACAGATAGTCTGTTGCGCACGACGCAAGCTATCGACCAAGGACAAGTGACCCATGAGCAACCCGCTGAGCTTTGACGAATTACTGGATTTTTTAGACAACCAAGAGAGCCCGTTTGTGCTCGATAGTGTCGCGACTCACGGTTTTTTGACCGCTACTATCATTGGGCGACCACTACCAAATTGGATAGATGCGTTGTTTGAAGGCCATGTAAAAGAAATTCCAGAAAATGTCATCGATGGTATTCACCGCTGGCGTGCCTTCATTATGGATGAGCTCAAAAATGAGAAGCCCATCGAGCTACCATTTGGTGAAGACGCCGGCGATGAAGAAATCGCAGTCGATTTTTCTGATGAGTCAGATATTGTAGCGTGGTCGATTGGGTTTGTGGATGTTATGTATGGCGATGACGCTAGCGACTGGTTCGAAGCTGAAGATACTGCCGAAGACGTTGCCATACTAACCTTGCCAATGATTGTACTCAGTGGCATTGATGATGAAGATCCAGAGTTGGCAGAAATGCGTGCTGATCAAGATAAACTGGCACAAATGGCCAATAGTATCGAAGGTAATTTAACCGAGCTGTTTTTATTGTTCCATACTAATGACTAGTATCAAAGATTACTGTTGTCTCTAATCGTTATCTTTGAACCCTAAATATCACCGATAAGGTAATACCATGACCGTGCAACTGTCTAATCTTGAACACTTACCCAATTATCAAATCACTGAGCGTTTGGATGTGGTCTATGGTAGCACCGTGCGCTCAAAGCATGTCGGTAAGGACTTGTTTGCTGGTCTAAAAAACATTGTCGGCGGGGAGCTGACCGCCTATACCGAACTGTTAGAAGAATCGCGACAAGAAGCGATAGACCGGATGATCATAAAGGCGGAGTCCTTGGGCGCTGATGCCGTGGTTGGCCTGCGCTTTTCGACTTCTAGTATTGCTCAAGGTGCCTCTGAGCTGTTTGTCTATGGCACCGCGGTCAAGGTTGTACGGATGCAAGACCACTCTTTTCAAAATCAACCACCCACTGCGCCATATGAACAACAACAGAGTCAAACGCCAACGCCAGCCGCAGATCTGCCGCGCTTTAATCCCTTTGGCTAAGTTTTTTATGATAAGAGACCTGCCATGAATAACTCTATAACCCAAATGCTGTTTAACTATGCGCCGCTCATTATATTATTTGTGGTCGGTTGGTTTTTTGGCGCGCGGCATGAGCGTCAACATCTGGCGCAGTTGAGTATTTCAGAAAAAGAGCTCAACCATATTATCGTCTCTACCGAGCGCTTTTATCGACCTACCCTGCCGGCTAATAGCCAAGGTGAGCTGGTAATCGGTAGCGTGGTTATCGCCCAAGATTATTTTAAAATGGTGATTGCACGAGTGCTTAGCTTATTTGGCAAAAATCTAACCACATATGAGACCCTGCTGGATCGAGCACGGCGCGAAGCATTGGTACGTATGCGCACGCAAGCTCATATGAAAGGCTACAGCCATATTTATGGTTTGCGTTTAGAGGTCAGTAATATTAACCAGATGGGTAGCATGGTAGAAGCCATCGCTTATGGTACGGCGGTAATAAACATCGAAAAAGCTAAATAGCCTTCAGGTATCGCCTAAAATCAAGCAAGTATTCTAGAAAATATGAGGCATATCAGCAAGACACGCATTAACCGATAATCTCTGGGAGCCGCTAAAAGTGACTGTGAAGGACCATGGTTGCTATCTGCTATGTCACTAGCATGCAAGTGGAGCTAGGCTTGGTGAGTATAGAGCAATTAGACGAAGCTGTGACGCAGCAACGACGAAAATTCATTTATTCTGTGATGCTGATAAAGGTTATGATTCAGACGCTATCAGAAACCAAGATTGCACGTACGGTATGATACCAGTCATCCTTACAAGAAAAAATGCCACACCGCCTAATCCAGACTTGATAGTTATTTATACAAGTTACGCCATTTAGTAGAAAACGTGTTCGCGCGACTCCAGTATTGTTGCCGCATCCGCTATTCACCCTCATTTCCTTAAAAATCTCTTTATTATTTCGCATAGAAATAATTCTATATAACGATATCAATAAACCCATCTGCACCAAAATTCACCCAGCACTAAGCACAAAGTTTTTTTACTACTCCTTAATGATACAAGCTCAAGTTTAAATGTGGATTAAGTGAAGCAATCGTCAAAATGACTATGTACACACTTCCGCGCATTTCCCCTTTATAATCTGGTAAAAACTATAGAGCCCACAGAAAACATTTGTAGGACCAATAATTTTACTATAGGTTGCAAATAAGTACTTAAATTAAATACCTAGTAACATGTGTTAACTAAAATTTTATTTATTGACCTATATAAAGGTCCTATCTACATGGATGTAGTTATGGAAAGTGTTCAGCTAGTCACCTTAGTAAATTCAGTCGTTATTCCCATTTGTCTGTTTTTGATTATGATGGGGATGGGTTTATCCCTTGTTACAAACGATTTTAAACGAGTTGCAAAATATCCTAAAGCAGTGGGTATTGGTTTAACCAATCAGTTGATCATGTTACCGCTCATTGGCTTTGCACTGGCTAACATCATGCCACTACGACCCGAATATGCGGTAGGTGTCATGTTATTGGTGCTTTGTCCTGGTGGCACTACATCAAACCTGTTTACCTATTTGGCCAAAGGCGATGTCGCGTTATCAGTAACTATGACTGCGATTGCTAGTGTTATAACCGTCTTTACTATTCCTATTGTTTTGAGCTTTTCATTGATTTATTTTATGGGCACAGGTAGCGAATTTCAGTTACCTATCGTCAAAACAATGGTCTCCTTAGTAGTAATTACCATCGTGCCTATTAGTATCGGCATGCTGATTAGACGTTTTGCGCCAAGGGTAGCTGATAGCTCACAAGTACTAGTGTCTAGATTCGGCGTTACATTTTTGACCTTCTTGGTTGTTTTTTTGGTCTATGTCCAAAGAGATATCGTCGTTGCTGCCTTTATTGAGACCGGACCGGTATCATTACTCCTAAACGTCTCAACTATGGCGCTTGGTTATCTTTCAAGTAAGTTGTTCGGCTTAAACTTGGCACAAAGAACCTCAATCACTATGGAAGTAGGCTTACAGAACAGTACGTTATCGATATTTATGGCATTAACCTTATTGTCCAACTATGACATGTCAATGACCCCAGCTATCTATACTTTAGTGATGTTCTTTACTGCCGGGATCTTAGTAAAAATATTCAGCGCCAAGCATAAGAAAGCTCAAACAGAGAGTGATACTTTGGCAGCAGGCATGCTCTAAGTATTGGTTAACCATGACAGTAATCCCATAATAAACTTAGCCTCGCAAAGTTTGCTATGGGATATATTTTAATAGTTGCTAGAGCATCTTTTGCATAAATATCTTGAACACTACTTGATGATTACGTGAGAATCAATTATCAAATGGTTGTTAATCAACTATCACGTAATTAAGAACCACACACTACCGTTGACGTGCATTCATCCGCGCTGTGCTGTCATTCTTACCATCCTCGGTTTGCTGTTTAACTTTTTTAATCTCAAACAAAAAAATTCGGTTTTTAAGCACTGCCACAAACACCACCCCGCCAATCGTATTGCCTACTAGTACCACCAACAAAAATAACAAATAACTGCCTAAGCTGACGCTATCGCCATACAGTAAGGCAGAAAATACCTCAATATTGCCGACGATACTGTGGTGCAAGCCCAAAAAGCCAATACTACCGGTAATTAATGACACCAGTACGATACGGCTAATGGTATCGCGTGCTGAGGTCACTAGCCATGCGGCTACGCCCATCATCCAGCCCGCTAAGATTGAGCTGCCAAAAATGACCCACCATTCATAGCCTAAAACATGCTGCGCATAAGCGTCAACATCTGCAATGCTGAACAACTTCATATTAATACCTAAGCCAATCATCAGCGCTGCAAACAGACAGCCACCCACAATATTTCCCGCGATAACGATGCCCCACAAGCGTAGCAGCTTCCATAACGGCTCGATTTTATTGAGCACTGGCAAACTTAATAAAGAGGTCTGTTCGGTGAATAATAATGACTGACCAATGACCACGATAATAAAGCCTATTGGATATAACAGGGAGGACAACACTATCGCATATTGACTAGGTAACACGTCGCTGAGTAGCGCAAATGCCGTTAAAATAACAAATAAGCTGATACCAATCTCTAGCCCTGCGGTAAAAGCACTGGTAAATAACGAGCCCAGCGAGCGATTAAAAGTTTCTTTGGCATCCATGAATTGCTCAACCAAAATGCTGGCATAGCTTTTGGGTGCACTAAAGTTATCATCACTGGCGACTTCTTTGATGGTTTCTTTGTCTTCGTTACTGACCACTTCAGAAAAATCGTCGTCTGCTAAATTTTTGGTAACGTCGGCAGAGGATTGATTGTTACTGTCATCAATCTCGTCGCTGTTATTTTCTTCTGTACTGTTATTAACTTCATTTTCGACTGATGATTTTTTCTGTTCCATTTGGTGATTTGAACCGTTAGCATTACCGTCAACGATATCTTGATGATTTTTGTGAGTAGCGTCAGAAGTGAGGTTATCTTTATAATTAGACATAATGATCTCCTTATATCAGGTGATTAAGGGTCGTTCTAAACGGTCTTTGTGCGATAGAGTGAGGAAAAATCATCCGAAGCTAACAAAGTTTGCTTATATAAGATAAAATCATCTCATTATCTTTTTTCTACCAGTATATTTCATTAGTATCCTGTTTATTATCTATCGCAAGTATTATTTTTTTAAGCCTGCTTGCGTTGGTAAATTGTATGAGATTGGCAGTAGCTATCCAGTTTATAGTCCTGCTATGAAGGACCATTCATACAACCATTTTTTTATAACCATACTATTGTACCAATTCACTTTTTAGTTTGAGAGCCCTATGAGTAACCCCCCTAATAGTCAAAACACCAAAACTAACTTAACCACTTCTATCCAAGCTGCTTTAACTCAACTTGAAAATGCCTATAATCCAAGTCAGGTTGAGGCCGGCATGTATCAAGGCTGGGAAGACAATGGCTATTTTCAGCCGACCTTTGATAAAGAAGAGTCGTTTTCTATCGCGTTGCCACCGCCGAACGTTACCGGTTCCCTACATATGGGCCATGGCTTCAACAATGCTATCATGGATGCCCTGACTCGCTATCACCGTATGGATGGTGACAATACGCTCTGGCAGCCGGGTACGGACCATGCGGGTATCGCCACTCAGATGGTGGTTGAGCGTCGTCTGAATGCTGAAGGTATTAAGCGTCATGATTTAGGACGTGACGCCTTTATCGATAAAGTCTGGGAATGGAAAGAAGAGTCAGGCGATAACATTACCACTCAAATTCGTCGTTTAGGCAGCTCGGTAGATTGGTCACGTGAGCGTTTTACCATGGATGACGGTCTGTCTAATGCGGTAAAAGAAGTGTTCGTGCGTCTGTTTGATGACGGATTGATTTATCGTGGTAAGCGTTTGGTGAATTGGGATCCAAAGTTCCAAACCGCGTTATCAGATTTAGAAGTGGAAAACCATGACGAAAAAGGCAGTTTATGGCACTTTCGCTATCATTTCACCGATAAAGACATTACTACCCAAGATGGTAAGCACTATTTAGTGGTTGCAACCACCCGCCCTGAAACCTTATTAGGCGATACAGCAGTTGCGGTCAATCCAAGCGATGAACGTTACGCACATTTAGTTGGCAAAACCATTACCTTGCCAATTACTGGTCGAGTCGTACCTATTGTTGCCGATGATTATGTCGAAAGCGACTTTGGTACCGGTTGCGTCAAAATCACACCTGCTCATGACTTTAATGACTATGAGCTTGGTCGTCGTCATGATTTACCTTTGATTAATATTCTTGATGCTCATGCCAATATATTGCCAGCAATGGAAGTCTATCCTGACCTGCAAACTCGCGACCCTGAGCTTGAAACTACCCCAAGTGAATATGCTGGACTGGAGCGCTTTGCGGCACGTAAAGTTATGGTCGAGCAAGCACAAGAGCAAGGCTGGCTAGAAAATATCGAAGACTATGCGCTCAAAGCACCACGTGGTGACCGTAGTGGGGTTATCGTCGAGCCATGGTTGACTGATCAATGGTATGTGGCGGTTGAAAAGTTGGCTCAGCCTGCCATTGATGCGGTAGAAAATGGCAGTATCGAGTTTGTCCCTGCGCAATATAAAAACATGTATATGGCGTGGATGAATGGTCTACAAGACTGGTGCATCAGCCGTCAGCTATGGTGGGGTCATCGTATTCCAGCTTGGTATGACGACGCAGGCAGCATCTATGTGGCGCGTGATGAGGCGGAAGTACGCAGCAAGTATAACCTAGGCGCTGAGGTCAGCTTACGCCAAGATGACGACGTGCTTGATACTTGGTTTAGCTCGGGTCTCTGGACGTTTAGTACCTTAGGTTGGGCAGATGAGAATGCGGATGCAAAAGTAATGGAAACCTTCCATCCGACCAGTGTTTTGGTCACTGGCTTTGACATTATTTTCTTTTGGGTCGCTCGCATGATCATGATGACCATGCACTTTGTCAAAAATGAAGATGGCACCCCGCAAGTCCCGTTTAAAACTGTTTATGTGCATGGCTTAGTACGCGATAGCTTTGGCCAAAAAATGTCTAAATCTAAAGGTAACGTGCTTGATCCTATCGACATCATCGATGGTATCGATCTTGAGACCTTGGTCACTAAACGTACTAGCAATATGATGAACCCTAAAGACGCGGCCAAAATTGAAAAGCAAACCCGTAAAGAGTTCCCAGAAGGTATTCCAGCCTTTGGTACTGACGCGCTACGCTTTACCTTTACCTCTTTAGCCAGTACTGGACGCGATATCAACTTTGATCTTAAACGGGTTGAAGGCTATCGCAACTTCTGTAACAAGATTTGGAACGCCAGCCGTTTTGTACTGATGAACTGTGTTGATAGTTCTGAAGCAGGGCAAGGCAATGCGCTACCTATCGACCAAATGGCCAAACCAGAAGTTTGGGAGTTGCCTGAAAAGTGGATTATCAGCCGTCTGAACTCTACTGTTGCCAATATTCATCAGCATTTTACTCAGTATCGTCTGGACATGGTCAGCCATGATATCTATGAGTTTATTTGGAATGAATATTGTGATTGGTATGTTGAGCTTGCTAAAGCCAGTCTAAATGATGACTCGGTGACGGACGCGCGCAAAGCGCAAATACGCTACGTACTGCTACATGTACTAGAAACTGCTCTACGCTTTACTCATCCAATTATGCCGTATCTGACTGAGCAAATTTGGCAGACTATCGCGCCACTATTAGATCGTAAAGACACTGACAGCATCGTTATCGCCGCCTATCCGCAAACTGACACTACCCAAATCAGTGAGCAGATTGAAGCTGATATGGCCTGGCTACAACAATTGATTGCTAGCGTGCGTAATATTCGTGGCGAGATGAAACTGGGCAACGCGGTACGTCTACCAGTTCTACTACAAAATATCTCACTAGCTGAAGATGAGCGTTTATCGCGTATCGCCAATCAGTTTAAAGCTCTGGCAAAAGTAGAGAGCTTAACCATCGTCAAAGAGGGTGATGACGTGCCATTGTCATCATCTAGTATGATCGGACAGCTGCGCGTATTAGTACCGATGAAAGGACTGATTGACCCAACTGCTGAGCTAACTCGTTTGGATAAAGCGTATGAAAAGCTACAAAAGCAAGCCGAAGGTATCTCGCGCAAATTAGGTAACGAAGGCTTTGTCAGTAAAGCACCTGCCGAAGTCGTTGACGCTGAAAAGGCAAAATTGACCGAGCTAGAAGGGCAGCTGGTCGCGATGACGGCGCAGATGGAGCAGCTAAAGAATTTATAGGTTGTACGTAGCTTGTAGGTAGCTACTGTCCTTATAAAAACATGGCTTATGATGAGCGTTATCATAAGCCATGTTTGTTAGTGGTAACCCATCAACTATACTTATAAATTTATTAGAGCTGGAATACGCTTATGGATAGTGTTTTTTTTAAGCTTGTCATTATCGCTTTACTACTTGCTATCCCTATATTTTTCTTATATCGAAAAACACGACAAGATTCTCCAAAGTATAGACAACTAAAGACTTATTCTACTATAGCCTTTGCTAGAGAAGAGTATTGTGAGAGTCAATTTAAAAGTACGATGCTGCTGTTATTGACTTGCGGTAGTCATGAGCAATCCACAAAAAGTAGAAGCTCCTATGATAATACCTATGAGCAATATAGCTTTATTTTTAACAAAGTCACTGAATTACAAGAGCAGGTCAACGCTAGCATTGCTAAGTTAGAAGCCAATATCTCTCTTATAATAAAAGAATTAAAAAACAGTAGCCGCTTAGTCAATGATGCTGAAAATATAAAAATATTAATAGAAGAAATAAAGTCTACCGACAAGATAGATATCGAAGTAGAGAAGATCGATAGTCTTGGTTTTACTAAAATAGAGCGATTGCGGCAGTGGTTGCCATCCATATCAATATTTAACGGTGTTATGGCTGGGTTATTAACGATATTAGTCATTTGGTTCTTAATACTAGCCTTGGGCGGTGCGGGTACAACACTCATGAGCTACGTTATCGTTTTAATCATGTTAATCATACCTTTAGTTATCCTCTCTGCACTACAATCTCGCGTTAATATCAGAAATTTTGGATATCAAGATACGTTAATCATAGAGAAGATAACATCTATTCTAGATAACTCGCAAAAACTAGAAGACATACTCGCATCTCTTAAAGCTAGCAATCATACATTAGACGTTTACTTCAATGAGATAGCGACTATCAATCATGAGCTAACTGAGGTTCTATATAAAAATAGTGCCTATGTTAAGGCAGCTAGGAGATCGAAGGCTTTGTTTAAAAAAGAGGCTTATACGGAGATAGAGCAGCAATTAGTAAAAAGGATAAGTGTGTTGGTATATGATTTAAGAGGAGAGGTGGCGGTTAGTTCGGTACTGGGTTAGAATTTGAAGTATTTCACCAAACATATGTTTTATTAGTAAAGCGACTGTTTAAGTGGTTGGTGTTGAATCAAACAAGTTAATTAAGTTATAAAGGCAATGAATTGCGATAACAATATAGATACTCGCTTATGATAAAGCTATACCGTTGATACTTGGCTCAAATCCAACCTAGTAAATTTAAGGTTTGCATACAAAAGCCGTTCCAGATAGCATTGTGAGCGTTTTTTTTATACCAGTAAACAAAGTATGCTTTCTTAAATATTTCAACTGGCATAGAATGGCCGCTAGTTATCTCATCAACGAGCCATGCTCACTGTTAAGTTGGGCTAATAGCGACGATACAGTACTGAAAATATTGAATGTCAGAAGTAGAAGTCCAATAGAGGTAGAGATTAATAGCTTTGTATCAGTTAAACTAAACAAATAACTGTCGCAAATAAGTTGAGCGACATAGTAGTAGCTCGTACAGTAAGCGACAGTGTCACTACAGTAAAAGCGGCCGGACTAGTAGCTCTGTATTAACGAAAAACTTGGATTAACCAGATAAGTAAGTCCTTATAATCCAGACGTTTGAGTCTACTCAAATTAGAACTCAGGCATTAAAATTTGTTAATGTATAGAGCAATAATATAGGTAGTATATTCGAGCCGTTCTTTCATCGAATCATGGAGCAATGATTATCCTAAATCTATACGTTTTTTTGTGGGTTATTCTTACATCTTCTTTACTTATTATTACGGTAAGTAAGATAAATGCCTATAGGGCCGTGGTTAGAAGAGGGGCTATTGCTAGAAAACCCATACCTGGTAGCTTTGATATCGAAAATAGCTTTTATAAAACTGATGCAACTTGGCACGATATTATATTTTTTCAGGGCTCTATATCAGGGTTAATTGCTTTTTTATTACTGTTAGTTTTTAAGATTAAAGTTTTATTTCCTGTGATGAATACTCTTCTTGGTGTCTTTTTCCAAGTTATATTATTTTCGTTGGCCGTTTATTTTTTTGGGGTAGCGATTGAAAAGCTTGGTATCACCCTAGGAAAACGTAATATTAACGACAAACAGATGAATGAAAAATATGTTGTGGTCATAATGCTCAGTTACTTCTTATCGTTTATTGTTTTCGTATTTTCGTTAGTATAAAATATATTTATAACTGCTTTATTCCTGCTATAGAAGACCGCTCTAGGTTGAATGCCAAGCGGTTTTTTTACTTAATCAAGCGTATCAAATAGTAGTTTCCCCCTGAGCTGATACACTTGTTGTTCAGTAAATATTAGCTGCTTCGTAAGACATGTCACTTACTTAACTACTCAACAATAATACGCTTGTATAGCAAAACGACTCAAATTCAGTATTGCACGGTTTTGTCAACTACTGCATGCTAAGCTACTCATATAGGTAATAAACATTACCTACCATTTATCACCTTTTGATACCGCAGCCATGACTGAACAAAAACGCACCTTCTATTACCGTCCTAAGACCAACCAATCCAATAACCCTACGGTGCGTTGGCTGTTTTTGCTATTAGGCTGGTTATTTTTTGCATTAGGAATAATTGGCGTGCTGCTGCCAGTAATGCCAACCGCGCCATTTGTACTACTGGCGGCAGGATGTTGGGCACGCAGTTCACGTCGTTTTCATTTTTGGCTCATTAATCATCGGTCCTTTGGCAAGTTTGTACGTGACTGGGAAGATAAGCGTGCTGTGCCTCGTTATGCTAAGTGGCTAGCGACGATTATGATGACTATATCCACCAGTATGCTGTTTTATAAACTGCCAGACGCCACGCTGTGGATGGCTTGGGTGGTCGCAGTAATTTGTACTGGAGTAGCAATATTCATGTTCCGACTACCTGACGCATAGTCAAGAACTCCTTCAATTCTTAGACATCTGAGAGGCTTAAAAGGGCTGAAAACAGGTGTACATTTGTAACCTATTACCTTAATTGCCAGATAGGGCTTGCGCTATTGGTAGAAGCCCCTTATAATACGCACAAGCTTAAGAGCAGTTCTGCACCAAATCATTACCTCGTAGTATTAGTTATAATCCTTCGTTTTAATATTTATTGTTCAGTAGCTATTTGCAAGCGTTGTCGGTCATTAGACCATTATTAGATTAAAAAATTAGGATTATGAATATGTCAGATACTATGAAAGGTACAGTTAAGTGGTTTAACGAAGCTAAAGGCTTTGGTTTTATCGCTCCAGAAAGCGGTGCTGATGTTTTTGCTCATTACAGCGAAATCACTGGTTCAGGCTTCAAAACTTTAGCTGAAGGCCAAGAAGTTGAGTTCACAGTAACTCAAGGTCAAAAAGGCCCACAAGCACATAACATCGTTGCTATCTAATTAGCAAAATGTGGTTATCGCTTACTACAACAAGTAAATGACAACCACAATATGCGAAAAAAAACGAGCCTCCGGGTTCGTTTTTTTTCGTCTGCTATTTACGTAGAGTATTGTGCTCGATGGTTAAGTTGATCAAGTAGGTTAGGTCCATAAGTAGAATAGAAAATTTTTAAATAAAGCCAATACCGACGTTAATCAGACCACCACCAATAATTAACCAGCCAAACATGATCGCGCCTAATAGTAGCGGTTTAACCCCCGCTTGTCTGATAGCGCTTAGATGAGTGGTTAAGCCTAAGGCAAACATGGCCATGGTCAAAAGTAGATCATCCAACATCACCATAGTGCGCTCTAAGCTTACAGATATATTTAGCCAGGTATGTAACAGTACGATCAGAATAAATATAAAGGCAAACCAAGGTATTTTGACTTGTTTGGCGCGGGTTATAAACGACAGTTTTTTGCCGCCTTTAGTATCGCCACTAGGGGTTAGCGCAAACGATAGAATAAGCAAGAACGGTGCGAGCATCATGACCCGAATCATTTTGGTGACTACCGCGGTATCACCAACTTCAGGGCTGATCGCGTTACCCGCGACGACGACTTGGGCGACTTCATGAATGGTTGAGCCGGTATAGACCCCATAGTCTTGAGCACTGAGCCAGGGCTGCAACCAGCCTAGACTGTATAAGAATGGATAGAGCAGCATAGCGATAGTACCGAATACTACGACGGTTGCTACTGCGATGGTTACTTTGTGGGCTTCTGCCTTGACGACCGGTTCTGCGGCAATGACCGCTGCTGCCCCGCAAATACTAGCGCCTGAGCCAATTAATAGCGTGGTTTTCTTATCGATTTTTAGCCATCTAGTGCCCAGCCAATAGGTTAATAAAAACGTCGAAGTTAACACCAGTGCATCACTCATCACCGCTGGCATGCCAACACTAGCGACTTGGGTAAAGGTCAGCTTAAAACCGTAAAACATGATGGCAAGCCGTAAAATCTCCCCTTTTGCAAAGCAAACCCCGTCATTTAAACGTTCAGCGACCTTAGGATAGATAGTATTACCCAGTACCATACCAATCAAAATGGCTAAGGTTAATGAAGATAGCCCAACGATGCGGCCATTTGTCCAGGTATCTAGGCTGATATTTAGCCACAAACAAAACAAGCTGCCGAGCAATACGACAATAAGCCCTGCAAGATGCTGACCTCGTGGAAAATAACTGGCAACTGATTGGGTAAAAGCGTTCATGACTAACGATCCTATTGACGCATTTGTTCGATTGTAGACTGGCAAGGTAGTGATAATATTTATTAAGACCTTAATGAAGTCATTATTACCTATCATCATTAGGTCATTTAAATGTGCATAAGCTTATGAATGGACATTATAGGGCAAGTCAATCTATAATAAAAACAGATTAATAAGATATAAACTATCGATTATTTAGGTTGAATAGCCAGTTTATCTACTTAAATGATAGTATTTTGCATGAGTTCACGAGTCGCAGAGTGGTGCTATAAGTGGTGCTATAAAAAGGAAGCTACAAAAAATAAGGCTATAACAAAGGAAGAATAAAAATAATGAAAAAAGCAGTTCAGACCTTACCGAAGATTACCTTGAAGCAGCTGGCGGTATTCGTCAGTATTTACCAAACGGGTAGCACCAGCCGCGCTAGTGAGCAGTTACATTTATCACAGTCGGCGGTCAGTAGTGCTTTAACAGAGCTAGAGTCTCGACTACAAATGCCGCTATTTGAACGGGTCGGGCGTAGACTTAACCAACATCCTAACGCCCATCCGGTTTACATCCAGGCCCAAGCCATCCTAGGACAGTCGCTAACGCTTGAGCACTATCATAAGCACCATGCTGAGCAAATTCATATCGGCGCCAGTACGACTATTGGTAATTACGTATTGCCGCCATTATTGGCTAAGCTATACGGTGTACTTCCTGATGCTAACGTCGATATGTATATTGCTAATACCCAAGAAGTGGTCAGCGAGGTTGAGCGGTTAAATATTGATATTGCACTGGTGGAGGGTAAACCGCGGCCACTCGATACTAAAGTTATCGAACAGCGTGCATGGCGTACGGACACCTTAATGATCTTCGCCAAGCGCAATAGTAAATGGCTAGACAGCATTGGCATTCATATTGAGAGTAATATTGAGAGTAATATTGATGATTATGATGATTATGATGACGGTGCAGACTGTTATCGATTGAGCATCGCTCAATTGGCAACGCTACCGCTATTGGTACGTGAGGCAGGCTCGGGGACACGGCAAATTATCGATGAGCAGTTATTACAACATATGCCTGATGCTGAGGTCATCATGGCCATTCAGCAGTCAGAGGCGATTAAGCACATGGTCAGTGCAGATATTGGGCTCGGTTGTTTGTCACAACATGTGATTGATGCAGAGTTGGCCAGTGGCGAGTTAGTACAGGTAAAAGTAGCAGGGATAGATTTGGCGCGTACTTGGTGGTTGGTTTGGCACAAAGCCCGTCACCAAAGTCCGATTTGGCAGACTTTTATTGATATTATTCAAGCGGGCTAAATTCAAGAAAACTAAATTCAAAAGGGCGAGGACTCTATAGAACGAAGGCTTTATAGTAAGCAATCTGCAAATCTATTATAGATATAGTCAATGAAAAGTAGTATCGATACATAACCTACTGCTGGCATAAGTTTTTCTTGCTTGCTGTGCCTACGCAGATAGGGGCTGCGAAAAGTTTATAGCAGCAGTACCGTCGCGTTTTTCAGGTGTTTTAACTATAGGATTGGGTGAAACTTGGTTAACGATTTGAGGTTTTACAAACAATGAGATCAAAGGTTTTTGAATAATTTTAATAAGTTAAATAAACAGTATCTTTATAAAATTGCAGTCTCAAACTCTCCCATAAATAACTAGCGGTATTATTAAAACCTGGCACTAAAAAAGCGCATCATAGAGAAATAACTAGGATGCGCCCGATGTTTGTTTTTACAGCGTAATCAAGTAGCCTAATAGCCAAGGTTCTAATAATAAACAGCCCTGATAAGTTAGCTATAATCTTAACTGCGTTTTGAGACGGGCTTATCAAGCCTAACGACTAAGCTATCACAGGGGACGTTGGGTAAGATATTATCCGCAGTCGCACCGCTGAGCCATGCTGCAATACCGTGACGCTCGTGGCGGCCAATAACCAGCAGATCAACGTCATGTTTATGGCAGTAATTAACGATGCCTTCGCTGTTAGAGATAGCAGTAGTGACTTCCGAATTCACGACATTCAACTCATTGCGATCCAAAAATTGTGCCAGCTTTACCCGGGCTTCTTGGCAGCGTTCATCATCGATCTCATCATAGAGGCTAGAAGCGGGTACTAACTCATAGCCGAAGCCCACCATGGTGTCTTTGACGATATGTAGTACAGATAATTTGGACTCAGGGCGATTATGGACGATGCGTTTGGCCTTTTGTGCGACCACATCGGCATCAGACAGTAAATCGGTAACCAGTAAGATATGTTGGTAACTCATAAGGGACTCCTCGCAGTAGATAGAGATAGTCTTAACTATAGCACTACCGATGGTTGCTGTTAAGTATGCTTTGTTAAAGGTGCATCATCTTTGCTAGTAGCTTGAATAATAGTTTTGAGTTTTGAAAAGATCTTTAATAGTTCTCGTTACTATCAACTATCAACTATCAGCTTTCAGCCATTAACTTACGCGAGCCACATTTTATGTTGGCACTGGCATATCGAGTTTGACGACTAAGCTATCGCAAGGCGCATTAGGCAAGATATTATCCACGGTGGCACCGACCAACCATGCGGCGATGCCGCGACGCTCATGGCGTCCAATAATAAGCAAATCAACTTCTTTTTCGTGGCAGTAATTGATGATACCTTTGTCATTGGAGATAGCTGCTGTGACTTCAGAATTGAAAGCATGTAAGCCGTTACGATTTAGGAATTCGGCTAGCTTTGCTCGTGCTTCTTGCCACTGCTCACCATCTTTTTCGCCGGATAGGCTAGAGGCGGGGACTAGCTCATAGCCGAAGCGTACCATGTCATCTTCGACGATATGCAGCACTGATAATTTAGCGTCTGGTGAGCCAGCTATAACACGTTTGGCTCTTTGTGCGACGACATCAGCATCAGGTAATAGGTCGGTGACTAGTAAAATATGTTGGTAGCTCATAAGATATTCCTTTTTATAGTTAATTCTCTAAGGTTTTAAATTCATTAGTTCTTAACTCCATAGTAACAGTGCTGCTACGCTTTGTTAAGGGATAAGTCCATAACTTAATTAGGGTTATTTTTTTAAGTTATTATATTTTAGGACATTTTAAAATTATTGTGTTTTAGGGGTTTTATATTCAGAGCTTTGGAGCGCGGTCATCTTTAAAATACTGATAAATGGTTATTATAATAAACGATGACTAACCGCGCCTAAGCCGTGCTTGCTACCTTGACTTATCCAAGCATAAACCCCATCTAGCGGTAACGACATTTTATAAAAAATAAGCCATATAATAAGCCCCCAAGGATCATTATGACTGATACATTTACCGCTGATTTAACTTTGCATCCTGCCTTTGAGCTGCTTGAACATCGCCATATTGACGCGCTATCGATAGATGTGCTGATCAGTCAGCATGTTAAAACGGGAGCAATGCACTATCACTTGGCGCACCCTAGTGACGAAAATGCCTTTTTAGTGGGCTTTCGCACCCAGCCGATGGATTCAAAAGGTGAGGCACATATCCTAGAGCACGTGGCATTATGCGGTTCTGAGAAGTTTCCAGTACGTGATCCGTTCTTTTCAATGATTAAACGCTCACTAAATACCTTTATGAATGCCATGACTGCTGCCGATTGGACTGCGTTTCCGTACGCGACCCAAAACAAAAATGACTTTTTTAACTTACTTGCTATCTATCTTGATGCGTCATTTTTCCCCAATATTCATCCACTCGATTTTGCTCAAGAAGGCATTCGGGTCGAACTAGATGCTGATGATAAGCCGCAGTTTAAAGGTATTGTCTTTAATGAGATGAAAGGCGCGATGAGTGGTGAGATTGATCAGCTGTATCATGCGGTTGCCCATCATTTATTCCCAACCACCACCTATCATTATAATTCAGGTGGCGATCCTGCTGATATTCCAGACTTGACCCATCCTGAGTTGGTAGCGTTTCATCAAAGCCATTATCACCCGTCTAACAGTGTGATCATGAGCTTTGGTAATATTCCAGTAGCTGAGACTCAATTAAAGATTCATGACGATGCTCTTATACAGTTTGAAAGTGGTAAGAAACACGTTTCGCGTCCTGAGCAGCGCCTCTCTGCACCGATTCAGGCGACTGATACCTATACTGCTGACGAAGCAGGCCCGGATCAAACCCATCATGTGATTGCTTGGTTACTACCGACTATTACTGATCCCAAACAGCGTCTGGCATTACGTTTATTAGAAGGGGTATTGATTGAGCATTCAGGCTCGCCGTTACGCGCCTATCTAGATAGCCATCCACTGGGCAAAGCACCAAGCCCATTATTAGGTCTTGATGACAGCCATTATGAAATGGTGTTTTATACTGGTTTGCGTGGCTCTGAGCCCGAGCATGCTGAGGCTGTAGAGCAGGGCATTATGGACTTGCTCGCCGACGTTGCTAATAAGCCCATTGCTGATGAGACTATCGAAACCATCTTGCATCAAATCGAGATAGATCAGCGCCACATTGGTGGTGATAGCATCCCTTATGGCCTTAATTTGATGTTAGAGGGCTTTAGCACGGCAATTCATGATGGCAACCCTATCGATATCTGGGAAGTCGATGAGCATCTCGTGTGGCTACGTGAACAGGTGAAAGATCCGCAGTGGATGCCTAATTTAATCAAACAGCATTTACTAGATAACAATCATCGGGTACGGGTGACCCTAACGCCAGATAGCGAAAAAACGGCTCGTTTGGCAGCGGCTGAACAGACCCGCTTGGATACCATGGCGATGGATCTCACTGCTGACGATAAAGCTATTTTAAAACAGCAAGCGTTAGATTTAGCAGCGCGCCAAGCAGCACCTGATGACTTGAGCTTATTGCCAAAGGTTGGTCTAGAAGATGTGCCTGCTGATATTAGTGTCAAGCAAGGCACACAAAAACAAATACGCTTAAGTGGTCAAGACAGTACCTTGTTTGAATACGAAGCGGGGACTAACGGTATATATTATTATCAAATAATCGTGCCATTAACCGATGCGATCGGTAGTGCAAATACCGATCAGCTACCGGCAAATGATGTGATTAATCATCCATTACTGCCTATTTATTTAAGCTTATTGTCTGAGCTGGGTACGGACTCATTAAGTGCCCATGAATTGCAAGCCAAGCAAGCGGCGCATTCATCTGGTGTCACTGCTAGAGTCAGCCAACGTACTAATATTGACGATAGCCAAGCGATTAGTAGCTACTTTGTGGTGGCAACGCGTGCGCTCAACCGCAAACCTGAAGCGATTGATTTGGTCAAAGAAGTGATGGAGCATAGCGTCTTTACTGAGCATGACCGTATCAAAGAAATCTTGCAGCAGCGTCAATCAGGATGGCAGTCGAATCTTGCCGGTTCAGGGCACGCTTATGCGATGCAAACTGCCAGTCGTGGTATGAGTCGTCAATCGCAGCTAGAGTACGTACGTAGCGGTCTACCTGCACTCAATGCGCTTAAAGACTTCTTAACCCATGCTAAAACTGATGAAGCACAGTGGGATCAACTGGCAACCAGCTTGATGGATCTACATCAGCGCCTAATCAGCTTGCCAAAACATGCGGTGATCATCTGCGAAGCCGAGCAAACTGAGCGGTTAAGTGATTTGATTGTTAATAGCTGGCAGGACAGTCGTGCACCAGAGTTAGCGGCGAAAGCTGTTAATATTGGTACTAGCACTGAAGTTGGTATTACAAAAAATATTCCGAGCGAATTTGCAGATCTAACCCTAGATCCTGCCTTAAATGGTGAAGAAAATACGGCTAAAGCTATTGAAAGTGCTGCAACGGTCGATGTTGAAGACGACTTTGAAGACTTAGCATGGCTGGTTGCGACTAACGTTTATCATAATGCTAGTGCTTATACGGTTCCTGCGGCAGATCATCCAGACACAGCAGCATTGATGGTATTAGCGCCTTATTTACGTAATGGTTACCTGCACAGTGCCATCCGTGAGCGCGGCGGTGCTTATGGCGGCGGCGCGGGCTACGATGCCAATGCTTGTGCCTTTAAGTTCTTTAGTTACCGCGATCCGTACTGTGCTGAGACTTTTGCGCATTTTGATGCCAGTATTGAATGGCTACTCAATGAGCCGCAAACGGATGAACAGTTAGAGGAAGCAATCTTAGGTATCATCTCTGGTATGGATAAACCCGGCTCTCCAGCTGGCGAGGCTATCAAGGCCTGCTTTGCCAATCTTCATCATCGCGGTGAAGCCTGGTTACGTAAAATGCGTGCAGAGATTTTACAGGTCACTGTTGCTGACTTACAGCGGGTAGCCCAGCAGTACTTGCAAGGCCAAGTGCATGTACGCGCCGTACTTGCACCGTATGACAAAGAAGATGAGGTCAAAAATCTAGGCTTTACGGTCTGTAAAGTTAAAAGCTAACCATGTACTTAAACCATGTACTTAGTGTAGATAACAAGATCGTACAGATAATAAGGTAGTGCTGATAGTTTTTAGTAAAGTTAAATACTATCAGCGCCATAGTCTCGAGAGTTAACCAAGCCGGCCATACCTAATGTTAGGTATGGCCGGCTTTTGTTCGTTTGGCGCATGATGACTATTGTATCAACCAGTAAATAGCCGCTATTGCTAGCAATCAATGTGTCAAATGATCATGTCCTTCAAATCTCCGAACAGACTCATTGTTTCAAAAGCTGACTGTTTTACGCGTCGCCTTATACTTTTAGCTATAGCTGGTCTAAAATGAAATAGATGCATTTGTATCAGCGTGCTACTGGTATAAGTTTTTCTTGCTTGCTGTTCGCACGCGTGACAGAGGCTGCTAAAAATTTATAACAGCAGCACTGTATTGTTTTTAAATTGGATTGACTGTATATGCTATTACCATATTTATTAACTGAGCTAAATTTTATGCTTGGGTGTCTTTCTTAATAAGATTTATCATCGTGGTATTTAACATCGTGGTCATCATAGTCTTCTATGTGACCGCTTACGCTCACCAGCCCAACGGCTAACGATATCAGACTTCTCAAACCTAATGATTGTAGTGCTTGCGGTCTTGTCGTTGGTCATCTTGAGCCTTTAGAAATGATATTAAATATTTAAATTCAGGCAATAAAAAACCGTTTATAAGAAATTATCATAAACGGTTTTTACTATAGTTTTTGTAAAGCGCTTGTGTCGAACGACTCAGACTTAATAGCCTAGGTTTAGTAACGTTTGATACTTTGGTCTTTACCGATTTGGTCTTGGTGAATAGGGAAATCAGCATGGTTATCGAACTGTTTACGATCAGCAAAATAACTGGTCAACGTGCGCCGTACTGCCTCAAATGCAATAGTGTCCCAAGGAATATCTTCTTCACTAAATAAGGCGCAATCGAGGCTTTCAGATCCTATGCCATAGGTACCATCTTTTAGATCAGCCAAATAGATGACATAGATTTGACCAATGGCTGGAATATCATAAACACAGTATAAATTTGGATTGATAACTACAGCATCAGCCTCTTCAAAGCTCTCACGGGCAGCGCCCTCAGCGATAGTTTCACCATTTTCCATAAAGCCTGCTGGCACTGTCCATAAGCCATACTGTGGTTCAATAGCACGGCGACACAGCAGTACTCTATCTTTATAAACCACTAACGAGCCGCAAATAACTTTTGGATTTTCATAATGGATATAGTTGCAATTTGGGCATACCAAGCGCGGCATATTATCAGTAGCGGGTATTTTGCGTTCAGCTTCGTGACCGCATTCTAAGCAATAGCGCATATCAACTGCCTTGTTTTATGGAAAGGAGTAGAGAGTAAAACTTTGGGTAATCTAGGCATCATTATTTTTACGACATAAACATAATGACGCGTAGACATATTAAAGAATACGGGTAATTCATTATTTTCAGACGTGCAGATTCGCGCGCTTGTTGTCATCTTTACCACATCGTAGTGATTATCGGTTTAAATAAGTTGCCTAGTCAAATAAGACCATTCATTTAAACAGGTGGCCACACTGACAATCATTAATAGCCTTTACCTTAAGATAGCACAGATTTGTCCGATGCTGAGTAGTGATAACAGCAATACATTATTCCTCAATAATAAACTATCTGTCAACGAGCATAAAATATGCTAGCGTTATGATTATTCTCGCGTAGATTTGTTTAACGCTAACCCATTGATAAATAATAATGGTTAATGGTTAATGGTTAATGGTTATAGATAGACAGTCACATAAAGAACATGCAGCTATGGCTAGATTGCGCTAGTCTAGGTTATGATAAAAGCCAATATACGTTTTAGCAAGGCTGTTTAAAACTAAGCCTACCAATACCTGGGATAATGCCTGCCTCTACCGATATTATTATAAATCAAGGCGACCACCACTAAAGAGACTGCGCCAATTAAGGTTGGCGTGATTAGAAAGTGCCATTTTACCCCGCCAAGCATGACTATTAGTGGGTTTGAACCTGCAGGCGGATGCGGTACCCGAAAAAACAACATGAGCGCAATAGCGGTACCGACCGCTAATGCCAGACTCCACCATTCAATGCCGAATACAGTCATGAATAATAAGCCGGTGAAAGTGGTGATCATGTGACCACCAACGATGTTTCTTGGTTGCGCAAAAGGGCTTGCTGGATAAGCAAAAATAAGCAGACAACTGGCACCAAAGGAGCCTAAAATCATAGCGATATTTTGCCAGTCGCCGATTAGAGCGAGTGCTGCTGTTGCCAGCGTACCACCAACCCAGGCGACTGCAATGATCAACAATGGCAATCTCTGGGGGCAATCATCGGTTTTACCTTGCATCTTGTTCAATGAAAAAATCTTATCCACTATCGCTTCCTAAATAATATAATAATAATCGGTCTGAATATTTGCCTCATTATAACGATATTCAATACTGATGTTTAACTCAGATCATGTGTAGCATAGACCAAAATACAGGACCATTATAATGGTAAGACCATGGCATTTTGAACATTTCGATCAACTAAAAGTTGCATTGCCGTCTTATATTCATCAGCCAATGCTTAGGCAGCTGGCTGAACGAATGCAGACTCAGTTATTACTGGAAGCAATGATATCACCAATCACTCACAATCCCGATAACCATGATAGTTCCGCTAACCTCAATAATGTAGACAGCATCGATGACATCTCCCACAGCGCCCGAATTTTAGACCGTCTATATCAGACACCGATTGCTGACGCCTCAGTATTAGTAGCTATTACCAATGAATCGCGCCCTAAGCTGTTACTGACTCGTCGCGCTGTCCACTTAAGTAGCCACGCTGGCGAAGTATCGTGTGCGGGTGGTAAATATGAAGAAGGCGATGGTAATAACGTATTCACTGCCTTACGTGAAGCGCTTGAAGAGACGGCACTGCCGCCAAACAAAGTACAGTTACTCGGTCAGCTACCGATACAGACCTCAAAAAGTGGCATGAGTGTGCGTCCAATCGTGGCCTTGATTGCACCGGATCTGATATTAGTGCCTGAGCTTGGAGAAATATCACGTATTTTTTGGGCAGACTTTGAGACTCTAATTACCCAGCCTACCGTAGAGTATGCGATAAAATACAACATGCAAGACGATTTACAAGAGCAGATGGTGACCTTATTAACCCCCAGTTGGCAGATCGACGGTGAGACCGTTTGGGGATTAACAGGGAAGGTGTTGGCCAGCTTACTAGAGACTGGCTTTGATCGGCAGCTCGAATGGTACTATCGTATACAAAATGCGGCACGTTGATAACCATTGGCTAATAACAGCCAAAACAGAGTAACTTTTTACAATGTCCCTTATGAGCTTTATTATAGATATGTTTAGGGCAGTTGGTAACTGGCTATAATATTCCGATTACTACTTATCATAGTCGGGCTTATTGCTAGCCACATTTTTTACTAGTCGTACTTATAAATAGGCACGTCTATTAGTAGTGGCTATTTATAATAGTCATCATTTTTCTTCAGCCACCAGTTCATATTATCTTGGCGTTTAGCGCGGAAGGCTTCCAGCTTGTCGGCAACCACACTATTGTGCTGGCGTGCAGTATCTAAAGCAAACAGAATCGGCACTGAAGACAGTACCCCAAAGCGTAGCTTGGACTTGGGTAAATCCAAACCATCGCCAATATCGTCGCCCACTAAAGTGCGTGTGACGCTGGCATTGACCAGCTCCACAAAGCGTCCGCGGCGATTGTCTTCGCCCATCAGTTGACGGGGAAGGTCATGCAAGGCTTTGGCTAACGGTTGGCCCATCTTAAAATCGAGCTGCTGAATAGATAAGTAAGTATATAACCACTCCCAGCACGCAGCCTCATCTTTAGGTAAGCGATCTAAATCCACCCCCATCCAATAGCTGGCTAGATTCCAAAGATGCAGGATGCCTTCAGCTTCTTCAGGGCTAATCCGTGCACCGAGTAGCCTTAGACCGCGCATAATCAATAATGAAAACTGTAAATGAGTAGCGATCATATCGGTTTGGTTAATGGGAACACCCCAATAAGCGGTGTTCCAGCTGCCATCTGGATTGTGATGCTGATCGCTATTGGGTATGACGCCATTCGCTGCAGATAGTTTACCTTTAAGTAAATTTTGTCGTACCAGCGTATGGATTTGCCGTACTTTGATAGACTGACGCCAACCCTCAGAACCAATCGCCAATACTTGAGAAATGGGTTGACGTTGATGATGAACGCTCGCGTCCAGCTGTGGGTGTTCAGATACCGCTAGAATATAAGCATAAGTGCGCATCAGGCGTGGCAAGGCATCGTGCATCAAAGCGCCAGTCTGGATGAGTGGCAATGACAACGCAGGGATACTGTAGCCTGCCATCAGTGCGACGTTGCGTAATAGCCAGATCAACATTAAGGGATAACGGCGATAGGCCACAGCACCAATTTGTGCCAGCTTGGGATCGAACCAGTCAGGATGCTCGCTAAACTGTGCCTGCATCGTAATAAATGCTGGGTGACTGCTAGTCTCAGAGCTTATGTCTATGTGGCTTGTAGCTGTACTCAGTAAGCCATCCTTCATTATTGATTGCTGTAGAGGGCGGGCAAAGCGTACCCCATCAACCGCTAACTGGTCGGCCAGCGGATCACCAATATCGTACCCCTCTACCATCTCAGCCAATAAAGTCGGTGAGATGGTAAAGTTTTTGGGCAATAAGTAGCGTTTAATACGGCGCAGTACCTGCAAGTCGCTATGGTCATTAATGTCGGTAGTACGCCCATGACGTTGATAGTTTGCTAGACCTGACCTATGATGTGCCAGCCTGTCTATCGTAGCGCTTTGAGAAGGGGTTCTTGGATTCATATCCATAATGTACCATCATAGTCAGAGGTAATGAGCGTTAGATTTTATAACCGTTAGCATTCAGACTGGTAATGCTCATATTTTAGCAGGAGGTTATGAGTCTCAACTTATAGCTTGAGACTCATTCCTGAGAGGTCTATGCTACTTATTAGTGACGTGTTAGGTCTACTGAGGTGTTCGCAACATTATCTTTTAGCGTCACTTTCAGCATAATATAGCCGGCAATACCAGACACGATAGAACCCATAATGATACCCAAACGTTCATCAAATAGTGGGGTATCACCGCCAAATGCCAAGCCACCTATGAACAAGCTCATGGTAAAGCCCACACCGCATAATAATGCAGCACCATAAATTTGCTTAAAGTTCATACCTTTTGGCATGGTTGAAATGCCAAGCTTAAAGATGAGCCAGCACATCAGCATGACCCCTATTTGCTTACCGAGGAATAGGCCGGCGGCAATGCCAAGCGGTACGGAATGGAACAGTTCAGCGACACCTGCACCCTTCAATGAAATACCAGAGTTGGCAAAAGCGAATAGCGGCAAAATACCAAAGGACACGGTGTTTTGTAGGTCGTGCTCGAGCTCTTCAAGCGGTGAGTGCTCAGGATCAGTACGATCAAACATGGGAATAAATAGTGCCAGGACCACGCCCGCTAGAGTCGCATGAATGCCAGATTTGAGTACCGCAATCCACATAATCACGCCAATAAGCAGGTAAGGGGTAATGCTGGTAACGTTTCGGCGATTAAGTAAGAATAAAAACGGTAAGCATAAACCTGCGACCGCTAGTGAGCCTAAAGATAAGTCGTTGGTATAAAACAAAGCGATAATTAAAATCGCACCAATGTCATCAAAAATTGCAATCGAGACTAAAAATATTTTTAACGAGTTCGGTACGCGGTTGCCAAGTAAGCTTAAAATACCGATTGCAAAGGCAATATCCGTTGCTGCTGGAATCGCCCAGCCCTTCCAGTATTCAGGATTATTAAAGTTAAAGAGTATGTAGACGATCGCAGGCACGACCATGCCACCAACTGCCGCCCCGGCAGGTAGGATGATCTGCTTGACGTTAGACAGCTCACCAATTAAGACTTCCCGCTTAAGCTCAAGTCCCACTAAAAAAAAGAAAACTGCCATCAGACCGTCATTAATCCAGTGACTGGCGTCTTTGGCAATCTCAAAACTACCAAATTGTATGGCGATAGGGGCATGGATAAAACTGTTATACCAAACGCTGAGTGGGGTATTGGCAATGATCATTGCAGCAACGGCAGCCAATGCTAAAACGATCCCGCCTGCCGACTCAGACTCAAAAAATGCCTTAATTCTTCGTATTGCCATGTCATCCTCGTTGGTTAAATATACTGTAGATTTCAGCCATCGTCTGCTCACATCTCCGTGATGTCGCTGACCATTGGCTTCAGTCTCTCATAATCCCATTACTATCAATAATAAAATGCGTTAAAAAATATCTATTAGCCTACTGCGCAGTATTATTAAAGGTGAGGCAATAGATGATAACACGGTCGTGATTGGTTCAATATCCTTACTGCTAAGTCTTTTTTCTCTAAAGGATTTATCATTGCTACAAGATGTGTCGCATTCTAGATTACTACTTAATAATCTTTGCTGATTTATTTAATAGCCTAAAACTACTGACAATCATTATCATAGAATATAAAGCGCTGGCACGCCAATGTCCATTAATAGTAGCTATGTATTCATGACAAATGTAGCAGACTTTGTTACCTTCTTATCTTTTCTTATGATTTTAACTCTATAATGAGCCACTTTTAATAGTTTTACAGGTGTTTTTTCAAAAAAATATTTTACCCATTGATGAGGGTATTAGAGGTTTATACTACAGAAATAAATTTTCAGCGCCTGCGACTACTTCCATCATAGATTCTCTACAAGGTCAGTTTCATGGACGTATCACTCTCTTTAGAGATTATTTTAATGCTGACCGCGGTGGCAGCGCTTGCTGGTTTCATTGACGCTATTGCTGGCGGCGGCGGCTTATTGACCATTCCAGCCATGTTGTTGGCGAATATCCCACCGATCTTAACTTTGGGTACCAATAAATTACAAGCGGCCTCGGGAGCGTTGGCGGCATCCATTACCATGATCAAAAAGGGTGTGGTACAGCCCAAAAAAATTAAAATGGCCATTATTGCCGCTTTTATCGGTTCCATTATTGGCTCTATCGCGGTGCAATTATCGCCGCCTGATTTGCTAGAAAAGCTGATCCCATTTTTGATTGCGGCCATTGGTATTTATACGTTATTTGCACCCAGACTTGGTGAAGTAGAAGCGGCGCCGCGTATTAGTGAAGGCGCGTGGCAAAAAATTGCGGCACCTTTAATCGGTTTTTATGATGGCTATATGGGGCCAGGAACCGGTATGTTCTTTGCACTTGGTAATGTGGCATTGCGTGGTCGGCAAATTATTGAAGCCACGGGCGCAGCCAAGGTGCTGAACTTATCTACTAATGTGGGCTCGCTAATATTTTTTATCTTAGGCGGTAATGTGCTCTGGAAAGTGGGTTTGGCGATGATGGTCGGTCAGACTATCGGCGCGTACTTTGGCTCACATATGGTAGTTAGAGGGGGTAGTAAGCTGATTCGTCCGATGATTGTACTGGTATGCCTAGTAATGGTGACTAAATACGTCTTTGGTTAAGACAATAAAATTATCGGTAAGTAAAACACCCTCTATAAACCCTGTTCCCAAACAAAACCCCCAGTCCTAGCGGTTGGGGGTTTTGTTTGATTGCTGACAAATAGGTATTAAGCGTTAACTATTTATGTCGATCAATATCATCGTATTCACTGCCCATAACACCATCGCTAAAGACCTTCGAGAATTCACGCTCGTTATCTTCATCAATATGACCATCAAATACTTCTTTTGCACCCGCATCTGGATCGTTATAAATTGCCAAATCCATCTTACCTTCTGATTTTGCCACAATAGCGGTAACAGCGGCATCACCGCCGACGTTTACCGCGGTACGTAACATATCAAGAATACGGTCGACACCTAAGATAAGACCGATACCCTCGATAGGTAGGCCGACTTGGGCAAACACCATAGACAGCATAATTAGACCCACACCAGGAACGCCCGCTGTACCGACAGAGGCGAGCACCGACATTAAGATAACGGTTAAGTATTCGGTAACGCCCAAATCAATACCATAAATATTGGCAATAAAAATGGTCGCTGTCCCTTGCATAATGGCCGTACCATCCATGTTAATGGTCGCGCCAAAAGGAACAGTAAACGAAGCTACTGAGTTATTCACACCCATACGCTTAGTGACGGTGCGCAAGGTAATAGGAATCGTCGCGTTTGAGCTTGAGGTACTAAACGCAAAAATCTGTACTTCACGCATTTTGGTCAAAAAGGTCTTGATGCCCAAGCCTGAAAACAGCTTAAGAACAATCATCATAGTAATGAAAAAATGGAATGCCAATGAGCCAACCAGTACGGCCACATAACCTAGCAGTGACCAGATCAAATCCAAACCCAGCTCTGCCATCGCTTTAGTTAACAGAGCGAATACGCCGTATGGCGCCAAGTTCATAATGATAGTCACCATTTTTAAGATGACTTCATTTATTAACTCCATGCCTTGAACCAAACCTTTAGCAGGTTTGCCAACCATTAAAATACTAACGCCAACTAAGATTGCAAAGAAGATAATGGACAGCATATCGCCGTTCGCCATTGCACTGATGGGGTTGGAGGGAATAATATTCGAAAATACATCGAGAAGGGGTGGCGCTGATGCTGCTTCGAATGTTGCTTCGGTTTCGATGTTCATACCTTTACCGATACCAAATAGTATCCCAAGGCCAATCGCGGTCGCAATTGCTAAGGCGGTAGTCATCATATAAATTAAAAAAGTCTTACCGCCAATACGCCCCAATAAGCGAATATCCCCGATACCGCATACCCCACAAATCAGCGAGACCAGCACTAAGGGTACGACCAGCATTTTGAGGGAGTTGACAAACAACTTGCCAATAATGGCAAAAAAACCATTGGTTATATAGGTGTTAACGAAGCTGCCTTCGCCATTCAATCCAGAGTAGTTTAAAAATAAACCCAGTATAATACCGAGCACCATGGCAACAATAATCTTGCCCGTCAGTCCCATATTTTTCCACATAACATATTTCCTTGGTGTACGTCACTCTCAGTAGTAGGCGCGGTGCTAAAATCAATGCGATTATGACCATTAGCGGTACTACTGCTCTTGTTACGTCTATAGAATTCTTTAATCTTTCACTTAGTGTCACATTTTCGCAGACAATATAAAATAATTGTTAGGGACGCTGCAAGATTTTTTTATCAATTAAGAAGATTTACCCCATAAAGGAGAAAAAATCAGCCATAAAAAAGCAAGATTGCCAACGCTGGGCAATCTTGCTTGTTATTTTTATGCTTACCATTCTATATTTATAAAACGTTAAAAGCTAAGGTAACTATAACGCTTTGTCATCTTCTTCGCGGCGTAGACCCTCATCCCATTTAGCATTATCCGCCGGTGATTCTGTTGTACCAATAGGTTTGTTATCGGCATCTGTAGCCGCCAATTGTGAAGATTCTAGAGATTCAGAAGCAGCCTACGCAATCCGTGCATACGCACTCCTCAATACTAGGGACGACGCTTAACACCATCGTACTCACTGCCCATAACATCATCGCTAAAGACTTTCAAAAATTCACGCTCACTGTTTTCATCGATATGCCCATCAAACACATCTTTTGTACCAGCATCGGGGTCGTTATAGATGGCTAAGTCCATTTTACCTTCAGACTTTGCCACAATAGCTGTGACTGCCGCATCGCCACTGACGTTGACTGTGGTACGTAACATATCGAGGATACGGTCAACTCCCAAAATAAGACCAATACCTTCGATGGGCAAGCCTACCTGTGTAAACACCATCGCCAGCATAATCAAGCCGACACCAGGGACACCTGCCGTACCGATAGACGCCAACACTGACATCAAAATGACCGTTAGATACTCGGTGATGCCTAAGTCTATCCCATAAATATTGGCAATAAAAATAGTCGCTGTCCCTTGCAAGATAGCGCCACCATCCATATTGATGGTAGCGCCAAAAGGCACGGTAAATGAGGCTACTGAGTTATCGACCCCCATGCGCTTGGTTACCGTACGTAAAGTAATGGGAATAGTCGCGTTCGAGCTTGCGGTACTAAAGGCAAAAATTTGCACTTCACGCATTTTGACCAAAAAAGTCTTAACGGACAATCCTGAGAACAGTTTAAGTACAATCATCATAGTAATAAAAAAGTGGAATATAAGTGCGCCGACCATCACCGCCATATAACCGAGTAGTGACCAAATCAAGTCTAAACCTAGCTCCGTCATCGCTTTGGTTAATAGCGCGAATACACCATATGGCGCTAGATTCATAATGATAGTCACCATTTTTAAGATGACCTCATTAATAAGCTCCAAACTCTGCACCAAACCTTGAGCTGGTTTGCCAACCATCAAAATACTGACACCGATTAAGATAGCGAAGAAAATAATCGACAACATATCACCGTTCGCCATCGCACTGATGGGGTTGGAGGGGATGATGTTAGAGAATACATCAATCAGTGGCGGTGCTGCTTGGGCGTCAAATACCGCTTCGGTTGCGATAGTCATACCTTTACCGATACCAAACAGCATACTAAGGCCAATCGCGGTTGCAATCGCTAGTGCGGTAGTCATCATATAAATGAGAAAAGTTTTGCCACCAATACGCCCCAATAAGCGAATATCACCGATACCGCATACCCCGCAAATCAGTGAGATCAACACTAAGGGTACGACTAACATTTTGAGGGAGTTAACAAACAATGTCCCCACAATGGCGAGAAAACCATTGATCACATAAGTATTAACAAAGCTACCTTCACCATTTAGTCCAGAATAGTTTAAAAATAAACCCAGTATGATACTGAGTATCATGGCAATAACAATCTTGCCCGTCAGTCCCATATTTTTCCACATGAAGTATTTCCTTGGTGTACGCCATTCTCAGTAGCAAGCACCTGATTAAAATCAATGCGACTATGCAGGTTAGTCATGCTACTGCTGCTACGTTTATAAGTTTTTGGACTGTTATTCAGTATCACATTTTTGAGAACACTATAAAAGGACGGTTGGCCATGCTGTAAGATTTTTTATGATTAAAGAAGCCCGTACTATAGTCAATGAAAAGTAATATCGATATATGACCTACTGCTGGCATAAGTTTTTCTTGCTTGCTGTGCCTACGCAGACAGAAGCTGCAAAAAGCTTATACCAGCAGTACCCTAGCGTTTTTAAGATATTTTAACTATATAGAGGAAATTATATAAAAAGAAAAACCAGCCATAAAAAAAGCAAGACTGCCGCTATTGGGCAATCTTGCTTTTAGTTCTACACTCACCGTTGTTAAGTCTATAAAACTATCAAAGGCTACGTTTTGGGAAGTCTATAACTATAAGAACAGTTAAGTCTTATGCCTTATCATCTTCTTCACGGCGTATTCCATCTTTCAACTTAGCGCTATCAGACAAGCTTTTGTCTGGTTTACCCTCTGTCACGATATCCGCTATAGCGTTCGAGTCCGAGGTTTTTAACTCATCAGAACCATGGGTGCGAAGACTATGATTGTAACTCATACGTTCGCTCAATGTTGATTCAGCATCCCGGTGGCGAGGATTCAGTGCTTTTGCCTCTGGACTGACCGCAGAAAAATCGGTTTGGGCTTTGATTTCTGCTGTTGTGTGCTGCTCATCGACCATTTTGACGTCACCATCAATTTGGTAGCCATGGTCAGGATTGGCATCGCCAGTCTGCTCATGAATTCCCGCGGCAGTCTCTCCACTGTCAGTTAACCTATCGTCTTTAGCTAGTGTGTCGTCTCTAGCTTGGGCGTCATGCTTGATTTGTGCATAGTCAGTCAGTTTATGGACAGCATTCTCCAAACTGTGCGGATTGATACGCTCTTGAGCTTGCAGTAAATGCTCGTCGAACACATCGGTCAATAACGAATCAAAACGTAGCGCATTATATTTGATCAGCTGTTCGGCTTCTTCTTCGGTAATCTCGCCGCTTTGGCTGGCATGCACCACGTGGTCTTCAAAGGTTAAGCCTTCAAAACTACCTTTATGCTCGGCCTTTTTAAACTTTTGCCATAAGGGCTCAACCGCAAGCAAGGTTTGATAAGCGTGCTCCATACGTCCAGTACTGTCATCGGGCTCGGTATTGTAGTAGACCATGGTTTTGAGGTAATCGCGGAATGGATTGGCTTCAAAATCATCCATAAAGACATCACCCAATTTGCACTTAAGCTCGTCACTGGCTGGGGTAAAGATACGTCCACTTGGAAAGGTGACAAAGCTAACCACGTTGGCGGCCATCCGATTAGGGAAGTTAGCAAACAGCGACATAAAAGCTTCTTGTACAGTGTAAAGGCTATCTTGTAGCGCAACCTCGGCATGTAAACGTTCGGCTGCTGATTTACTACCATGTTGATAAAATTGTAGTACAGCAGTAGCGATGAATAAGTGGCTATGAATATCAGCCAAGCGACCAGAGAGCATTTCCTTACGTTTTAAATCTCCGGCCAGTAAGCCTAATGCCATATCGGCAGTGAGGGCAAAGCTGGCACTTAGACGGTTGATATGTTTGTAGTAAGGTAGGGTGAAAGTATCAGCAAAGCTTGGCGCGTCACTGCTACCACCGACATAACCTGCGATAAAGGCTTTGGCACCACGATTGAAGGTGTAGCCTAGATGTTTAAAGAATAAAACATCAAACTCTTTCAGTGCGCCAGCTTTATCTTCACTTTGTAATAACTGTAACTCATCGAATAGATACGGGTGACAACGCATGGCGCCTTGACCGAATATCATCAAGGAACGGGTTAAGATATTGGCGCCTTCAACCGTGATTGAAACTGGAATGGCTTGATAGGGAATCGCCAAAAAGTTACGTGGACCCATTTGAATCGCGCGACCGCCAACCACATCCATACCATCATTAACCAAATCGCGCATGGTTTCGGTGGCGTAATATTTGGCCATGGCAGTCATTACCGACGGCGTACCACCTTGGTTCAGTCCGCAAGTGACCAGATGACGAAAGGCTTCAAGCATATAAGTCTGGCTAGCAATGCGGCTAGTAGCGTCTTGTACGCCTTCAAACTTACCGACTGAGATCTTGAACTGCTCGCGAACTTTAGCAAATGCACCTACTGATAAATAAGTCATACCCCCGGCTGAGGTTGATAACGCAGGTAATGAAATACCGCGACCAACGCCCAGACATTCCATCAGCATGCGCCAACCACGACCGGCATTTTCAACGCCGCCAATAATATAATCTAGCGGAATAAACACATCCTTGCCGTCGACCGTACCGTTCATAAACGGCGAACCACTGGGGTAATGTCGTGGTCCTATAATGACCCCGTCATGATTGGCCGGTACCAAGGCACAAGTAATACCATAGTCGACTTTATTAGTATCACCAAGTAGGCCTTCTGGGTCATACATTTTAAATGCCAATCCCACCACCGTAGCAATAGGGGCCAAGGTAATCCAGCGCTTAGAAAAGTTCATTCGTAGCCCAAGCGTCTGCTGGCCATCATGCATGCCATAACAGACCACCCCAGTATCTGGGATAGCGCCAGCATCTGAACCTGCTTCAGGACCCGTTAAGCCAAAGCAAGGTATCTCATCCCCTTTGGCAAGCCCAGGTAACCAGTGCTGCTTTTGTGCCTCGGTGCCGTAATGCATGAGCAGCTCACCAGGGCCGAGCGAGTTCGGTACCATACAGCTGACAGCTGCAGTCGGTGAGCGTGAAGCAATCTTGCTCATGACCCGACTTTGCGCATAAGAGGTAAATTGTAGGCCGCCATATTCCTTTGGAATAATTAAACCCAAAAAGCCTTTGTCCTTGATGAAGCGCCATGCTTGGGGTGACAGATCTTGGTCTTCATGATGAATTTTCCATTCATCAAGCATCGCGCACAACTCTTCAACTTCATTATCAATGAAGCTCTGTTCTTCCTCTGACAGCTGCGGATAAGGATAATTGGCAAAGGTATCCCAGTTAGGCGCCCCCATAAACAGCTCTTTTTCCCACCAGCTGGTACCGGCATCCAACGCTTCGCGTTCAGTGTCGCTCATACTGGGCATTGCGCTACCTAAGGCCTTATACACGGGTTTAGTGATTAGTGCCTGGCGAATAGGTGCGATGAGTAACACCAAGCACAACAGGGCTAATGGGATACCTAAGATCAGCGACCAAGGACTAATGATGGCAGTCACTATCACCGTAATAATAGCAACGATACTACCGTTAACTCGTGATAACGACATTAAAAAAATGGCCAAGACGACGGCTAACTGGATGAGTATTGCTAAAATAAATAAGCCAATCGTCATGACTGTCTCCTTAAAAAACGTGAATAAAGAAATTTCAATGCAAATCAACAGATGCTGAGAACTAAGCTTATAGCAATCTATAAATATTTTATAAAGAACAACATTCAAATAATAACGTAGTATTTTGAGTAGAGGTACAAAAACTGAAGCTACTCGTCACCTTTTGGTAATAAGTTTAATAGTAAGCTAAATTAGAATAAGAATCAGCCAGTATACTTAAATTTTGCTATGGACTACCGACGTAAAACTACCTACTAATATGGAATGAGTCTCGATAACTATCAAGAGTGAAAGTGCTACGCTGTGTCGATAATATGTATCAGTAACGATGGCGCACACCATTAATCAAAAGGTGCCAAGCATTTTTCTGCATAAGAGAGCGTATCGTTACGTCCAACGATAATATGATCAACCAGTGATAAATCGAGTAAATCACAAGCTTTTTTTAGCTCATAGGTCAATAAGTTATCTGCGGTTGATGGTTGTGAATCGGTATGCGGGTGGTTATGGGCGATAATCAACTGGCTGGCAGCATGGCTTATGGCATGCCGTAACACATGCTTAATACAAACTGAACAGGACGATATACCCCCAGTAAATAAAATCTCAAAGTTAAGCAGGTTCAGCGCATTGTCTAAGCACAGTACGGCAAAGACCTCACGTGGTTCACCACGCAATTGAGTGCTGATATAGTCTTTGACCACTTGTGAGCGTCCCAAAGCCTGGCCGGTTTTGAGCTTACTGTCTAGATAGCGTGTGCCCATCTCAAGCGACGCTAGCATCTGCGCATATTTGGCAGGACCGATACCATGACAAGCAAGCACCACTTCTTGAGGCGCAGCCAATAATTCAGCCAGACTACCAAACTCGGTAATCAGATGCCGAGCAAGCTCGATAGCAGATTGTGCTTGGGTACCGGTACGTAAAAATATCGCTAAAATTTCAGCATCAGAGAGGTGAGTCGCCCCAAATTTTAGTAGTTTTTCACGTGGTCGGTCATCTTCGTGCCAGTCTTTAATGGCCATTATGATTCCTCCAAAGTAGGTCTATTACGGATAGATACTGAAAACCTTACACAATTTATCTCATAGTTGTTACTATGAGAGCAATTTTTATCTCCTTTTTGTTATTGATGCCCCCGCTTATGTCAAATATTGTGCTTGCTATTACTGGCGGTATCGCCGCATATAAATCTGCTATTTTCACTCGTTTGTTAGTCAAAGCTGGGTTCGAGGTGCGAGTCATTATGACTACCGGCGCTCAAGCGTTTATCACCCCGTTAACGTTGCAAGCATTGTCAGGTAACGAGGTACATACGTCCTTACTTGATGAGCATGCCGAAGCGGGTATGGGTCATATCGAACTGGCCAAGTGGGCAGACTTGGTGGTCATTGCGCCAGCGTCAGCCAATACCTTAGCACGGCTAGCCATGGGTATGGCGGACGACCTCTTAACAACGGTATGTTTAGCTACTACAGCGCCGGTCATCATTGCCCCAGCGATGAATCAGCAAATGTGGGCACATCCAGCAGTCACGCTCAACGTACAAACCCTACGCGATATGAATTATCAAATTATTATGCCGGCAAGTGGCGAGCAAGCTTGCGGTGATGTAGGCGCAGGACGACTTCCCGAACCTGAGCAACTATTGGCCGAAATAAGCTTATTTAGCGCGCAGCACACAATTCCGCAATTACTAGCGGGAAAAAGGGTAGTGATCACCGCCGGTCCAACTATTGAAGCAATTGATCCAGTACGCTATTTGTCTAATCATTCTTCAGGAAAAATGGGCTTTGCTCTAGCTCGTGCCTGCGTTGAGGCTGGCGCAGAAGTCGTCTTGATTGCGGGCGGTAAGGTATCACTGTCGACCCCGCTGAATGTCACCCGTATTAATGTATTGTCTGCCAAAGATATGCTAATCGTTGCCCAGCAATGTGTAGCGGGTACTCATCCTGCTATAGCGACTATGATGGTTGAAGAGCATCAGCATTCTGCATCTGAGTCGCACGATCATGTGCACCACGTGCATCATGAACATGGTGGCTGCGACTGCAGTGACGATCATAGCGAGCCGGACGAACACTTAGAAAACTATAGAGGCATACGCCCAGCTGATGTCTTTATCGCTACCGCTGCTGTTGCCGATTACCGTACTGAACAGGCCGCACCGCAAAAAATCAAAAAAACTCAAGATACTATGTCGCTTGATTTGGTAAAAAACCCAGATATTTTAGCAACCGTCTCTCTTGCGCATCCAGATCTGTTCGTAGTGGGCTTTGCCGCAGAAACCCAAGATGTTGAGCATTACGCCCGCGAAAAATTGATTACAAAAGACCTAGATATGATTGCTTGTAACGATGTATCGCGTGCGGACATTGGTTTTGCTAGTGATGAAAATGCGATGCAGATATTCTTCGCTAAGTGCTATGAACACGATTCAGTAGTGCTGGAGAAAACCAGTAAAGATAAAATTGCGCAACAATTAGCAACTATTATTGGCGAAACGTTATGGCAGCGCCAAGATAGTTAATGCTGTATGAGGATACGCCCTGGTACAAGCCATATTGGCAATGACCCTAATATTAGCAGTCAGCAATCGATGATAAATATGACATACCAAATGTTAAGCTGCAAATATCATGACCTATAGCGACGATACCCAGACATTGCTACTGCTAGTCATTTTTGCGTTCGCCTCACTATTACATGGGATTAGTGGTCTGGGTGTGACCTTGGTGACTACTACTGCGCTTGCCAGTATTTACCCACTACCTCACGCCATTGTACTGGTGATTTTCCCGTCATTATTACTTAATGCCATGACGTGGTTAACTGGCGGTGGGCGTAGCATTTGGCAGAATTTTTCTTATTATGGCAGGCGTTATTGGTTATTGGCATTAACCAGTTTGCTGGGCAGTATTTTGGGTGCAAAGTTATTACTATGGGTAGATAGTGCTTATATTCTATT
This sequence comes from Psychrobacter sp. PL15, assembly GCF_035984995.1. Lineage (NCBI taxonomy): Bacteria > Pseudomonadati > Pseudomonadota > Gammaproteobacteria > Moraxellales > Moraxellaceae > Psychrobacter > Psychrobacter sp. PL15. The sequence goes on from NZ_JAXCIB010000002.1 coordinate 97,879, forward strand.
GTTACTGGCAGTGGTGATTGCTTTTTATGTAGCAACAGCGGTACTTGGCAAGCAAATTCGTCTACCCAATACCAAGCCAGTATTGATCATTGTTGGGGTCAGTGCCGGCATCATTGGTGGTTCGACCAATGCCATGTCAACAGTCTTAATGATGTACCTATTGTCTGCTAGCGATGATAAGAACACCCTCGCTAAAGTCGGTAACATGTGTTATCTATTAGGGAAAATAGCACAAATTATCGTCTTGCGTGAGCCCATCATGGCACTCAGTAATGTCGAGTGGCAATTGATTGCGCTATTAAGTGGAATATCTGTGGTCGCGTTATTAGTTGGTATTCGTTTACGACGCTATCTGCCACCAGCGCGCTTCCGTCAGCTTATTTTACTGATTTTAACCTTGCTTGGCCTGCGTGTTGGTTGGCAAGGATTTATGGGGCTATTGTAGTTATAGAATTAGGGCAGTCATAACAACAGAATATTTATAAAACCCTCTTACTTGTCATATCTTAGTCATACATCATCATTGCTATAAATAAAAATAGCCTTAATGTCTAATGAGGTATCAAAGATCAAATCGCTAGATTAAAAAATATTTGCTGGGCAAGCCGAAAGGTATTACAGTGCGCTTCAACCACATCTTCGATATTCTCTGAATAACCACCACCCATCACAATTGCCACTGGAATATTCGCCGCTTGTGCTTGTCTTAAGACATACTCATCACGCGCCTTACAGCCTTCTTGCGACATTGCCAGCTTTCCCAGTTTGTCAGTCGCTAATACATCTACCGCGGATTGATAAAAAATGATATCGGGTGCGACTTCATCAATTAAGCGCGGTAAGGTGTCTGCTAAAATCTGTAAATATTCTGCATCACCCGTATCAGTCGCCAGCTCAATATCAAGGTCAGACACTTCCTTACGAAAAGGGTAGTTTTTTGCACCATGCATACTAAATACAAACACCCTTGGTTCAGCTGCCATAATACTGGCATTGCCATTACCTTGATGCACATCTAAATCGACCACCAAAATCTTTTGTGCCTGTCCGCGTGACAGCAGCAAATTGCTGGCGATACAGACATCATTAAACACACAAAAACCTTCGCCATGATCGGCAAACGCATGATGTGTGCCACCAGCGATATTCATCGCTACCCCATATTGCTGGGCGTATAAGGCACACTCATAAGTCGCGTGGGCGATGTAGCGACCACGATCAACCAATATTGGGGTCATCTCAAAGCCAATCGGACGTGCTTCTTTTGGGGTCAAGGTCTGGGTTTTAAGTTTGTGCCAGTACTCGGCAGTATGCGTGGTTAGAATTTCTTCTTCGGTTAGTTGTGATGGCGCAAAAAAGTTAGCACTGCTTATGGTGCCTTCAGCCAATAGACGCTCAGGAATCATGGTGTATTTTTGCATCGGGAAGCGATGTTTTTCCGGTACCGAGTAACGAAAAATATCAGAGTAGGCAATTTTTAGCATAGTGTTGACCGCGCCTAAAAAGGTTATGTTAGTAAAAGTAGTAAAGGTTGCTTGTTGATATATTTTGATGTGGTTTACTGAACGAATTGGGTCGGTAAAAAGAAGGTCCGATCATCAGCTTGTTGACGCAGCTCACCGAGTAAGGTCGGCATATCTTGTGCAGGATCTTGGGTGTTTATGAGGTCACTAAATAACTCATAGGCCACGGTAGTCATCGCAATCACGCTTTGCAATAAATGTTCAATGATAGGGTCGTCCATACCGACAGCTCTAATATCAATGGCGTTTTTATAGCGTATTTCACCATCATTGACATCCATCTCCAAATTTCCAATCAGCATGTCATAGTTTATCTGAGCAATAAGGAGCATTGCTGCGCTTTGGTGACTTTCTGGGATCAAAAACGGTAAAATACCATACAGCGCTAACAAGCCATTGTCTTCTTGAATACGAAACAGATAGCCACAGTCCAGTTGTTTATGTTTCATACGTAGTGATAAGTGGCGCGTCTGCTGGCTATCGCTGACCCTTGGTCGATAATAGGTATAGTGCCATTGTTTGTCGTGCAGATATCGTTTTAGATAATTAGTAGCTGGTGCATCGTCATTATCAGGGTTCGCCTTATCATTCGCTTTACTAATAGTCCCCTTATTAATAGAGGTTTCATTAATAGAGACCTTACTGATAGGTGATTTATTGATAGGCGCTTTATTAATAGGTGCTTTATTGACAGGCCCTTTATCGATAAAGGCTTCAGGTTTGGCATTCTGAGCGTTATTCTTACTAGTTTCACTAGGATGAGCATCAAAATCATTGCTAGTGTGTTTAATACCAGGCTGCTTGCTATCACGATGAACTTGCGGCGTTTTTGCAGCAGCAGAAAGCGCTACCGATGGGGTCAGCAGCCGCTTAATTTTTTGCCATAGACTGGGTTTATTATTGTTATTCATAAGGATTATGGTAACTGATAAATAGAAAATATTAAAACGCTATTACTAAATAAATAAGCGAGCGTTTAGCCAACTAGAGGTTATTAACAGTCAAACCTGCTTTAATATGAGGCTGGTTATAAAAAGTCTCTAACATCTCGCGGATATGAGCGGCCAACCATGGACTATCGATGGCATCATGGGCAATAGGAAGTAGGGCAGTACTCAATTGGGCCATGGCCTGCTCACTGATATTTAAGCCCGCTGCGACAGTAGCGAAGGTATCAGACTGATGGTTGCCATACCAGGTTTCTACGGCAGCAGTCACTAAGCTGTGAACATAAGGTGATACGCGCAAACGGTTATAACTTTGTTGCGCACTGGCTTCGATATGAGTGAGGCTACTATCGCCAGGCTCGTCGTTCAAGTACGTCTGTAGATGGCTAATCGGTTGATCCTTGATACCGGCCCAGCCAGTCACTAGTAGACGGGCGACTTCTTCATTAGATAAGTGGGCTTGTGCATTGGCTTCTGCGCGATGGGTGAGGTCCTTGATATTACGTCGCAAGTAAGTCTGCAATTTGTCATCGAGGTTTTTATTGGTAGCCTTTTCAAAAGAGCTGCGGCCAAGCTTCATTAATTTACCTACCCCGCCCGCTTTATCGAGCGTGCTCTCCATAAAGTCATTAATAGCGTGATAAAGAGTTTGAGTTAATAAATCAGCGAAAGCATCGTTGCCAATCAAACTATGAATCAGAAGATTGCGTTGCTGCTCGTGACTGCCAATATAGCTAGTAATAGTCTCAACTTGCGTGTCATCAATAATCTCAGATAGGGGGATATTATCGTTGATCGGATGATAAATGAGGGTATGCAAAATATCACGAATATCAGCACGCATGACTTCACTTATTGGCTGGCTCAGTAACCAGTCATTAAGCAAGTACTGCAAGTCATCGCAACTGACATACTGACTGAGTGTTTGCTCTCCTAACCATTGCCATGCTTCATTAGCAAGAGGCTCAGCGTGTTGGCGTAACCAGTGTTGCATGAACATCAGTTGAGCCTCAATTAAACCGTCTGTTGTCAATGCGGCGTCTGAGGAGGTCGCTGATAGGTCAGTAATAGCAGAGTCTGAACCAGACGCTGAGCTTTGGGCATCTTTTGAGTGTTGACTGTCTTTTGATTTTTGCATATTTTTTGAAGTCTGCTTCTGTTTTAAGATAATGACAATCGACAATTTGTTATACTGTGATGTCGTAGTGAGCATCGCGTATTATGCCACGAACGCAATATGGGTTTCTGGTGGATATTTACCGCCTACTCAGTCAATAATAAGAGGTTTTGATGACCGCGCCGTCCTTGTCTATACCCATGCTAAAATTTGACCAGCTGACTGTTCAGCGCGGTGAAATACCGCTCTGTGAAGCGGTAGTACTGAGCTTATCGGCTGGTAGCATTTGCCACTTAATTGGGGCGAACGGTACGGGCAAGACTACGTTGCTCATGCAACTTGCGGGATTATTGCCAATAACAACTGGTGCAGTTTATTATCAAGGGACAATAGGTTTACCCGTCCAGCCATTATATGTCTCGCATCAGCTGGGCATACATCCGAGTCTAACGGTAGCACAGAACCTGATATTTTTGCTGAATTTATATGGTATCACACCCAATGATGATGATATCGATCAGGCGTTGGCATGGGTAGGGTTGCAAGGTTTTGAAACCATCAGCTCAAGTCATCTGTCTGCGGGTCAAACGCGCCGGATTACCCTTGCTCGCCTATATTTGTTAACCCCGCAGGTGACCCCATTGTGGTTACTTGACGAGCCGTTTACCGCGCTTGACGTTGATATGGTGGCGCGAATGGAAACTCGATTGCGCGAGTTTGCCAGTATGGGTGGGGCGATAGTGATGACCAGTCATCAGTCAGTGGCCGTTGTCAATCAAGTGCTCGATTTGTCAGACTATATGGTATAAGGGACGGATGATGACCGACAGCCGAGTACAGGTAGCAAACGACAGTTCCGCTAGTGATAGTTCCGCTAGTGATAGTTCTGCTAGCGATGCTAATATTGCTAGTAAATCTGCCATAATGAATACGGCTGCCTCTAGTATTAGCTTTGGACAATTATGGCGACGCGAATGGCAGGTTAAGCAGCAAGGAGCGATACAATGGTTGTATCCCTTGGTGCTGTTTTTGGTCATTATTACTTTATTCCCGCTAGCGGTGGGTAGTGAACCACAATTACTGCAGCGCCTTGGGGTATCGGCGGTGTGGATTGCCGCTCTACTATCCTTGGTCATGGGCGTCGATGACTTATTTAAACCAGCACTTGATAATGGTACGTTAGCGCAGTTGGTAGTCGCAAAAGCCTCGCTACCCTTGTGGGTGCTGATTCGTTTGGCTATTCACTGGGTATTTAGTAGTGGCATTGTAGCGGTGCTCAGCTTGCTTGCTGTGCCTCTGTTCCAGCTCAGCTGGCTTGAGACTGGCGTGCTGATGGCTTCTATTGTGGCCGGGAGCCCGATGTTGCTAATGTTATCGGCTATGGCCAGTAGCTTGACCTTATCACTCAAAAACGGTGCGGTACTTGTGCCCCTGATTGCTCTACCGATGCAACTGCCAGTATTAATTTTTGCGACTGGCGCGGTTGATTTATTTGCCACAGGTCTTAACGGTTTGCCTATTTTAGCGTTATTATTAGCAGGTAGCATTGTTTCAGTATTAGTCATGCCGTGGGTCATTGCCACCACCTTAAAAATGGCTTGGTTAAATTAGACTTTTAATAATAATTTAATAATATTTTTATAAATATAAAGCTAAAATAAATGCTTGAAGCTGCAAACAAAACGATTTATTGAGCTTTACTAATTACCTAATTATGCTATTTAAACGCTTCGCATTAACAGCGTGGTGAAGATTGGCAATTTTGCTATAATAGTCATTTATAGATTTTATCCAGTGTTTAACGCCGGCAGGTTCGCGGATAGTAGCTCCAGTGAATAAGACAATCGTGCGTCTATCTGCTATAACCAATACGCTGTGCAATAGGTTCATTTCTATGCCCAATATGAATAACGTCTCATCTCCTAGCCTGTGGCAGCGTATCTGGCAAGGCTTCTTAGTCACTGTCGGTACGAAACAGTTTTTTCGTATCTTTGCGCCTTGGGTAAAGTGGCTGGCGATATTAGCCACTATTTTCTTAATAATCGGTAGTGTCTGGGGTTTGGCCTTTGCGCCACCTGACTATTTGCAAGGTAATAGCTACCGGATCATATTTATTCATGTTCCAGCGGCCAGTCTTGCTATTTCTATTTATTTTGCTCTGGCGGTATTGGGGGTGATTTATCTAGTATGGAAAATTAAAACGGCCAATCTTGTTGCCCAAGCATTAGCGCCAATAGGCTTTTTATTGTGCGTGATTAGTCTGCTAACCGGCTCTATTTGGGCAAAACCTACCTGGGGCACATACTGGGTATGGGATGCGCGTCTGACTTCAATGCTAATTTTGGCGTTTTTATATGCCGGCGTGATGGCACTATTTGCCGCATTTGAACATACCGCCAACCGGGGTAAAGCAGCGGCTATTTTATGCATTGTTGGCGCGGTGAATCTACCGATTATCAAATATTCTGTACAATGGTGGAACACCTTGCATCAAGGCGCAACATTTACCTTGACTGAAGCGCCAAAAATGTCTGCTGATATGTGGATGCCGTTGCTATTCATGGTTATTGGCAGTTATCTGCTGGTGGCAACATTGGCTATTTATCGAACCAATACTTTGATTTTATACCGAGATCAAGGCAAAGCGTGGGTGAAAGAGTATATCCGTAGTCAAAATAAGTAACGGTTAGAAAATATTATTCAGATAGGAGAAAGCCATGCAACCCTACTTTTATAGCATATCTGAGTTTATTGCCATGGGTGATCATGGGGTTTTCGTCTGGTCGTGCTGGGCAATTGCGGTTGGTATGGTACTGATTTTTGTTGGCTATAGCCGCAAGCAGAGACGAACACTGATAAAAGAGCTGACCATTCAGCAAGCAAGACAAGCTCAGCGTGCCCCCAAGAAGGGCAATAAAACTTCCGCGTTATAGTGGTATTCCAAGGTCATAGCATGACTTTAAGACCGTTAAAACTCTATTAGACTGGCATTCATTCTTCTAGTCATAGGATTTTTTAATATGAGTACCACTCAGTTTACTCAATATGCAATGGGCGTATTGATTTGTATAAAAAATGCCACCATGTAGCTATCACAAGCACATCCGATTTAACCTATTTTGAAACATTTTATTCTGAAAAAGGGCCCTTGATAGTCTCTTTTTCTGTTTTGCAAAGCAATCACTTATCAATGAGGTAGGGGTATGAACGCCGTTCGACGCAAAAAACTTATGTGGGTCCTGTTTACGTTTGCAGGCGCAGTAGTCGCAGTAGGGCTGATCCTTTATGCCATCGGGCAAAAAACGGACTACTATTTTGACCCTACTGCTATTGCCGAAGGTGAGGCCCCGCAAGACACACGTATACGCGCTGGTGGAATGGTGGTTGCTGGCAGTGTGCAGCGTGCGCCAGATGACCCGCTGAGCATCGAGTTTGCTATCACTGATTTTCAATCGACTGTTCCCGTGACCTATCAGGGAATTTTGCCGGACTTATTTGCTGAGAATTCTGGTATTGTCGCAACGGGTAAAATGCAAGGTGAAACTTTTGTCGCTGGTGAAGTGTTGGCTAAGCATGATGAAAAGTATATGCCGCCAGAAGTTGCCAATTCATTAAAAGAAAATAACCGACTGGGTGCCACGCCAAGCTCTGAGCAATATAATCCTGCTGAACCTGTTTATGAAACCAAAATACTAGAGCAATAATCACCGTTAGCAAGTTGAAGAATAAATAAAACCCCACCGACAATCATATCGGTGGGGTTTTTGTATTTACTAACTTAGTAATTTACCAGCTTAGCAAATATAGTCAATAAAAAGTAATATCGATACATAATCTACTGCTGGCATAAGTTTTTCTTGCTTGCTGTGCCTACACAGACAGAGGCTGCAAAAAGCTTATACCAGCAGTACCGTCGCGTTTTAAGCTATTTTAACTATACCTTAGTAATTTGCCAGCTTAGTAACTAGCTTAGCAAATAGCTACTAAGACTGTTTTAATCATGCCGTTAGGGTCAATCGTCCCATACAGGCGTATAGTCAGGATGTTCAATTTTTCGTCCATCACTACGAGCAAGGCTGCTAATTTTTTCCAATTCGTCAGCGCTCAATTGCACATCAATAGCATCTAAATTACCCTGTAGATGTTTAGGGTTAGCGGTTTTTGGAATGGCTATGCGGTCTTTATTTGACAAGATCCACGCAAGCGACACTTGAGCCGGAGTAATACCGTGTTTGTCAGCAATTTCCTTGATGATTTCATTATCGAACACATCACCACGTGCCAGTGGCGAATAGGCTTGTAATAAAATATGATGATTATTCAAAAAGGTCTGTAACGTTTGTTGTTTAATAAACGGGTGAAACTCAACTTGGTTAACCACGATTGGGACATCCGCATACTTTTCTGCTTCAATAATATGCGCAATATTGAAGTTAGATACCCCGATGTGGCGGGTTAAACCTTGTTTTTGCAGCTCGCATAATGCGGGGATCGTTTCAGACAGTGGCACGCGATCATCAGGCCAGTGTAATAGCAGCAAGTCAACATAGTCAGTATCGAGATTTTCTAGCGAACGCTTGGCAGCAGCAATCAGCTTTTCAGGCTGAAATTTTAAATCATCAGGAAATATTTTGGTCGTTAAAAAGAATTTGTCACGAGCAACCCCTGATTGCTTCATACCTTGTCCTACTTCCTTCTCATTGCCGTAGGCTTGTGCCGTATCAATATGCTCATAGCCCATTTGTAGGCCCTGGCTGACCACGTCAATACAGTCTTGGCCAGTTGACTGCCAAGTACCTAGGCCGAGTACAGGAATATTAGCTTGTCCAGCCGTGCGAATATTATAGGTTTTTGAATTCATATTATTAACCTTATTATTAGTGTAGTAGTTTGTTTGATTGTTGAATGTATGGATTATATAAATATAATGGAATATATGGAAAGAACTGGCATCTGATAATAAGACTCAGTTCAACTCCACTACTATAAGAAAAATCACCATCAAGCAAAAGGGTGAGTGACGATTTCCTACAAAGGACACACAGGCCGTAACATCATTGTTAGTAACGAAAACCCTTCACAAACCCATTTATTAATTGATCTTACGGATTAAAAGGGACTAAGTTTTCACTAAATACAGGCAACAAAAAACGTCTATTATCGATTGATGATAGACGTTATTGATACTTCTAAATACTAACCCTTTAACGCTGGTAGCTCGTTGGCGCTATCAGTGTCTAGGTGGCTTTTATTTTAGCTATTAGAATAAAAGCGACTGGTATTTAAATTACTGCGCAGTAGTTTTTGTTGCAGTGCTTGCAGCTGCTGCATCGGTAGTGGTCGCCGCACTAGCTTTAGGATCCCAAATTTTTGGATATTTATAGCCTGGGAAAGTATCATGCGCATATTTTTTGAAGGCTTCTGAATTATAAGCGTTAGTAACGTCTTTAACCCATTTTTTGCCCACATCAGCAGATTTGACTGCCGACCAGTTGATATAAGCAAAGCTTGGCTCTTGGAATAGCGCTTCAGTCAGCTTGATACCAGCATCGGTCGCGTAGTTGCCATTAATAACGGCAAAGTCTACTTCATCACGTGCACGTGGTAGCTGGGCGGCTTCTAACTCAACGATTTTGATATCGTACTTGCTGTTGTCAGCGATGTCCGTTTTCGAAGCTGTTAATGGATCGATATCATCTTTTAAGGTAATCCAACCCAAATCACTCATCATTACCAAGGCGCGGGCAAAGTTGCTTGGGTCATTAGGAGCAGAAATACTCATGCCCTTATAAACTTCATCCAAGCTGGTTTTTTTGCCTGAATAAAGACCAAGTGGGGCAGTAGGTACTTGGAAGACTTCTACCAAGTCGAGATTATTTTCTTTTTTAAAGGTGTCGAGATATGGCTTATGCTGAAAAATATTGATGTCTAGGTCGCCATCAGCCAATGCTAGGTTTGGGCGGACATAATCAGTAAAAGGGATTAGCTCCACTTCGTAGCCTTGAGCTTCAAGTGAACTTTTGACTTGGTTGCGTACCATGTCTGCAAAGTCACCTTCGGTAGTGCCGATAATGATTTTAGTATGATCAGGATCGATATCATTAGCTGCTGTTGTTGCAGAAGATTCGGTAGTCGAGCCTTCGGTGACTGGCTCTTCAGCAGTCGCTTCTGGTGCTGATGAGTTGCTACAGCCGACTAAGACTAAGCTTGACACGCCAACAGCGGCAAATGCGGTCGCCAATTGACGGCTGATATCTGTTAATTTCATGGGGTTTCCTCAAGAGTAAAGGTACTGGGTATTAGATTTAAATAAAATTGGGGTAGCCATTAAAAAAGCAACATTATCAGTAGTAATGCTGCTATGTTAAGTAATGCTAAATTAGTGTTAAAAGTAAACTTACTCAGTTATAAAGTCAAGCATTATACACAGGAATAATAGGCGCTGAATCCTGAGTTTTATTCATCAATCGTATCCATTACTAGGTAATCGATAGGTAACTGATAGGTATCAGTGGTGAATATAAGCGACTGAAGGCCTATAGTGGTGTTTGGCATTTATCTAACAAGTTAACGTTTATCCAATCGAGTCGCCAGCCAATTACCAAAGGCTTGGATCGATATCACCATGACTGACAGCATAATGACGATAAATACCATAACTTCAGTCTGATAGCGATAATAACCATAACGAATCGCCAAATCACCAAGACCACCGCCACCAATCATACCAGCGGCCGCGGAATAAGACAGCAAGCTGATACAAAGAATAGTGACCGATAGCACCAACCCTGAACGCGCCTCATTCAGCAGTACCTTGATAATGGTAAAAGGGCGCGCACCCATAGATTCAGTCGCTTCAATAATACCGCGTGGCACTTCACGCAAGTTTTGCTCCACCAAGCGGGCAAAGTAAAACGAACCAGCAATCGCTAGCACTACAGAGGCGGCGATAGGTCCGATGCCGGTGCCAACGAGGATTTTAGTAAAGGGGCTCATCGCAATCATTAGAATGACAAACGGGAAGGCGCGCATAAAGTTAGTGATGCTACCGAGCACACCGTATAGCGTCTTGTTCTGTAAAAATTGCCGATCGCTAGATAAAAATAAGAATATCCCAAATAGCCCACCAATCAAAATAGCGACTGTGGTCGAGATGCCGAGCATGATAAAGGTATCAAAAGATGCTTGCCAAATTTCTTTACGCAGCGCAATCAGTTTACCTATTGAGGCGGATAATTCAGCACCAGTCAACATGTTTATTTCTCCTGCCTCATTAGTCTTCTTGTACTAAACCTTGGCCAATCTGGGTGGTTGCTTGAATCAGTCCATCACGAATATCTGCGACCTCGAGCAGTTGCCCCTGGTGCAATAGTGCGGCACGGTGGCACAGCCTGCGAATGACGCTCATCTCATGGGTGACAATGACAATAGTGACCCCAAGCTGCTCATTAATATCACGCAGACAGGTTAACAAGCTACGGGTCGTAGCAGGATCGAGTGCACTGGTGGGCTCATCAGCGAGCAAGACCTTTGGGCTTGGCGCAATAGCACGTGCAATACCCACGCGCTGCATTTGTCCGCCTGATAGCTGTGCAGGATAGTGGCTGGCACGATCAATCAAGTCTACAATCTCAAGACAGTCCATTACTCGCTTATGGATATCGCGGCTAGGATAGCCTGCAACCGTCAAATTGAACGCCACGTTATCAAATACCGTGCGATTGGACATTAGATTAAATTGCTGAAAAATCATACCCATATTATGCCGTGCAATACGCAAGTCACTAGCAGATAGCTGGGTCAAATCTGTACCATCGATAATCACCTGACCACTATCAGGACGCTCAAGTAAGTTAATCAGCCGCAGTAAGGTAGACTTCCCTGCCCCTGAATAGCCCATTAAACCAAAGATTTCACCTTGCTGTATAGACAACGACGTCGGCTCAACAGCAGTAAACCGATGTGGCTTACCGTCTTTGTTTTTTATCGATCGGTCGCTTAAAAAGCTTTTGGTCACGTCATTTAGAACGATCATGTCACTCATGGAAGGCTCGAAATATTAGTAATAAAATAGCGGTTGAAAAATTAAATATGCGATTGCGCGATAACAGTATCAAAGGCAATATCAATATAATAAGGGGCCGTAATATAGCATATTATTAAGCGCTTTGGATATGCACATCCGTGACAAGCTTATGACAATATTGCCACTAACAGCATTATTGTCATGTTATAGAGGAGAGGTACTTGAGCCCAGTTTCTGAGGCTTCCAGAGACATAAATAGGGGCTAAAACTATACTAGCGCCGTTATTTTAAGACGCCAATTTTCTTAATAAGTAAACAACGAGTGCGCTGCTGGTCTGCTTTAGCTAACTGTACGGAAAGAATAGATCATGTTGAACCAAGCATACCAAACGGTTGACAATACAGGCTGTTTATTGGCTACAGCTGACTGTCTTGGTAGCTACGATTAGCGTCATATTTGACTGGAATCACAACTAAAAATCTAGTATGACCGTTAATAGTATCCGTAATGATACGACCCTGATGAGTCGCAACAATTTGTGCAACCAAGGACAAGCCTAGGCCTGAGCCCTTATTTTTTTGCTGCAAACGTACGAATGGACTAAAGATCTCTTCGCGTTTGTCTTCAGGAATACCGTCACCTTCATCAATTACCGCCAGTACGGCATATTTCGGCAGCACGGGCGAGGTTTCAGCTTTAGACTTTTTTAGATGCTTGGTAAATAAGTTTTCTCTACGCGGAGCAGTAGCTGCGTCACTTTTGGCATTACTGTCATTGTCAGAGTTGCTATCAGTTTTAGATTTACTATCATTTTTAGGAGGGGTCTTGCTACTCTTATCATCATCATCGAGGCTAATATCCGTAGGTTTTACGGTCGCGTTGATGGGATTAGAGGGTTCTGGGTTAATATGAGCGTTGTGGTTGTTGCGATCGTCGGTGGGTGCATCTGGCACCACATTCCAAATGACCTTTTTAATTTTTTCTGCCAAATCTGTGGTTAATTTATTATAATTTCTGCTAAGTGAAATATCTATTGTAGTTTTGGGCGTTTCATTGACTGGTAGTGATGGTTGATCGCTCTTAGTATGTTGTTCAGTAGTCATTTCAGTCGCAGCATTCGCTTCTTTGTGGTCATCATTATCATCAACACTGGTTAAAGTTTTGCCGTTTCGATAAATAACAGGTGCGGATAGTGCCGCTACCTCGTCTGAGTTTTCTAAATCGACGGTGCCTAAACCTTCAGTATCAGACTGTATATTAACCCGTTGGCCGTTAGCATCGACTTCATAGTGATTGCTCTCATTCATCAGTTCATCGTAATAATGATAGTCTATGTCATTGTAATCAACGAAACTGCTGGACAGTATTGATTGCAACAGATAATCAGGTACGATACCTGCCTCATCCATAGTTTGTACACCATAGAGCAAGACGGTCACCGGTGGTACACCATGTAACATGGCATTATTTAATAGATTACGAATTAAATGAGTCAACATTGATGACTGACCTTCAATCGCAATATGCTCACCGATTAGAGTCGCCTCAGAATAGTGCTGGCGTTCTTGATTGACCAAATCGTACAAATCTAAGCGCTCAACTTGCTGTATAACATGACCGGCATCTAACCGACTGACCAACAGAATACTTTCGACCAAGTCATTGAGTCCTGACAAGTCGCGATTAACGGCTTGGGCTCGCTTATCGAATTTAGCCTTGGTATCCAGAGGCATGGATACGGTAAGCATATCCATCATTTCAATTTGCAAACGAATGCGGGTGATGGGTGTGCGCAATTCGTGAGAAGCATGCGCCAATAGCAAGTTATTAGCATTGATAAGGTGTTCAATTTTTTGTGCTGCTTGGTTGAACCCGCGGGCCAGGGACGCAATTTCATCATTACCGCGTGCATTAACCCGCACGGTAAAGTCGCCGTCGCCAAGCTGAGTCATTTGCTGGCTCATCTGGTTGAGACGCCAAGTCATGGTGCGAGCAATCCACCACAGCACACCCGCCATAATCATCAGCAATAGCAAGGTACCGGTAAATAGATTTAGTGCAGCGGACAGTACCGGGCTTTTGGGAACCATGCGTGATTCATAAAGTAGGGTATAGCCGGTGCTACTATATACTTGTGATTGCTGAATAGTCGGGGTGTCTGAAAACGAGGGAAAAACACGCGATAATAGAGAAGGGCTTGCTGGTAGCTTTAGCGGTAAATCACTATTGTCTGTTTGCATGAGCAGATGACCCTCACTGTCATATAAGCCCATTTTTGCTTGCAATGATTCATCAAAGATATCAAAGCTTTTTTTGACTACCGCCAGCATAAAGCGAGCTTGTAGACGATTGTCCTTACCAATAGCGATGTTTAGCTCGTGTAAAAAAGGGTCTATCTGTCCCAAAATCTGTGTCGCGACTACCTCTGAGCGTATACCCGCATCTTTGTCATGTACCAATTGCGTGAGGAGCACCATCGCTACCGCGAACAAAATAAGTGCCAGCATAACACTGGCAAATAGCTTGGCAAATACGGAGCGAAAACCCAGCTGCTGCATTAAACAATCTCTATTATCATACGCTCAGATCAATTTATACCATTGGCTAGCAATAGTGGCAATGATACTTATTCTAACTTTTGTTAATCAGTTGTTCTTGCTTGATTAAACTTGGTCCGTCGCAAATTGATAACCGACCCCGCGCACCGTAATAATGCGTTTTGGTTGACGTGGGTTGTCCTCAATCAAGGCACGCAGACGTGAAATATGGACATCAATAGCGCGGTCAATATTGTCTGAACTGTCGTCGTTTGGCATCGCTTGCCATAGCTGCTCACGGTTCAGCACCTTACCCGAGTGAGTGGCAAAGTAATGCAGTAGCTGGAACTGATGCGTGGTCAAACGCACCGACTGCTCATCAATAGTCACTTCATGGCTATCAGGAAAGACACTCAAACGGCCAAAAGTTAAACTATCCGACTGGCTATCAGCTTGATTGGGCTGCTCATGACGGCGAATAACTGATCTGATGCGTGCCAACAATTCACGTGGCTCAAAAGGCTTGGCCATATAATCATCCGCGCCCATCTCTAGGCCCAGTACGCGATCCGTAGTATCCCCTTTGGCGGTAAGCATGATGATAGGGACTTTATTGGTCATGTTGTTTTTATTGCCACGAATTTTTTGGCAAACCTGCATGCCATCCATATCAGGTAGCATTAAGTCCAGTACTACTAGATCAATATTGCGCTCTTTAGTCTCTAAAATATCAAGACCTTCTTGTCCGAGTCCGGCATGATGCACATCGTAGTAATTCATGGACAGATAATCACTGATTAGTTCTGCTAGATCTGGATCATCTTCAATTAGTAGAATTTGCTTGCTCATGATTCGTCCTCAAGTGGTCGTTATAGTGGGTTAAAGGGTTAGCTATACCTCAAAACAGAACTGCTCTTGCTAAAGTAAAACCAATTATTATGTAAAAGTGGCTATTTGTAAAATATTAAACAAAAAGCTGAGCGTTGTAAGCATTATAGTTATAGGCGCTTGTTATTCTTTATGTCGTGAGCAACAGCTGGGGTTCAATGATTAGCAAGGCAGTAACTCACTGTATAGCCTAATAATAGAGCTATATTGCCTAAATAAGACCTTATTAAACAAGACCTGCTTTGTTAATGTTTCTACATAATGTAACTGTAACTACAATCTACAACGAAACTTATTAAGAAACGACGACTTTTTTGCCAGCAGACTCTATCGGCAAGTCAGCCAAACAAATCAGACTGTCATTGCTGATGCCTGCGATCAAATACTGCCCTGTACTGGGATTATAATTGATCACTTCAATAGGCTGGCGCGCTAGGCGTTGGTCCTGTTTAATAATCCATACATTAGCGGCTAATGGTGTCAGAGGCTGATACGGCGGTTTTTGTAACGTGGTCAAGTCGACATCGTGAAGCGCATGTTCAGGAACAACAGCACCTACCTCTATCTGACCATAATTGACTCGGCCTGTGACAAACATATCTGGTTTGAGAGTATTGCGGCTAGCCTCATTTTCCACCACGTGTACATAGACTAACAGCCGATCACTAGCCACCAAATCACTGACTTGACCCGTAAATACCTCTGACAAACCTTGGGCAGTGAAGTTCACCGTTTGGCCAACTGATAGCTGCGGTTTAGCTTGGAGGGGCAAGGTAGCAATAAAATGTAGGTCGGTGTCATCGCTAAGGGTTAACAAGGGCTCACGAGGGTCAAATTTCTGTCCAGCTTGAGCATATAAGGTATCCACCCGCCCTGAAAAACTGGCACGTATGATTATGAGTTGAGATAAATTTTCGGAATTTGCCCCATCGTCTGTAATATTATCAGCCGCAGTGATACGGGGGCTAATATTAGATTTAGACTGAGTAGATTGAGGGTTAACGGATTCAGAAGTACGGTTGCGGTCTGTTGTTAGCTCAGTAGCTTGGTTGGCGTTAGTGTTGTTTTTATTGTCTGGCTGAGCATTGGGTAACTGCTTCGATGGTTCTGATGATGAGTGGTCTTTGCTTATGACACTATTTATAGTATTTTGGTTTGCTGCTTGGTTATCAGTAGCTGCAGTGTTGTTTGATTTTTTGGTAGTGGCGTTTACAGAGTCGGATTTTTTGATGATTGTTTCATTAGCATCTGTGTGCGGTTCGCCAGTGTCAATTTGGCGCCGTACCATTAATAATGGCGCACCTTTCTCTACCAATTGGCCTTTTTTGACCAATACTTGTTCTACCTTGAGTGCGCGTGCCGCCATAAGTTGTGTCTGTTTGACAGGCTCAATATTGCCCTGTAGTCCAAGGCTTGGCTGATAACGTGAGGGCTTTATATTTAAAATATGCTCAGGTGTCATGGTCACGCTATCAGCACTAATAACAAAGGGTGTGTCTATGGCCTCATTCTTAGGAATAGTATGACGTTCATCAGCAGGTGCCGGCGGCTGGCAGGCAACAAGCAGCAAAATACTTAATAAATAAGCACTATTTTTGCAAGACATAAAGAACTTCATACCAATCACCATCGTAGACGTCTTTTTATTATATAGTGAAATAAGACCAGGTGGAACTACAACGCAATAGCTAACTATTAAGGCGCCACTATAGATAGTGAGAGTAGGTAGTAGCAACACTGTGAAAACACCAGCAACAGGGTCAGCAAGAACAGGGTCAGCAAGATATTTTCAATGATGGTTTAACCTGGTCTTGAACACGATAATTCTAGCCTTCAGCCCGTTAAATAGCTGGGGAAATATAGTGAGTTGGGCTAAAACCATCGTTACAAAATAGCCTGATGTATTTATATCCTAAATTCAGCATATTTTTACCAAGTAATATTACTATGAAGCCTCACTGCTATTAGGCTGCAATGTCATGTTGACTGCTGAGTTTACTAAGATAATTAATGATAAATTGCGTATAGTAGCCTATGATAACTTGATGTTTAATAAAATTTTACTATCATGGAGAGCGGCAATAGGTAATGACAGTTAGCGCCACCGCTCATACGGCAAAGCCAATAGCTACCAAAATCTTAATAAGAGCTATTTTACAGCTCAAAATAATAATCAACAGTAAGCATCAAAAATAGTGACAATAATAAATAATTGTTCATAAAATAACTATAATGGAAAATAATAATGGAAAATAATAATGGAAAATAATTTTGCGGGCCTAAAAGTCATGATTATTGATGACTCAAAAACCATTCGTCGTACAGCAGAGACTTTATTACAAAAAGCTGGCTGTGAAGTGGTTACTGCCATTGATGGCTTTGATGCGTTAGCTAAGATTGTCGATCATAACCCCGATATCATCTTTGTCGATATTATGATGCCACGTTTAGATGGTTATCAGACCTGTTCACTGATCAAAAATAACCCTGATTATGCGAATAAGCCAGTAATTATGCTGTCCTCAAAAGACGGCTTATTTGATAAAGCGCGTGGGCGTATTGTCGGTTCTGATGAATATTTGACCAAGCCATTCAGCAAAGACGAGCTGTTTGAAGCCATTAGTCATTATCGCCAACAGATATAAAGACGACACTTAGGCTGGGCGTAGCAAATTAGCCGCACAAATTTATAAAATATATTGGTTATGGTTCTAAATGAGCTCATTAGCCGGCTTGAATTATATATCTTGACGGATATTATCCGTAAATAAGGGGAACACTCATGACTACTATTTTAGTCATTGACGACTCGCCATCTGAAATGGCAAAATTTCATGACATACTCGCTAAGAATAATTATCAAGTGTTAGAGGCGAGCAATGGTGAACAAGGGTGTCAGATGGCAGCTGAGCATTTACCAGATGTGATATTGATGGATGTGGTCATGCCTGAAATGAATGGCTTTCAGGCTACTCGTAAAATAACTCGAGATCAAGCGACTGCTCATATTCCTGTGGTCATGATCAGCACCAAAAATCAGGAAACTGATCGGGTTTGGGGTAAGCGTCAAGGTGCTAAAGAATATGTGACCAAGCCGGTCGACGAGTTGGCTCTGATTAACGTTATTCGCAAAGTTATGGAGTAACTTGTGGCTTCCAGAGGATTCATTGAGCTTCTGCGTTTGGCTGACATGGCACGCGCGCGTAAAACTGGTCATCAAGGAGGGCAGAAATCCGATTGGCAAGGTGTGGTTTTTGAGGTTGGTGGACAGCGATTAGTGGCACCTATGGGTGAAATATCAGAGATACTGATGATGCCTGAGTATACTACCTTGCCGTTGGTGCAGCCTTGGATGCTGGGTATCGCTAATATTCGTGGACGTTTATTGCCATTGACCGATCTGTCTCAGTTTTTGCAGGTTGCCAGTCATATGCCGCAAATGAGTCAGCGTAAAGTCATTGTCATCGATAATGATAGCGTGTTTTCAGGAATACTCGTCGATCAAGTGTTGGGTATTGAACCGTTTAATCGCGGTCAGTATCGAGCAGAAGCTATCGACAGTCAGTCACCATTTGCTCCTTATAGTCATGGTAAGTTTTTTAAAAACCAACAAGACTGGTTCATCTTTATGCCCAGTCTACTGGTGCGAGATCCTCGCTATATTGATGCTGCGATATAACCACCTATAATAAAAAATTGTTGATTATAACGACCCTGTAATAATAATTGATAGTACTGCATATAAGCGCTACTGACAGCTGTTATTGGCATAATAGTAATGGTTAAATTCGGTTAGAACGCTACTGAGACGACTGTTTAGAAAGGGAATAAGCACGATGAGGGAAGTTACGAAAAGTCTTATAGCTGGTACGAAAAATAAAACACCAGATACTAAAGGCCCTAATGATATATGGAAGGTTTTATTAGGGTTTTTTGCCTTGGTGAGCGTGGCCTGTTTGATTTGGCTAATCCATTCATTGTCAACGGTAAGTAACTACTTGAGTGATGTAAACCAGCTAGAAGTTAGCGCCGCTAATATCGTACAAAACGTTAGCGATGCGACTTTCTCACAGGATGTCAAAGTGAGTGCTAGTGCTTATAATGCTTTACAGACAAACGTTGAACGCTACCAAGTAGCGCTCACATCCGCACAGCAAAATGCTACCGACAGCCAAGCAGTTTTTGGTGCGTTTGAGACCCAGTGGCAGGCAAATAAAGAAAAAATAGACTACGTCTTAAGCCATCGTAACGATATTAATGCCCTACAAGACCTAAAAGACAATGTTGCCAGTGCTGTTAAACAGCTACAAGAGGGTTATCGGCAAGCGACAGAACAAGCCGTCGCTGCCAATCTGCCTGCCGCTGCAGTCAGCGACATGCAAACCCAAGCGCTACGTGCAGAACGATTATATAGCGAAATAGATAACATAACGCGGGGCATTGATGGTACGCCCGCTGGCTTTAAACAACAAGCTGATGAGTTTGCACAAACTTTGAGCGTACAGCAGCAAAACTATGGTGAGGTATTACCAGCGTTAGAGAGCATTGCCCAAACCTTCTCTCAATCAGTTGCTCCTATAGCAGACGAGCTCGTCACTTTAAATAGCCCTGTTATTCAGTCGCGTGAAAATGCCCGTGCCTTGGGGGAGACGGCAATCAATACCCAGAGACAACTAGCGGATGTTGATCGTGATATTTTATCGCGCAGTGGCATTATTTGGCCTGCTTTAATATTTTTATTAAGCTTGATTGGAGTGTTATATACCTTATATCAATTATTAAAAAATCGTGGTGATACTGAGCGTTTATTTATCGAAAAAGAAACCCTGCGTCGCCGGCAAGAAGCCGCTGCAGAGTCTGAACGCGCTCGCCAAATCCAAGAAGAAAATGAGCGCAACCAGATCGCAATTTTGCGCTTACTTGATGAATTAGGCGATCTGGCGGAAGGTGATTTGACAGTCAATGCTACGGTATCAGAAGACTTTACTGGTGCCATTGCTGACTCAGTGAACTTTGCGATTGACCAACTGCGTCAGCTAGTATTGGTCATTAATAGTACCGCTAACCGCGTGTCACAGTCCTCAGAGCAAACCCAGATGAGTGCTATTGAGCTTGCTGAAGCCTCTGAACACCAAGCGCAAGAAATCGCTGGAGTATCAGCGGCGATTCATGAGATGACGATATCTATTGATCAAGTTTCAAATAACGCTGCGGAGTCTGCTATGGTGGCTCAGCGCTCAGTTGCTATCTCTCATAATGGGGCGGAGGTCGTACAGCGCTCAATTGAAGGCATGAACGTCATTCGTAATCAGATTCAAGAAACCTCAAAGCGTATCAAACGTCTGGGTGAATCCTCTCAGGAAATTGGCGACATCGTTGGCTTGATTAGTGATATTGCGGATCAGACTAATATCTTGGCCTTGAACGCGGCTATTCAAGCATCGATGGCAGGCGAGGCGGGTCGAGGATTTGCGGTGGTTGCTGATGAGGTTCAACGTCTCGCCGAGCGTTCAGCTAATGCGACCAAGCAGATTGAAACTCTGGTGAAGACCATTCAGGCGGATACCAATGAGGCGGTCATGTCGATGGAATCAACGACTTCCGAAGTGGTACGCGGTGCGCGTTTAGCACAAGACGCCGGTGAAGCATTAGAAGAAGTACAGAAGGTGTCTAACACCTTGGCCGACTTGATTCAAAATATCTCAAACGCCGCGCAGCAACAGGCTAATTCCGCTGGGCACATCTCTCATACTATGACTATTATTCAAGATATCACCTCGCAAACGTCGTCTGGTACGCTAGCAACTGCACGCTCTATCGGTGAGTTGAGCGAAATGGCGGCGGCACTGCAAGAATCGGTCACTGGTTTTAAAGTAACTAATGGCGATCATTTAGATAATAGTCGTATAAGCTTCTAAGTAAGACGTCATATATTAAAAGTTGATGCTTACAATGCGCAGCAGTGGCTAAACACGTTAGGATGAACCTATGAACAACCAGCCCAACGAAACAGTGGCGCATGAGCGGCTACTGCCACTACTCAATCAGCAATTATTACAGGCAGCTGATGGTTGGCAAGTAGGCGCTAACAGTACAAACTATGAACAAATGGTACCGCACTACCATCAGATTAGCAGGGTACTAATCATGATTAACTGGCCTTTATTAGCAAGCTTAGCGACTAAGCTGAGTCTATTAGCAGACTTGGGCAGCCAGCAAAACCTTAGTGCTGATCACTGTCAAACGGCTCAGTTTTCTCACCAGCTATTGCAGCACGCGCTAACACAAGGTGTGCGAACTGATGCTCACCACACCGCATTACTCACTAAAACTGTTAATTATCTTAGCCATATGTTGTCACAGATAGTGATAGCAACAGAGCAAGTCGAAGGTTTGTCATCAACAGCGATAGATAATGCCGCCTACAACATAGATAGAGCAGTACCAAACAGTATGGCGACAGCTGCTCTCACTTCTCAGCAGTATCAGCAATTATTGACAGTCTGGCGACAACAAGTGCAGCACTTGCTTGCTGTCAATGTTAACCAAGCGCCCGTACTGTCAGTCTTAGAAAACGTCAGCCAGTATTTATGGCAAACTGCCAGCATCAATGACCATCAGCGTCTCTGGGGCTTAGCTAATTGGTGGTTGCAGGAGCTTACGTCTAATAAAACGCCGCTACCTGAGCACTATGTTTCGTTACTAGCACGACTTGACTATGTCTTAGAATCTTATGGGCAGCCAACTCAGATTGTAGAGGGGCGATCGCTCTCTGAAACTATTATTAGTACGGATAATGATAATGATACTGATGTGGATGTGGATGTGGATGTGGATGTGGATGTGGATGTGGATGTGGATGTGGATGTGGATGTGGATGTGGATGTTGATGTTGGCAACGACGGTGCTCAAGCAGCGTTGTCACTAGCAGAGGTCATTAAAAGTTTGGTAACAGAGATTTATATTGAGTTGAATAGTCTTGCTCAGGTGCAGCAGGTTTTTGATCCACAATTATTAACGCAAGCCAACAAACAGGTCGAAAAAGCAGTCGAATTACTCAATCTGCGTTTGCAAACGTCTGGAACGATCGATGATACTTTTCTTCTCAAAAAAGTAGCAGCGACTGGTGTGATCCGTTACGACGATAGCAGCGAGATTGTTGCTGTTAATCAAGCGAATGTTAACCAAGCTAATGTTAATCATACTTCTATTAACCAATCTCTCCCTACGTCAAACCCAGGTAGTGATCCCACATTAGGGTACGATGCTCATAACATAACAGACGATAATACTATAAAGGAAACTGCCAATGCTATAAGGGAAACTGACAGTGACGCTCTACTGAGCGCTCGTGCTCAAGTCCAGCCTGACAACTTTGATATGGATGAAGAAATTCGTGATATCTTCATCGAAGAGGCAGCTGGGGTTATCACTGACTTAGAAGGTCTGTTATATATTTGGCAGCAAGACTCGCAGGATTTAACGCCGCTGCATGAAGTGCGCCGTGGTTTTCATACTCTAAAAGGCTCGGGACGTATGGTTGGTGCCTTTAGCATCGGTGAGGTAGCGTGGTCAATTGAAGACTTGCTTAATCACCTGTTAAAAAAGACTTTGCTGGTGACTGATGACGCGGTAGCGTTAGTAATGCAGACCACCAAGCACCTCTCAGTATTGATAACGGACTTTGATACCTTACACCCGCCAAGCGTTGATCCTGCTATCGCTATTTTACAAAGTCATAACTTACGAACCAAGCAACCACTAAAGTTTGGCTTAGAAGCCTTAATAGCTATAGAGTCAGAAATAGAAACAGAAACAGAAACAGAAACAGAAACCAGTCTAAACCTAGAACAGTGGCTTATAAATACTGACTCTAATCTTCCTGAGCTAGTAGATTATATAGGCGATGCTCATAAATTTTCTAGTGACGATACTCTTAACAATAACAATAACAGTTTACCCGCATTTATCTTTGAGATTGAAATACCAGCAGTACTTGTGCCACTTATGCAAAATACCTCACAATTACCAGCGGATGTTAGCGACGCTGATCCTGACATCAAAGAGGTATTTATAGAAGAGGCCTATGAAGTATTGGCCAAGATTGTACCGTTATATGAGCAATGGCAACAGCAGCCTACTGACTTGACCACGCTGACTGAGGTGCATCGCGGTTTTCATACTCTAAAAGGCTCAGGGCGGATGGTTGGCGCTAATCACACGGCTGAGTTGGCATGGTCTATAGAAAAAATGCTTGATCGAATTTTAGATCATAGCATTGTGGCCTCAACAGATATCAGACAGCTTATCGCTGATGTCTTGGCGGCATATCCAGCATTGATGACCACATTTGCTGCTAATAGTCATGATTATCCGGCGATTGTAGCGCTCTGGATTGCTTGTGCCAATGCGTATAGCCAGCAAGGTGGTGATAATTTTAGCTATTCTATCTTGTACGATGAGTTCGTAGCGACTACTCAATATCAGCCCGTCAATCGCTCAGAGATAGCCTCTGATAGCGATGCAAATATTATTAATCGTGATAGCGGTAGTGGTGGTGATAAAGTTGATGGCATGCTACAAAAAATTCAAGCTGTTAATGAGCTCATGGTGGAAACGCCACCCGTTTTTATCCCGAAGAGTCCAGAAGAACAAGTGTTTTATGACATCTTTATTGAGGAGGCAGAAGCACTATTACAAGAGATTAATGGATTTGTCAGTTCGCACCAAGGCCAGTCTCATATTGGTGTCAGTGATGAGATCGTTCGGGCCTTTCATACTCTGCGGGCGGCCTCTGGTTCTAGTGCTTTAGTAGCTATCAGTGATGTTAGTGCCATAATAGAGCAAAACTTAGAGCAGTTACAACATCATGATACGCCAATGAGTGCTCAACATCTTCAAGCGCTGACACAATCTGTGACCCTTATTGATGGATATCTAAATAAGTATAAACAAAATATTCAACAGCAAAACATGCCAGTAGAAGAAATCCAGAGCCAGCAAGACTTGACTTTACTACAAGCTATGCTTGGAGAGTCAGACGACAACATCATAATGGCAGGTAGTCCACTGAGTATCGGGCAACTGTTAGATGACAACATTAACCAACTGCTAGACGCTGAATGGGAGTTGAGCGCTGCACTTGACCATCCTGATAGCGAGTACGTTCAAGCTTACCTACAGTTGCAAATCTTACAAATAGAGCGCTTAGCGACTAAAACGGTAGAGTCGCCAAAATTTACTGCCATACTTAATGCGCTGGGTACTGTTTATGCTTATCTGATTCATCATCCCAAGCAGGCAAGCAAGTCTGATACCGTCGCTATGCTACTGGCTGGACACGCCCAACTGATAGGCTTGTTTGATGCATTAGCGGGTAGCATGTCATTAAGGGTCAATACGCAAGTCCTTGAAGATTTACATAACCTCTTCTGTACCCAAGAGCCTCATAAAGATGGTTTTTATAACGATGATAATACTGACGACTCTAACAACAATTCTAACAACAATTCTAACAACGATGATAGTAGCGATAGAGTTCTTATTGACGAGACCGTTACAGATAAAATAAGGCCTGACATCGTCCTAAATCCCGTTATTAGCACTCGAGCGCCTGAACTACAGCTTGAGTCAATTGACACTGACGTTGAGCTGTTAGAGATATTTTTAGAAGAAGTGCAGGAGCTTGATAGTGCTATTGCCAAAAGTTTCAACGAATGGCGCGTGGATATCACCAATATTAATCCTCTAAAAGTACTACAACGTCATTTGCATACTATCAAGGGTGGCGCGCGAATGGCAGGTATCCGTAGCATCGGAGACCTGACCCACGAAGCTGAAAGTATCTATGAAGCCTTTGTAGAACATAGACGGCTGCCAACAGCGCAGTGGTTGGCTATTATGCAAATAGTACAGGATACCTTGTCGCTACAAATTACGCATATTCTAAATTACCAAACGTCTTTTTTCGCTTATGAACTTATTGAGCAATTACGACAGCTTGAGCAAGTAGATGAGCTACCGTCAACAGTCACTCTTATTGTACCAGCGCCAGATAACCAGGTGAATACTCAGTCTGAAACTGCGGCATTTGGGAGTGGTCACGATACAAAGAAAACTCCAGACCCACTTAGTTTAGCTAGACTGATTGGGGCGTCATGGGGAAATGGTCGGCCTGATCCTGATATTTTAGAGGTATTTTTAGAAGAAGCAGATGAGTTAACCAACCGTAATAAATATTTGCAGCATTTTTTAGCTAATGTTGACGATATGGTAGCGCTACAATCGCTACAGCGTGACTTGCATACAATCAAAGGTGGGGCGCGGATGATCGCGGCTAATGGTATTGCTGATTTGGCGCATGAAATGGAAACCGTCTATGAAGATATTGCTAGCCACCGCCGTCCTGCTACTAAGATAATATTAGAGTTACTGGCGACCTGTCATGATTGGATTGCAGATGCAGTGTCTGTTCTCAAACAGCAGGTTAATCCCCCAACACCTACCTTGTTGATAGCAGCGCTTGAACAGTTTACTAAAAATCCTGATCACTTGAAACAAGTACCTAATGAGTCTCTCCAAGCACAGCTTAAGATAATTTTGACTGCTAAAGACAAGCAAGACTCACAGCCTACTGAAGCAGATATCAGTGAAATGCCGTCCATGACTGGCAATTTCACTGAGCAAGAAAAAAGCTTAATTAGTAATGAGACGATCCGTATCTCAGGGAGTCTAATTGAGCATATGATTAACCTATCCGGAGAGTCAGCAATCAACCGTGCTCGTATTGATATGGGTATAAGTAGCTTAACCCATAGCATCGAAGAAATGGGCACCACGGTGCAACGTTTGGCCGATCAGCTGCGCCGGATGGAAATTGAGCTGGAGACCCAAATTTTATCGCAGGTTGATGAAGAGTGGCTTAAAAATGAAGGTTTTGACCCATTAGAGATGGATCAATATTCTTCTTTAAACCAATTATCAAAATCTCTGTCAGAGTCTGCATCCGATTTGACTGAGATTAACCGTACTTTATTGGAAAAAACCCGCAATAGTGAAAGCTTGTTGCTACAGCTATCACGGACGCAAACTGAGTTACAAAACGGCTTAATAAACTCGCGAATGGTACCATTTACCCGCTTGACGCCACGCCTTAAGCGTATTGTGCGGCAAACGGCTAACGAGCTCAATAAATCAGTTGAGCTTACAATCATTAATGCTGATGATGAGATGGATAGAACCATTTTAGAGCGCATTACTTCACCGCTTGAGCACATGCTACGAAACGCCGTGGATCATGGTATTGAAAGCACTGCAACACGTTGCAAAATAGGTAAAGATCGTATTGGACATATCATCCTAGAGGTACTGCGCGAAGGGAGTGAAATCGTCATCAATTTATCGGATGATGGCCGTGGTATCGATGTCGAAGCGGTACGCGATAAAGCGATTTCGCAAGGTTTGATTGAGGCGCAAGATACCAGTTTAACGGACCTTGATATCATACAGTATATTTTTAACGCTGGATTGTCCACGGCCAAGCAAGTGACCCAAATCTCGGGACGCGGTGTGGGGATGGACATCGTTATGAGTGAGATTCGTCAACTTGGTGGTGTGGTTTCAGTGATGTCCGAGCTGGGGCAGGGATCGCGTTTTACCATACGGATGCCGCTTACTGTCGCAGTATCTGATGCCTTGGTGGTTCGTGCTGCTGATCACTATTACGCTATTTCATTAGTACAAATTGAGCGGGTGGTACGTGTTAGCTCAGAAATACTCTATGCTTATTACCAAGCAGGCGAAGATACCTTGCATCTTGAAGGTATTGACTATCGTGTGCGTTATTTAAATGATATTTTATCGGGTAAAAAACTCAATGAGCTGATGGTCGACACCAATACCAGCTTACCTCTTATCCTTATAAAAAATCGCACTGGCCAAAATATTGCGCTACAAGTGGATCAAATTGCAGGCTCACGTATTGAAGTGGTGGTCAAACCTCTTGGACGACAGCTGTCACATCTTGCCGGTATTTCAGCGGCTACCATCATGGGTGACGGCTCAGTAATGCTTATCTTGGATCTTATCGCTCTGATGCGTAATGCACCAGCGCTACAGGAGGATCCAAAAGTCAGTAATATTGGGCATAGCCGTTCAAAAACTCAGCCTACTCTCTTAGTGGTAGATGATTCGGTCACTGTCCGTAAAGTAACTTCTCGCTTCTTAGAACGTCAAGGAATACAGGTAGCTATTGCCAAAGATGGTATCGATGCGCTTGAGATTTTGCAAGGGATGACTCCAGACTTAATATTACTAGATATTGAGATGCCGCGAATGGATGGCTTCGAAGTAGCCACTCAAGTACGACGCAATAAACGCTTACAGCATATTCCGATTATTATGATTACCTCACGTACGGGTGAAAAACACCGTGAACGTGCACTTGAAATTGGGGTAAACGACTATATGGGTAAACCATTCCAAGAGAATGAGTTACTCACTAAAATTTATCGTTTATTAGGCAAACAAGTGAGTTTGACCGAACATAGATAACACTTACCTTAGTACGAAGAGACAAAACTCACGATGACGTTAAGGTGGCAAAGTATGAAACAAATTCTCAAGCATTCGTTTGAAGCCGTGAGCTTGCTAACCACTGATAATGGGATGCTTGACGTCACTATCGTACCCGCACTTAATCAGCTTGACTGGATTATTCCAAGCAGCTTAATATTGAGTGTGGACGACTACCATGAGCGTATTTGGATTTATCTGTGGCAGCAGCAAGAAGTGGCCGTATTTCATATGTTACCGCGCGATCAAGTGGTAGATAAAATCGTGGTTTTAGAAGGCAATACCCCAGCACACCGGGTTGCCTTACAGACCGCAGGTGAACTGCATCAAGTAAAAGTGCGCATATCTGATGTCAAAGATATCGACCTGCCCAAGTATTACGTCGATGTCGCTCTCAGCAATATTGATGCGAATAAAATTAAAGACGATAGTACCAATATTTATCAGTCGCTCAGTGTAAGTACGGCTGATGACACGATCAATGCCGTTGAAGAACATTTTAGAGAAAATGTTGTGCAGTCTTATTTATTTCAAACAGTAATCATCGATGACACGCTCTATTTGGTGCCTGATTTAGATAAAATTGCGCACCAATTAGTAGACTTGGACCGTTAATCAGCAAAAGCTAAGGCGCTTCATGGGCCCTCAGCTACCATAGCTTAATCTATGTATAACCATAAATTAATTACCATTAATAATTAGGGATCTAATTAACAGGATAATCCATGAATAATGTCAATCCAAGCGTCAACAAGTGGCCAGTTAGTAGCCGGATATTCCACTGGATCAGCGCTATTTTATTACTAGTCACGTGGATATTAATGCTTTTGTATCAAAATATGGATGATAGAATCTACATTAGCCTGCATAAAGCCTTTGGTATCAGTCTATTATGCTGGATGATTGCGCGAGTGCTTAATCGCGTGCTTATTAAATCGCCGCCCGCTGCGCTGATGCCAAAATGGCAATTTGTTATGTCAAAATTGTCTCATTTTGGTTTGTATGCGTTATTGATTGCAATGCCAATGGCAGGGTTGTTGATGACTGTCTATGGTGGCAGACCAGTGGATATATTTGGTTTGTTTCAAATTCCAGTTTTTGTCACTCCTGATCGTACTGCAGCACGTTTTTATAATGACGTACATACAGATATTATTTGGCCGATGATTATCGCCTTTACGCTATTGCATATTAGCGCGGCTTTATATCATCAATTTATCTTAAAAGATAAGCTGATCAATCGAATGAAATAATGGTATCGCTATAAAAAAGCAATAAAAAAGCCTTCAGTATAGTACTGAGGGCTTTTTTGTTTGAGCGCTTATGATACTAGATGTATAGAGCATCACTCTTATGGCACATATAGTCAATGAAAAGTAATATCGATACCTAACCTACTGCTGGCACACGTTTTTCTTGCTTGCTGTGCCCACGCAGACAGAGGCTGCAAAAAGCTTGTACCAGCAGTACCATCGCGTTTTTAAGGTATTTTAACTATAGCTGTTCAAAAATTTTACTTCTTGTGCTCAGGTAAACTGATATTCATCTCAAGCACATCTAGGGTATCTTCGTGACGATGGTTGATATTAACATCATCAATTTGCACACCATTAACGTATTTGTTAACCACTTCAAGTATTTCACGTTTCATTTTTTCAATACGGTCAGCAGTCAGACGATTATTCAGGCGATTTTCACTCGCAACAATAACTTTTAAACGCTCAGTGGCCATATTGGCACTACCAGAAACATTATTATCATCTGAACCAAATAAATTACTCCAAAATCCTTTTTTCTTATTCATTATTGACCTCCAAACCAGCGCTGTAGTAGACTCTTTTTCTTCACATCAATATGACGTAATGGACGTTCTTCCCCTAAAAAGCGGGCGACGATATCGTCATAGCATTGACCGGCAACGGAGTCAGTATAGTGAATAACCGGCTCACCGTGGTTAGATGCTTCAAGTACAGAATGACTTTCAGGGATGACCCCTAATAGCGGCACCTTTAGGATATCGTTAGAGATGGTCTCAATACTCATCATTTCACTGGCTGCAGCACGTTCGGCATTGTAGCGAGTGATAATTAAATGTTCACGGACAGGACCTTGATTGTCTTCAGCCTTTTTAGTACGGCTTTGCAGAATACCGATGATCCGATCCGAGTCACGTACTGATGATATCTCAGGGTTGGTAACGATAATCGCCTCATCCGCATGATACATAGCCAGCTGCGCGCCGCGCTCGATACCCGCTGGAGAATCGCAGATAATATAATCGAACTGCTTAGAGAGTTCAGCCATGACTTCTGCTACGCCCTCGTCTGTAAGCGCGTCTTTATCACGTGTTTGACTGGCAGGTAAGATGTATAGGTTCTCTAACCGCTTGTCTTTGACCAGTGCTTGTGACAGACGAGCATTACCACTAATGACATCAACAAAGTCATAAACGATACGATTTTCACAGCCCATAATCAAGTCTAGATTACGGAGGCCCACATCAAAATCGATAACTACTGTCTTATAGCCACGTAACGCCAAGCCGGCAGCAAAAGAAGCGCTGGTGGTGGTTTTGCCCACACCGCCTTTACCTGAAGTGATTACAACAATCTTTGCCACAATGGCACACTCCTATGAATCAATGAGATGTCTAATAGATAAAATAGCGCATTTGCTTATTAGTATATGTGCTACATGCGAGCGTAAGCCTAGCATAAATAAACAAAAATTTATAGCAAGTCCGTCTTAAACCACAAAAACCTACGAAAATTAATGCCACCTTGTTGCTACCTTAAATCAGAGCTTACTAATACTCTAATCAGCGCAGGCTCAGCTTGAAAATATGAGCTAAGTTAAAGATTAACAGTAGCGTATTTTTGTTAAACAAACTTATTATGATATTAAGTAGATTCTTAACTGATTATAGCGTTAAATAACGTTTTAAATAGCCATTAGCTAAGCACCAAAAAAGCGTTAAATTCGAATTAAATAGCAGTTGAGCGACGAAGTAAGTACTACCAGCAACAAGCACATGATATCTACCGCTTATACTAGCGATTTAGTGTCATCCATAACGGTAAATACCAAACCTTGGCCTTCTATAAAACGGACTTGTACAGACTTATCGATCAAATGGTCAGGCAAGTTATCCCGTAAGCAATAAGTACCCGCGACTGACACCAATGAGGGGTTAAAAACTTGGCAGAAAATACGCGCATCTTTATCACCCGTGGCCCCTGCGACTAAGCGCCCTTGTGCGCGGCCATAAACATGCAGGCTATTGTCGGTAATGGCTTCAGCGCCACTATTGATGCTATTGGTCAAAATCAAATCACCGCCGACATGATTAAGGCTTTGTCCTGAGCGTAGCATTTGGTCATAGATTAGGCTAGTAATATGCTCGGCGCTGAGTAGGGCCTCTGCTGACTGTTGGGTAGCTGTAGTCGCTTCAGCAGCTTCGTTGTTTGCTGTGGCGCTAACGCTATTATCAGATGGCTTTTCCGCAGGGTTATCAACAGCTGCTTGGCTAACAGGGGGTACAGATTTTTTGCTGGGTAAAATGCGCTCAATACGCTTGCCCTCTGCTGGGAATATCGCCAACTGTTGGGCGCGTGCTTGTGTGTCAAGCAGACCGGTAATTACACCGATAGGTTGCAGGCCCCATGACCATAGCAGCGTTACTAAGGCTGTCAAGTCTTGCTCAATATCACTATCAATGATGATCGGAATATTGCTGGTTTTATTACTAAGCAGACCAGCCAGCTGGGTCTCGATAGTAGGTAGATCATCAGTGTTTAGTTGCAAACGTGAAAAAGTCAGCATCTTGCCATAAAAAGTCATGGCAGGCACGGTCGGAGAGAGAGTTTGGCTATTGTTATCTGAAATCATCATACTATTGATCCTCAAAAGGTGTTCGTATCGCTGCAACCACGGCGCAGTTTTGAGTATATGCCAGCTATTATTGGTTATATGCCAGCGATTATATTTTTTTGGTCAAAAAACGCTATTAAGTAAGTATTGTTCTAATACACAGTGTACTAAGTGGGGTGAGGACTTAACAAGCCCCTTAGCCTATAAAATATAAGCCAGCGACGGCCTTAACTACAGTTTATTGAAAGGTATCAATTGATAAAATAACTAAAATTTGAGCATATCTTGGTGTTTCCATTGTTGAACTTTTATTTGTGCCTCAAATTCTAGTAGGCTGTCAGAGATAATACGCGCTATCAAGTTATCGAGGGCTGTATCATTAGTATCGATCTGAGCAACCCCCTGAGCGATAGCGACCATTAAGGCGTCAATACGCTCATCATCAAGCAGTCGGGCGTTAAGGGCATAGACGACATTTTCACCAATATTCTGCCCGATATGTTGCAATTGTGATTCAATCAAGCTGCCAGCGATCGGGATTAGGCGCAGATAGCGCCGCAACTCAGGAGTATTGGCCAGTCCTTCCTGGATGGCGTTGCCCACTTCGCTTGCTATTAGATTACCACCTTTCGAGTCACCGGTAAGGTTTTGCAGCTGCGGTGCCAGCTCTTTACGTAACAAAGACAATAGTACCGCCTCAATCTCATCACGATTACGACCGATCGTGGATTCAATCAATGACTGTTGCATCTCAGGATCGGTTAGCTGTTGGCGATAGTTATGAATGGTGGTTAGGATGACGCGATCGGATAACTCTTCTAATATTAAATTAATATAAAACTTAATACGGTCAAGCCACGGCTGCGGCAGCACCTGATAACCAAGCTGATATAAACGCCGACCGATGATCACCGCCCGAAATAAACGCAGTGCGCGTAGCTGCGGGAAGCAGCCTAACACTTCATACCAATGCACAAAGGGAAAGAAAAACCAGCGATAATAGACCTGTTCTTTAATCGCAATAGCCCAGCGCAATAATAGTTCTAAGATTAAAAATATGGTAAAAAACCCGCCAGCCGTACGTAATGGATCGTGTAAGGTGCTTTGATACCAGTTCAGCCCCTCGCTGAGTGTCAGCCATCCTGCAACACTGCTGGTAAAGTTACTCATCAAAATAGCATCAATACTGATCAAGAATAAATCAATACTGATAACGACAATCATCAGCATGTCATAGGTTAGTTTCAAACGGTTTGGCTTGGGCCGCTTAGAGTTTGGCGACTGAGTGTTTAGTGGGTCGGTCGACTGGTTGGGTAATGGTTTGGAATCTGTAGGCAGGTTAGCAGCAGGAGAGGTGGACACAGTCATACCTTCTATATAATATAATGAATGGCTATTGAATGAATGGTAGGTTTCAATGCTTATTAACACTATCAATAAATAGTGCTGAAAAACAACCCATCAGCCATTATAATAAATCATTATAAATAAAAACAGTGCCAGGTGGCGTCAATACTATTTTGACCTAGCGCTATCTTGATTTAACGCCGCCTTATTGACTACTGCTATTTAACCCTTTGTTTGAGCCTGTCAATAAAGCATTTTTAGTCTCAGAGTCTCAGAGTCTCAGAGTCTCAGAGTCTCAGAGTCTCAGAGTCTCGTTATCACGTATCAGACGTATCAAACTCAGCAAGCATACTCGTAATACGTTGATCCTTTTGACGCCATATCTGTTCTACCCATTCAAACATCTGCGCCTTGATAGGCTCATCATTTTCGTAACCGCCGTTTTGGATAGCAGTAAACAAATCGTCGGGCATCTTAATATGGCGAACATCAACACCCAAGCGCTTAATATTTCCTTTCCATAAATCACTATAAGTCGGTACTCCATCAGGATAGACAATGGTCATATCTAAGATACCATCCATATCTTCACCCAGCGCGTTTATAGCAAGAGATAATCCACCCGCTCGTGGTTTCAGCAAATTTTTGTACGGCGAGTGCTGCTTATCACGCTTGGTTGGCGTAAAGCGCGTTCCTTCTAGATAGTTTAACAACGTAAAAGGTTTGTCCTTAAGTAAGGCACAGGCACGCTTGGCTTCTTCGATATCTTTACCTTGCAGTGCTGGATTTTTGGCCACGGCTTCTTTCGAGTGCCGGCGCATCATTGGAAAGTCTAAAAAATAGAATGCTTGACCAATCACAGGAATATAAATCAGTTCAAACTTGGTAAAAAACCGTGTTAATGGCAAACGCTTTTCACTAATGTATTGCACAATACTGGTATCGACCCATGACTGATGATTACTGATAAGCAAGTATTTACCCTGAGTATCCACATCTTCAGGTAAGCTAATACGCCAGTCTTTATCTGGCAAAATATTATCAATTAAGGCGTTGTTGCCGTGAATCCAATAATTAGTGACGCCAATCACTGTCTTGTCTGCAATCTGTGAGCCAGTGATGACCTTAGTGGCTCCCATCAGCCATATAGGGATACCGGCCGCAATACTATTGGCAGTAATGACACCGGTGGCGGTCACCAATGAGACCGCTTTGCCCAATCTAGGGCTGCGTTTATGTATTTTTTTAATGGTAGAGGTCAGTCGCATACTCAATCCTTATATTTCGATATTGTTAGATTCTAAGTTATTAGTTTTGAAATTAACTATTTTTAGAATGGGTACTTTGAAATTATATGTGTTTAGGTTATTTATACTCAGTAAGGTGTTAACCTTTAAGATATGACTCTAAAAGTCTCTGCGCCAATAATGGCTATCACTATAAATGACCAAAAGCCTCTTACATTCCCCATCATTCTTAATGGTTTTACCATCACGTAGAGTACAGTGATCGTAATGCTGCCTAGCTATGGCAACGATATGGCCTGATTCTAGCAGAAATTAATAACAGTGTACGAGTGTTAACGTGACTCACAATAACAGATAAAACAAAAGTACAGAAAAAACATATAGCGTATCGCAAGCCAATAGCTATGAAATTTACTTTATATTTTATAACGGTGTTGTGGCTGATGAGGTTGCTAGTCGTTGCTAGTCGTAAGGTATCATGCACTTCTCATACATAGATGTGACAAAATATTACACATAGATAGCTTGCTCTTGAGATAATAATACCGAATAAGAATGACACCCAATAAGGTAGGAGTTAACAAGCTCTTATCAACAAATCTTATAAAAAGTACAGTCTGTAGAAGCACGACTTATCTGTAATTCCAACTTCAGAGGGAAAATTTATGCGCAACCAAATAATGATTTTAGCAGTAGCATCCGGCCTAGCACTCAGTGGTTGTGTCACTGATCCGAATACTGGACAACAACGCATCAATAAAACGGCTATCGGCGCTCTAGCTGGTGCCGCCGGTGGCGCTGTTATTTCTAAAGCAACTGGTGGAGATAACACCGGTCGTGATGCAGCTATTGGTGCTGCACTAGGCACGGGTGTTGGTTATTACATGGAGCGTCAGGCTAGACAGCTTGAGCAACAAATGGCTGGTAGTGGCGTCACTGTTACCCAGAATCCTAATGGCAACATTGATCTAGTAATGCCAGCCAATATCACTTTCTCATTTGATGATGCAACATTGAGCTCAGGTTTTAAGCCAACGCTTGATAAGCTTGCCTCTACGATGAATCAGTATAACCAAAACTCCATTACTATTGCGGGTCATACTGACAGTAAAGGTTCAGCGTCTTATAACCAAGGCCTATCACGTGACCGTGCTTATTCAGTCGCGAATTACTTAACGGCACGCGGCGTATCTTCTAGCCGTATTAATGTTGTCGCATATGGCGAATCTCGTCCAGTTGCTGATAACAATACTGATTATGGCCGCCAGCAAAACCGTCGTGTTGAATTAACCATTAATACGCCACAAAGCGTAAACTAAAAATTAATGATTAAGAACTAGCTACTAAAAGCTAGGCTTAAGAAGTTATATTCACTAAGAAGGTCAGCACTGCGCTGGCCTTTTTTATGCCTTAAAAAAAGCCTTAATAAAATATTTATCAAGTGAAGAGGACCTAAAATAAAGCTAGGCGTACTAAGAATAAATTTGCATAAAACGTAAAGAGTTTAATTTAAGTTTGATAATCGTTATCAATAGCATTATAATTCGCATACTCTCAATGTTACACCATTATTAATGTACTTTTGCCATTTCTTACTTGATAAATCCCCTTAAGGACGCGTATGAACATCACCACAGTGACGAGCCGCAAGATCCTACCCACCACTTTAGCGGTTGCACTTGCAGGACTGTTAATGGTTACGGGTTGCACCAAGCAGACTAATGAGGACGCCGTCGCTACCGATACGCAAACAGCGGTTCAATCCGATTCAGGTACCAATAAGTCAACTACTGAACAGGCCAGTATCGATAGATTGATGCTAAGCCATGTAGATATGGTACATGCCGCTTATAAAGATTCATTAGATACGGCTAAGATATTACGAACAGCTGTAGATACCTATGTAGATACGCCCACCCAAGCGAATCTTGATGCAGCAAAAGCGGCTTATAAAGCAGCGCGTCAGCCGTACTCACAAACTGAAACTTTCCGTTTTGATGAAGGGTTTGTTACCGCTGATGACCAACGTGCGATCAGCAGTATTGATGAATGGGAAGCTCAGATAAATGCATGGCCACTTGACGAGGCATTAATCGATTACGTCAGTGACAGTTATGCGGGCGAGTATAATAGTAAAGACAACATCATCAATAGCGATAGCATTACTGTTAATAGCTCGAAGCAAGACACCAAAACTATTACTCCTGAGCTATTGGCAGCAATGAATGAGATCGGTGGCAGCGAATCCAATGTCACCACCGGTTATCATGCGATTGAGTTTTTGTTATGGGGTCAAGACACCAATGGCGTTGCCGAAGGTGCCGGTAATCGTCCAATTAGTGATTATATGACCACAGATAATAAATGTACTAGTGGCGAGACCGTCAATACAGATGTGAGTGTTTGTAATCGTCGTGGTCAGTATCTAAAATCAGTGACTCAACTATTAGTCAATGATTTAACTGCGATGGAAGCCCAGTGGCAGCCTGAAGGTGAACACACTTTACGTAGCGATATGATGGCACGTAAAGATAATAACGCCATGCGCCAAATCATGTACCAAATGGGTAGTTTAGCGCTAGGAGAGTTGGCTTCTCAGCGTATGCAGGTCGCATTTGTTACCGGTTCAACAGAAGATGAGCATGAGTGCTTTAGTGATTTGACTCACTTAAGTTATGCTAATAATGCTCTTGGTATTCAAAACGTCTTTAATGGCAGCTATAAAACGGTCGCTGGTGAATCAGTTGGCGGCTATGGTATCAAGAATTATTTGATAGATACTGACCATAAAGACGCTGCCGACAAGCTTACCGCGGACTTTAAAAAAGTAGAAGATGCTTTTAATGTAATCGTAGCCAAAGGCGAAAAAGAAAATATCAAGGTCGATCAAATGATCGCTACCGTCGGACAAGTGAGTGAGCAAGGTATCTCTGCTGAAGAACAAAATATTCGTCGTGGCTGGATCGAGAACGGCATCACTAGCTTGCAGGAGCTGACTTCTGGGATTGAGAATGCGGCAAAAGTGGTCGGCATTGACAATCTAGATGCCGATGCTGGCTAACAGTCTTAAGTTGTTTTTTGTTATTTAGCGACTGTTTATTATCTAACGACTGTCTGTTATCTTACGACTAATTTGTTATCTAGCGACTGTTTGTTATCTAACGACTCTAGGCTTGGCGGTATAAGATTGGTTGTATATTATTAGTCTGTACTAAATTTGAATGGCTAATGAGTCACATTAGTCTAATGAGAATGATTTTCATATCAGTAAGATTTAGGTATAATAGCCACGTTGTTAATAATGGTTGGCAGCGTGTTTTTTATACCACATTAAGATAACCTGATAGCCCAGGGCATAGACAGCTCTGATATACAGACAGCTCTGATATACAGACAGCTCTGGTATATCGACTAAAAGTGAAAAACTTTATAGCATGCGATTTTAATAGTTCTATATTAGAGCTAAGGTAATTTTTTATGAAGGCTATGAACGTCATGAAAGCCATTAACGCGATGAAAGTTACGTTATCAGGTTTTGTCTGCCTTTCTTCAACACCACATATTTCGTCACCCAAGCTTGCGCTAAGCGTGCTATGTGCGCTATCCATAAGTGCCTGTCAACCATCAGACAGTGCGACGAATACCAATCAAACTCAAGCGGTATCAGCTGAGCGCACGCAAACCATTGAAGCACTGGCTGGCGTGCCGATGCAACAGCTAGCCACCTTTGATCCGCAAGAGGTTAAGCAGGGCGGTGACACAGGCGTTACTATTACTAGCGCTGAAAGTTATTCTAAACCGTCATCAAATTTAACGGCCTCGCGAAAGGGGAATTTCTTTATTGGCAATGCCTTCTTTAGCCAACCGTGGGTGATGGCCCCTGCCAGTACGGATAGCCGTGATGGACTCGGGGGGCTATTTAACGTTGCGGCTTGTCAGTCGTGTCATGTGAAAGACGGACGTGGTCATGCTCCAATGAATACTGAAGATGATGCGGATAGTTTATTGGTCCGTCTTGCTATGCCAGCGACCACCGATAAGCAGCGCCAACAGTTGCAGAACTCCCTTATAGAAAAAGTTGCGCATCCTGTTTATGGTGGTCAGCTACAAGATCGCGGTATTCAGGGCGTACCGGCGGAAGCGCAAATTGCCGTGCAGTGGACAGATAAGCTGGTCACTTTTGCTGATGGTTATACCGAAACCTTGCGTGCGCCGACCTTTAGCTTGACCAAACCTGGTTATGGTGCATTTGATGACGAGCTAATGGTGTCACCGCGTATTGCGCTACCGATGATTGGACTTGGTTTACTAGAGCAAATACCTGACGAGGACATCAAAAAACAGGCCGTCAGTAATAATAAAAATGCTGATAACAATGCAAGCAGTATCCGCGGTAAGTTTAACTGGGTGATGGATCCAAAGACAGGCAAGTTGGCGTTGGGTCGTTTTGGTTGGAAAGCGGGACAAACTAAGATTTTGACGCAAAACCAAAGTGCTTTCAGTGAAGATATGGGTCTGACCTCAAATATTCGACCTCATGAATCTTGTATGCCTGCGCAAACCGCTTGCCTTGATGCGACCACTGGCGCCGATGAACAAGGCAACGGTAAGCCGCCCGTTGAAGTGAACGACGAAATCGCTAAGTTCGTAGAATTTTACACTCGTAATTTAGCAGTTCCAAATCGACGTAATGCTGATGATACCGTGGTATTAGCTGGTAAAAAGCGTTTTTATGACATGGGCTGCCAAAGTTGCCATACTCCAAGATATCAGCTACCAAAGACTAATGACGATAATATTGAGCAGCACGGACAAGTCATTTATCCTTATACCGATTTGCTGCTACATGATATGGGCGATGACTTAGCGGATCGTACTATCGCGGGTAAGCTACCGCCGAAAGATGCACAAGTGGAATTTTTAGCCAACTCTTATGAATGGCGCACGCCGGCACTGTGGGGTATTGGCCTGGCGCAAACCGTTGATCCTCAAGCTACCTTCTTACATGATGGCCGCGCTCGTACTTTGATGGAAGCAGTATTGTGGCATGGTGGGGAAGCTGCTAAGCAGCAACAAAAAGTACTCAAATTGGATAAGCAAGGTCGGACTGAACTCAATGCATTTTTAAAATCATTGTAATAGTGGGACAGATTCACTATTGAGGCAGACTTACTATTAATACAGATTCATGATCAATCGTTAAACACATTGATGAGATTAGCCGCCTCATTTACTAATTGATGTAAATATTGAGACAATACCGAGAAAGTTATGAAAAAGAACCATGCTTTAGCTATGGCGCTATCTGCATTAAGCGCGGGATTATTGATCAGCTGTGTTAAACCTGCTGATGACAATAAAGCGCTTGATAGTGACGGTCAAAAAGTAGTGCAAGAGTCTACAGCGACCAGTGCTACTAACAACACAACGGCTAATAAAAGTATCAATGAAAGTGCTAATGCCGACCCAATTGTTCCAGTAGTTATTAGCCCTGCGACTGCAGAAACTTATCTGACTCACGTTGCCGATAATATTATCATTCCAGCTTATACGGATGCCACAAAGCAAAGTGCTCTGCTACACAGTCTGGCACAACAGCATTGTCAGAAAGTGCCAGTCGGCGGTGATGAGTTACAAGTACTACGTGATCAGTGGTTAGTTTTAGCTCAAGCATGGTCAAGTGCGGAGATGATCAATTTTGGTCCAGCGACCGCCAGCATGAGTGATTTATATATAAACTATTATCCTGATGAGCGCGGTCTGGTGCATAGCGGCGTCGCTGAACTCATCGCTGCCAATCCCACACTGACGCCTAAGCAACTTGCCAACCAAAGCGCTATTGTTCAAGGTATACCCGGCTTAGAAGAAGCACTATATGCTAATGATAGTCTAGACACTGGTCAGTGTGCCTATGTTATTAGCGCCAGTAGCGCATTAAGCACGCGCTTAAAAGATATTGAAAAAAACTGGCAAGAGAATGCGACAGATTTATTGGCGATTGATAAAACTGCAGATAGCGATCAAGGATTGAATCAATGGTTTAACTCTCTGCTGTCATTGATTGAGAATATGAAATCTATTGCGATAGATCAGCCGCTAGGTCTGACAGGCAAAGCGAAAGGTCATTTGCCAGCAGCAACTGCGGGTCAAAGTCGCGTCATTATCAATGCTAAATTAGCCACCTTAAATAAAGCCCTGACAGATCCGGTACTAACGGCCATGCTTGCTAGTAATAATAACAGTGAAATTGGTGATAATCTATCGACGGCACTTGCCGAAACCACAACCTTGCTAGCACAGATGCCAGAAGATTTAGCAACCGCAGACAAGGCAACACAGCAAGCGTTATATGATCATCTAACGACCGTCACGCGCCTACTTAAACGCCAGCTAATTCCGACGTTAGGCGTTCGTGTGGGCTTTAACAGTACTGATGGCGATTAAATAGCTGACATTGAATGACTGATTGTTAAGCGATCGACAAGCAGATAAAAGCTATAGCAACTAAGGGTCTTAATAATATGCATAAGCGTACTATGGATAAGCGTACTATGGATAAGCGTACTACAGGTAAACCTACTACCTATGAGCTGCTGACCGCTTCAGCACTAACTGCGCTTGGTACCACTCTAGGAACCTTAATAGGCACAACGGCTTTAGTTGGTCTACATCATCGCTATCGTAAGCAGCAGCAACCAGATGCGCGTTTGCAAGATTATTTGACTGGGTTGCGTAAGGTACCTTCTGCTATAAATTTTCAGCTGCATGATTTATCGCGTTCTGAGCATCTTGACCGCTTAAAGTATGTTGGTCAGCAAGCTGTACAGGCTTATCAACGCTACCCGAATGGTGGTCATTCTAACAAAAGCTATCCTAGCTATGACAACGATAAAACTGATCCCGACGAGGCTACAGCTAAGCTAGCCCTACACACTACTACCATGCTGTCAGGTTCTGTATGTTGGGTCAGTGGGGTGGCATCCATGCCGCAAGCGGCTGCGACTACAGATGATAGCGATAATAGTTTTGGTGTGGTCGGTATCGATGCCGATCGCCAGATTGTTTGGCAGACGACTATGCCAGAGCGCGTTCATGATATTGTCGTGCAGCCCGATGTTGAGGATATTAGTGATCAGGTCAGTAATGGTAATAAGAAGGCTGCTTGCCGCGATGTCGTGGTCATGGGTCGACGCCCTAGCGAAGGGTTTTGGGTATTAGATACGGCTACAGGACAAGTAAAGCATGCTATCAAATCAGCTGTTGATAGACATTTTTATGGTCATGCCTGCTATAGCCTAGACGGTCAATTACTCTATGTGACCGAAAATGATACCGTAAGTTTAGCGGGTAAAATTGGTATCTACGATGCCAGTTGTGACTATCAAAAAGTCGCTGAATTTGGCTCACATGGTATTGGGCCACATGAGCTTATTATGCATCCTGATGGTGAGACATTAATTATTGCTAATGGTGGTATTAAGACCGAACGAGCCTCACGTGAGGAGCTGAACTTAGATACTATGCATCCCTCATTGGCTTATATTAATCGCCAAGATGGCCAACTTATTGAACAAATTTTTCCTGAGCACAATCAAATGAGCGTGCGTCATCTAGCTGTGCATAACGACGGAACAGTAATGATTGGCATTCAGTTCCAAGGCGAAAAGCATATTAATGTTCCTTTAGTACTGACTCATAAGCGTGGTGATATCGACTTTAAGCCTCTAATCATGCCAGACAATCAATGGCAACGTTTCCATCAGTATATTGCCAGTGTGGTCGTTGATAGCCAACACAACTTATTGTGTGTGACCACACCGTTTGGGGGCTGTGCGGCAGTCTATGACTTAAATACCCGCAAGCTGATTAGTGATGTGAATCTACCGGACTGTGCAGGGGCGTCTGTGTTATACAGTAGTGAGAGTTATAATGTTCAAGCCAATCACAATAAAGCCAATCGCAACAAAAATAGTGATCCTAAAAATAAAGATCTTAAAGCTAATAGTCTCAACATTAATGACCTTAACTTTGACAACACTGAAACTGGTGAAAATATAGATAGTGGTAAGCAAGCTGGTTTTATTATCAGTGATGGCCTAGGCCAATTGACTGCTTTGCAAGTGACGGGATCAAATGCAATTGGCTTAAATGCAATTGGCTTAAAGACAGCTGCTGTAGATAGCGAACAACAGTCAAATCAGCGCGTGACCAAAGACAGCAAGCTACATATGATGTCCTTTGACAATCACTTGCAAGCGCTATAGTGAGAGTGTAATGATAAAGGTTGCGAATAATCTATGGAACCCTTGAGCCTGCCACAAAAGTACGTTCATCCTTTATTGGACAGTGCTGTGCAATGTTTGGCTCAAGCCGGCATCACCCTACAGGTTACCCCAAAGCGGGTTAAAAATATCAATTTTCGTCTCAAGCCTTATCAATTAAGGGTATCAGTACCACTATCTATCAATGCGCTCCAAGTCGCGCAAGCCGTTGCTAGGCGTGTGTCATGGGCATTAGCATGTCACGAACAAGTTTTAGAGCAGCATAAGCGCAGACAGAAACACGGACAGCTGCCATCAGCTGATCCATCAACAGCCTCTACTGCCATCATGCTATGGGGTGAGTCGCAACCTTTTATGCTTAATGACCATGAAAAAACTGCCTATTATCGACAGCAATTATCCATCGTTATGCCTGAGCTATTTGATAAATGGCAACCGATTGTTGGTGCTGAAGCTCGCGAAATACGGATCAAAAAAATGCACACGCGCTGGGGCAGTTGTAATACGCGCGCTGGTCGTATATGGCTGTCCGTTCACCTTCCTGCTTATCCTATAGAATGCACAGAATATGTGATTGTGCATGAGTTATGTCATTTACATCATGCCAACCATAGCCGCGCATTTTGGCAAACGGTAGCGACCGCGATGCCAGAATATAAGAAATGGCACGATATGCTGGCAGGAAAATCAGGAGTAATCGATAACACGGCCTAGACTGATTTTAGGTTTGGTTGGATAAATTAAAGCGATTTTAGATTAAATTGATTATATCGATACAAAACGTCTCAAAAATACTGATATAATAGATAAGTTATAGACATTGCTAGGTGCGGCATTTAAATGAGTCAGTCGCATATAAAGGAAGGGTAACGTATGGATAGTGTCAATCAAGCTGATTTTTGGCAACAGCGTTATGAGCAGGACAGCATTGGCTGGGATATGGGTGAAATATCACCACCGCTTAAGGCTTATATTGACCAGCTACCCGAGTCGGCTAAGGATCAGGCCATTCTAGTGGCTGGAGCCGGCAATGCCTATGAGGTCGGCTACTTACATGAGCAAGGATTTACCAACGTGACGTTAGTTGATTTTGCCCTTGCGCCGATTAAAGCCTTTGCTGAGCGTT
The DNA here is from genome assembly GCF_035984995.1 of Psychrobacter sp. PL15. NCBI lineage: Bacteria > Pseudomonadati > Pseudomonadota > Gammaproteobacteria > Moraxellales > Moraxellaceae > Psychrobacter > Psychrobacter sp. PL15. The sequence continues at coordinate 141,363 of NZ_JAXCIB010000002.1, forward strand.
ATCCCAGCTTTCTGGCCGAATATCTAGTTTGTGCAGACTTTTTTGATTTATCACCGAGCCATTATCAGTTTGATTGGGTCCTTGAGCAGACCTTTTTTTGTGCGATAGATCCTATACGCCGTGATGATTATGTACAGCAAATGGCTGCGCTACTTAAGCCTAAAGGTAAACTAACAGGTCTATTATTTGATAAGAATTTTGGCCACGATCAGCCACCGTTTGGTGGTAATGCCGATGAATATCACCAGCATTTCGCTCCATACTTTGATATTGAGATAATGGAGCCTTGCTATAATTCGCATCCTGCACGGCAGGGCAGTGAGTTGTTTATCAAACTACTGGTAAAATAAGCGCAAAGATTGGATATTTTTTCGTACTTACGACTCCAGACCAGCGGGGTAAGCGCTTAGCAAACACTAATTATAATTAATCAGCTGGCAAGGTATCTAGTGCTTATAGATGTCTTACCTCAAGACGTCCTAGCTATAGCTATCAAATACTGCATCGAGACCTGGTATTTGATAGCTCAGCAACAGTGTGATGCGTATATTATCGTCGCATAGCTTACTTGTACTATCCGCTAGCATGCTACATTTTTTACCTGATAGTCTTATTAGCTGCTACTTATCATCAGTAAGTTATAACTAACACGCTAGTCTTGATTGGCATTCTTTTCAAGGGCCTTCTTGAATACATCACCGAGCAAGTTGACATCATCGACCCGAGCATAATTTAGACGGGTAACAAAAGCGATATGACGATGTGGCCCTTTCTCTGCCAGTGGTACGGCAACAGCATTTTGGTTTTGTAGGTGTAATTGATTCAAGGCCATTTCTGGCACTAACGTCGTACCCATATTAGCCAGAGCCATTTGGATTAAGGTATTCAAACTGGCATCAGAAAAGCTTGATTTCATCTGTTCACGATCAAAATGACAGACCGATAGCGTCTGATCAGTTAGACAATGACCTTCACCAAGTAACATCAAATTGGCTGTTGCCAGCTCGTCAGAATTAATGGCTTCAAGCTTGGCATGGTCATCGTCTTTTGGGAATACTGCAAAGAAGTCCTCGCTCCAAAACTCAAAGCTATGCAGTCCATCTACGGCATAGGGCAGAGCAATAATAGCGGTATCGATATGACCATAACGTACTTGTTCGAGTAGACGCTCAGTTTGCTGCTCAACGATAGTCATGCGAAATTCGGGATGGCGGGCTCGAAGTGCAGGCAGTACCTTTGGCAGTAAGTAAGGGGCAATAGTCGGAATGATACCGACAGTCATCGGGTAAGCAAGTGGCGTTTGATGACTGTGAGCACGCGTAGTCAAGTCATTGATTTCAGAGAATACTCGCTGCGCCCGCGTTAGAATATCTTGTCCAATAGGCGTAATCAGTACTTGCTTGTTATTGCGCTCAAAAATCTGGGTATCGAGCTGCTTCTCTAATTCTGCTATTCCCAAACTAAGGGCTGACTGTGAAATATTACAGTCTTCAGCAGCACGTTTAAAGTGACGGTGTTTGGCAACGGCTAAGGCAAATTCAAGTTGGCGTAAAGTAATCATAAAGGTTCTCTTTTAATCGGCTTTCAATACAGTTTCTATGGTTATCGCTGTCATATACTAGGGCCGTTTACGCCCAGTTATATACTGAAAAACAGTAGATAGAATAGTTTAACAAGTTTAATAAAACAAAACATCAAATTAAAAACTTTTAACTGGATTAACTATAGAATTCACGTATAGTTTACAAGGTATTGCAGCTAGCTAAAGACTCAATCAAAGCAGCTATCTCGATAATTACTCATTAATTTAAAATAAAGGAGCCAACCATGGCGTCTATTATCAATCAAGAAATCCCAGAATTTTCAGCAGAAGCATACGTAAATGGTGAGTTCAAAACCATTACTTCAGAAGACGTAAAAGGTAGCTGGGCTATCTTCCTATTTTATCCAGCCGATTTTACTTTTGTTTGCCCAACTGAGTTAGAAGACATGGCCGCTTATTATGATGAGCTTAAAGGTCTAGGGGTAGAAGTATATTCAGTTTCTACTGACACGCATTTCACTCATAAAGCATGGCATGATTCTTCAGAAGCTATTGGTAAAGTACAATATCCAATGATTGGCGATCCTACTGGTAAAATCACCCGTGGTTTTAATGTCATGATTGAAGAAGCTGGTTTAGCAGAGCGCGGTACTTTCTTAGTCGATCCTGAAGGTTTGGTTCAAGTTGCCGAGATTCATGCTGGTGGTATTGGCCGTAGTGCAAAAGATATGGTTCGTAAAACAAAAGCGGCACAATATGTACGTGATAACGATGGCGAAGTTTGCCCAGCAGCTTGGGAAGCCGGTCAAGCGACTCTAAAACCAAGCCTTGATCTTGTTGGTAAAATCTAAGTTATTTTTTTATAAGTACACAATTTATGAGGTTTAAGTTTAACTAAACGCCATAAATAAAGACCCCATCAGCCAATGTTGATGGGGTCTTTTTATATTTTATGTGTACCAGTATTTATAATACTTGCTTACTACATCAAGTTAAGGGCAAGATTGTAATAAGGTTAAGTGCGAGACTGTATTTTATTCTTATCGATTATTTTATAAATTTCGTCTTTAAGTTGCAGCTTTCGGCGCTTCATTTGTTCGATTTCTTCATCACGACTGGCATGTTTGACTAGGTCACGTTCGAGCTGATTGATTTGCTGATTGAGCTGAGTATGCTCATCAAAAATACTCGCAAAGTGGCTGTCTTGCTGTTTAAGTTCAGCGATAATATCTTTGTTATCTTGCCATGTATCAGTCTTTCTCATGTTGTCATCCTTGTTATTGAGCGCAAGCTTAGAATAAGCATTGGCGCATGGTGGTTAAGACGGTTTATGATTTTGAGACTTGATGGTTATAAGGCTTAGTATTATAAAAATAAGTATTGTAAGAATCAGTATTGTGAGAATCAGTATTATAAGAAGCCAAGATTAATCACTACTTTATAAAGGCAGTTTATCATTAGAAAAATGGGCTATTAAAGTGATCATCTACCCTCGATTGTAGCGAAATAATGACCTCATGACTACGGTTATAATTTATCATTAAGTTTAAAATACAAAACAATTATTAGGATATGATTGGTTTTTTAAAATATAGTATTTGACTTTTTCAGCTTGCTCAAAATGCTGAATCGCATGATAATAGGGCCATTAAAGATGATTAGTACAGTGCTAACAACACCCTAGTCTTCACCACCACATAATTACTTCTATTTTTTAACTTACAGTCACGTTGCTGATGTTACATATTCAATAATAATGAGGAACAAACATGATAGACCAAGGTTTATTAGATGCTGTTAAAAGCTACAGCGAAAAAATGACTCGTCCAATTACTTTTGTATTGGGTACAGGCGAGCACAGTAAACGTGCTGAATTGATTGATTTTTTGACTAAGATTGCAGGAACAACCGACAAAATTAATTTTGACGCCGCTGCAAACGATGACAGCCTACCAAGTCCAATTAGTTTTGCCGTGCGTAGCCATATTGATGGTGCATTGACTGATACTGGTATCGTGTTTAGCGGTATTCCTGGTGGCCATGAATTTACCTCGCTAATCTTAGCGATCTTGCAAGCGGGTGGTCATACATTAAAACTTGACGAAGGCATTCAAAAGCTAGTCAAACGTTTTAATGAGCCATTACAGTTCCAGACCTATATCTCACTATCTTGCCATAGTTGCCCAGAAGTGGTGCAAGCGCTCAACCAGTTTGCGCTATTAAATGACAGTATCAGCAATGAGATGATTGATGGCGCACTATTCCAAGAGCAAGTAGATGCCAACAATATCCAAGGTGTGCCCGCGGTATTCTTGAATGGCAAGCCGTTTGCAAATGGTATGATTGATACCGCTAAATTGATCGGAAAATTGCAAGAGCAGTTCCCTGATTTGTTAGCAGACGGCAGTGCAGACGACGCGGAACAGCTAGAGCAGCAAGATGTGACCATCATTGGCGCAGGTCCTGCTGGGATCGCTGCTGCTATCTATACCGCTCGTAAAGGCCTAAAAGTAACCATGGTGGCTGACCGTATTGGTGGACAGGTGAAAGATACCCAAGATATCGAAAACCTAATCTCAGTACCATTGACCACGGGTACTGAATTGACAACCAATTTTGAAAAGCACATGCACGAATACAACATCACCTTAAAACAGCATGTCAGTGTTAAAGAGATTAGTGAGACTGAAGAAGAAAACTATAGTATTCATTTGAATACTGGTGAAGTGTTTGAAAGTCGTAGTATTATCTTAGCCACAGGCGCCCAATGGCGTAAGCTTGGGGTCCCAGGCGAAGAAGAGAATATCGGTAAAGGCGTTGCCTACTGCGCGCATTGTGATGGCCCATTCTTTAAAGGTAAAGACGTGTCTGTCATCGGCGGTGGTAACTCAGGTATTGAAGCCGCCATCGACTTGGCTAACATCGTTAAACACGTGACTGTATTTGAGTTTGCTGATGATCTCAAAGCCGACCAAGTATTGGTTAATAAAGCCAAAGAAAAAACCAATATCGAGATTATTACTAGTGCAGCGACTAAAGAAATTAAAGCGACTAATGACAAGGTAAGCTCTATTATCTATGAAGATCGTCATTCAGGTGAGACTAAAGAACTTGATTTATCAGCAGTATTTATCCAGATTGGTCTGCTACCTAATACTGACTTTGTCAAAGGTTTCGTCGATATGAACCGCTTTGGTGAGATTGAGATTGATGAGCGTTGCCGTACTGATCGCAAAGGTATCTTTGCTTGTGGTGATGTGACTACAGTGCCCTTTAAGCAGATCAATATCGCGATGGGCGAAGGTAGTAAGGCCGCATTATCAGCCTTTGATTACCTAGTAATGCAGTAAAGATCATTTAAGCTCAAACAGTCTTAACGTTAATAAAAAAAGCCACTTCAATAATTGAGGTGGCTTTTTTACATCTACCATAATCAGTTCTTGTTCCTAACTAAAAGAATAATTGGCAGCGCAACAATATACATCAGTACACCATATAAGGCGGCAGGTAAGGCGATGACCGGTAGAGTGCTGACTCCCATAATAATAGGTGCTAAAGTAATTGCAGTCGTACTGTTTTGAATACTGGTCTCTATTGAGATCGTTTTGGTATCATACCAGCTAAGCTTAAACACTCTAGCAATTAGCATGCTTAAAGCAAATAAGATCACAATGATAAGCACAAGCTCTAGCCCAATTTGGGTGAACTGTGATTGTAGTGACTGCCAGTTAGAAGCAATGGCAGCGAGAACGATTAATACAAAAAAGATACTGGCCAAGCCATTAAGAATAGTGCTTCTACGTACCATAAAGTCAGTGAACTTATAGCGAGCGAGCATACCTAGGGTAACCGGCAAAGCTGTCAATAAAAACATCACTATACCGATCTTTACGGCACTAATAGAGCTGGCCTGGTCTTTCATGAAGTGATTAAAAGCCAAAGTAATTAAGATTGGCAAAGTAATGACTGATAATAGACTAACGACACCAGTGAGTGCCACTGAGAGCGCAACATTACCTTTAGCATAGTAGGTGAGCATATTACTGGTGACGCCGCCTGGACAAAAACTAATCAGCATGATGCCAAAGGCAATAGTTGGTGGCGGAGCCATTACTAAGACCACCGCTAAAGCTACTAAGGGTACAAAAATGACTTGGTTCACTAAGCCGACAAAAAATGCTTTGGGATGATTAGCGATAACCTTGAAGTCACTGGGTTTTAGTCCAGCGCCCAAGGTAAACATAATGTAGGCAAGTCCTAGTGGCAGCAAAGCGAGCGCAGTATTACTCATAAAACAGTCCTTGTAAAATTGAAGGCTATATTAGAATGACTCTTCAAATAGCTCACGTTCCTTGTGGCAATATAACTTTAAAACTGATCTAAAACAGGGTCTTATATTCTATAAAAGCCCATATCTTTATATGGGCTCCATTGCCTAACTAGCTAAATATCCATAACATCTAATTTATCAGTCGTCCAACAAGTCCATGTTTTTTGCCGCTTCATAAATACCCGTTGAACGAGCACCGGTACGGCAATATATTAAAATAGGCTGCTCGGCTTGATTAAAAAAGTCGGCAAAATCTTCCACATGAGTTTGATTCAACTCACTACCCGCAAAGGATATTTCTTTATAAACAAGGCCTGCCTTCTCAGCGGCAGTGGCAATATCAGCGCTGGTTGGTTGTCCCGATTCTTCGCCATCAGGTCGGTTATTAATGATAGTTTTAAAACCATTTTCGGCAATCATGGGGATTTGATCAGGGGTGATTTGTCCGGTAATGCTGATTTCGTGGCTCATATGAGCTCCTTTTTAGAATTATAAATTTGAAGTAAGTGACATTAACTATTGAATACATCATTTCAGTAAAGCAGTCAGCGCAATGGATGCGAACGTTGACTCATTAGGTTTATTGTCAAAGAGACGGCATATCAGTATAGCGCTGACAACCATGGTTTTATAGAAGAATATCTTATAGCAAACCTTGCATCAAGGCACTTTGGTAGAGCAGTTTGGCACGCACACCAGTACCACAAAACATCAGTATAGGTTTTGGGAAGTCATGATAAAAGCTAGCAAACTGCTCAACAGTAACTTGGCTCAAGCGCTCATCATCAAATGGTATATGATGATAGGCTAAGTTTGCTTGTTCAGTAGCAGTCGCCAAATCTTGGCTACTCGGCTGGGTGATATGTTCGTCATCTGGGCGTACATTGATCACTGAGCGATAGCCCAGCTCAGCGAGTTTAGAGCATTGTATGGGGTAAATTTGCTTATAAATCGTCAGATTGTCGGTCATAAATAGTGTCTATTATTGTTATTAAAAAGTCATGCTGTGTTTGAGTAGGTGGTATGCAAGCTGTTATACGCAAAATGGTCATTCACTACGACTCTCTTTAGCGCGTACTCAACACAATAGCAGTCCATCATAACGGTATTTTGTGGCAGACAGCAATAGCTAGTGTTAGTTTAGGTCAAAAGCTGGCTATTTATAATAAAAGCCAACCGTTCATAATAAAAGCTAGCGGTCTTTTAAAGCATCAACCGCCTCAATAGTGCTCAAAAAAACCTGACCTGACAGCTTGGTAATGAGTGGTGTATATTCAATGATATCCATGACTGGTCCCTTAACAAAGCTAAGATTTAGGCGCTTATACTGGTTAGTAAGCTCTTGATTAAGCGCTATCAGCATCTCTTGCGCGGTCAAATCAACATGATTAACTGCTGACATGATCAGAATAATTTCGCGAGCCTCTGGATATTGCTGGGTGGCGAGTAATATCCGCCGGTGGACAGACTCGCTATTGCCAAAGAATAGACTCTCATCGATACGCAACATCAATAAATTAGGGAAGGTCACCACATTATGCCGATTGATATTGCGAAAGTGCCCTGTACCTGCCAGTTGGCCAACAATAGCCACGTGCGGCTGACTAGATTGCCAAATCAGACTGGCGAATGACACCATCAAGCCAATAACCAACCCCGTATTAAGTCCAAATATTAGCACTCCGGCGAACGCCGCCATAAAGCTTGCCGCATCTAAACGATCACGCTGCCATGCTGATTTTAAGGTGGCAATATCAATGAGACCAATGATGGAGGCCATAATAGTGGCACCCAAAATAGCGTAGGGTAGTGGAGCCAGGGTATTGCCAAATGCAATTAAGGCGGCAATCATTACTAGGACGGTTACTAGACTGGCAAGCGGGGTTTTAGCCCCAGAGTCGGCATTGATAGCTGTACGCGAAAAGCCACCTGCAACGGCAAAGCTTTGAAATAGTCCACCAGTAAGATTGGCGAGCCCCAGCCCGTTCAGCTCACGGTTGGCATTAAAGGTTTCACCGCGCAGACGAGCATAGGTGCTAGCCACTGAACTGCTTGAAACAAACACAATCAGTGCCATCAGGCCTGCAGTAGGCAATAAGTCTAAGGCGTCATGGAAGTCCGACACATAGGGCAATTTTAAGGACGGTAATCCTTGCGGAATACTACCGATGGTTGCCACCCCATAAGTCGACCAATGCAAGTTGATACTAAGGACAATTGCAAGACTAAGTAGAATCAGCGGAAATAGTCGTTCTGCCCATTTGGCATATGATAGTGATAGCCAAGATCGCCATACCCATTTGCTGCCATAGCGGTTCGCAACCAAGAGCGCAAAAGCAATCACGCCAATGAGTAATGTTAAGGGATGCAACTGCCGAGCATACATCTGCATGCTGGAAAGATAACCGATTAAGCTATCTCCTGCTATGGGAATATGGGTCAAATACTTAAGCTGACTGACGAAGATCAGTACGGCTGCGCCACTAATAAACCCTGCCGATACCCCGCGACTGATGAATTGCATAATCCAGCCAAGTCTTAATCGTCCAGCAATCCATAATAGCGCACCCACCATCAACGCCAGCAGGCTTGCCATTAACGCATATTGCTCAACGCCCTGATTTGCATAAGCGTGCAAGCTACTGGCAGTCATAATGGCCGTAATCGCAACCGGACCGACCGCCTGTACGTTACTAGAACCCAGCCATGCATAGACAATAACTGGCACAATTGCGGCATATAGTCCATACACGGGAGGTAAGCCTGCCAATACTGCATAGCCTAAACTTTGCGGAATGACTAGCACACCTACCACCAGTCCTGCGATTACGTCAGTTGGCAGAGTGGCTATTTGGTAGTGGCGCAGCCAGGCCGGAATCAGACGAGCAGCGGTAGAGGGCATATCAGATTATCATCATATTAAAAAGTATAAGTAGAGTCGAGAAGCATCCTAATAAAAATTTACGCAAACTAGCGATTAGCGTTTAAGTCCAACTGCGTATGCCACATCACTCAGCCTTACTGCAAAAGCGCTGATATAATAGTTGTAACACTGCCAAGGCATCATCACTAGCGATACTATAATAAATTTGTTTACCCTCGCGGCGGGTGGTAACCAATTGGTCTTTACGCAAGATACCCAGCTGCTGCGATAAGCTTGGTTGTCCAACACCAACTAGCTTTTCAAGCTCGCTAACACAATACTCGCCTTGGGTCAGCTGACACAACAGTATCAAGCGATCAGGATGCGATAGCGATTTTAATAACTGGCTGGCTTGTAATGACGCCTCCTGCATTTGCTTCGCTAGATCAAGCGGTGCAAAATTTGTCGCGTTTGAATCTGAATGATTTATAGAGTTATCAGGGTGATGAATGGGGTCAGTAGACGAGGTCATCGGTTGCGTAGAAGTCTTCAGAATAGGCTCCTTATAAGGATAGTGGACGGTGACAGTAGTCGCCATAGATATATATGGATTTCTTAGTTACAGCTATTTTAACACCCAATGCAGACAAGTGCTGCGACAATACACCATTCTAAAAGCAATAAAACTCTTAAAGTTTTAATCTCTCCGGAGATGAATCAACCATTAATTATCCACCATTTCAATGATCATATCAAGTTATATATATTTACATTATATAAGTTTATAAAACGTTAGGTTGCTGCTATATTAAGGACAGTTGCTCCTATATTAATAACAATTACTGAGCGATACAAAGACCCAAATATAGACTAGACTCAGTAGCTAGCCAAAGCTGTATAGTCACCATTTAGTTATACATTAAGCCAATTATCAGACAGTAGCGAGATAGCCATGCAAGTACATTCTTTCTTACATAGCGATACAGAAACTTATACTCATGTATTAGCGGACGTTGGGCAGCAATTATGCGCCGTCATTGACCCCGTATTGGATTTTGATCCTAAGTCAGGCCACACAGGTACCTCAGGCATCGACGAGGTGATCACATTCGTGCGAGACCAGAATTGGCAGCTGGTCTATATTATTGAGACCCATGCTCATGCGGACCATTTATCAGGTGCCATTCATCTAAAAGAGACTTTAGGCGGGGAGCTTGTGATGGGACGGCATATTACTGACGTACAAAAAATATTTAAAACGGTGTTTAACTTTGATACTAGCTTTCGTACTGATGCCAGCCAGTTTGATATTCTGACTGATGAAGGTGGCACCCTAATGCTGGGTTCGATTACTATTACTGCCATGCACGTGCCTGGACATACACCGGCTGATATGGCTTATATCGCCGCTGATGATGAAAAAACAGTAGTATTTGTTGGTGACACAATCTTTGCTCCTGATGTGGGCACGGCTCGTTGTGACTTCCCTGGTGGTGATGCTAAAACCTTGTACTGCTCGATCAAAAGGCTGTTGGCACTTGACGACAATACGGTGATCTATCTGTGTCATGACTATCCTAGCCAAGGCCGTAAACACTGTCCAAGCACTACCGTAGCGGCACAAAAACTAGGCAATATTCATGTCAAAGATGGCATCAACGAAGCGGAATTTATAGAAATGCGCGAGCGGCGTGATGCTACGCTTGAGATGCCACGGCTGATTATTCCCTCAGTACAGGTGAATATTGATGCGGGTCGTTTGCCAGAACCTGAAGACAATGGTGCCCGTTATTTAAAAGTACCCATTAACATGCTTGGGTAGTAATTTTAGATAATAGAGCAGTGCTTATAATAAATTGAAAGCGCAGAACCAACACCATCCATAATAATGCTGGCCTACGAACAAATAGCTGGCTTATTAATACTACTGTTATATTTAACTACTGTTAAGGACTCAGCTATGAATATTAATGTTGGAAGTACTGATAGAATGCTTCGTATAGTCGCCGGTTTAGTGGTTATCGGATTGGGTGCTTATTACCAAAGCTGGTGGGGCGTGGTTGGCTTAGTACCTTTATTAACCGGTACGTTTCGTTTTTGTCCACTGTATACCATGCTGGGTACCAACACCTGTAAGCGTTAATTGGTTGTAGTAGTGAAGTAATGACAGGGTCAATAGTGCAAAGCGCTATTGGCTCTTTTAAAATAGATTCTGTTAAGATAAGAGTCCTGTTATGAGTGAAAAGTATCAACTAAAGTATTACTATGCGCGCACTGCCAAGCAACCAATTGCGTACCAGTTACTAGGCTGAGTGCAGTGCTGCCCAGTTACAGTAAATGGAGAAAGTTATGAATCCATACGAACGCTATGTATTACCAAAAATGATTGATCTTGCCTGTGGCACCAGTGGGGTCATGGAGGCGCGGTCCAAAATCGTACCACAAGCAATAGGTGAAGTACTAGAAATTGGCATCGGTAGCGGTCTCAATCTACCGTTTTATGACCCAAAAAAAGTTTCTTCTATTGTTGGTATCGACCCGGCCGCCCAGATGCAGGCTCTTGGGCGCCAGCGAGCGGCCGCTATTAGTATCCCTGTTGAAATGGTCGCAGCGGATGTTCAGGGTATTCATGCCGAGACAGATCGCTTTGACACCATTGTTATAACTTTTACCCTATGCAGCATCAGTGACCCAATATCGGCGCTTCAGGAAATGGGACGACTACTCAAGCCTGGCGGCCGACTGTTATTCTGTGAACATGGATTGGCCCCAGATTCTTCGGTCGAGCGTTGGCAGCACCGATTAACACCTTTGTGGAAGCCCTTGGCTGGGGGCTGTCATCTGAACCGTGATATCCCAGCGCTCATCGAAGCGAGCGGCTTTATCGTCGAGGAGCTGAGTGCAGCGTATTTATCTGGGCCACGGCCGATGACCTATGTATACAGTGGCTGGGCACACCAAGCAGTATAGACATGCCGTTCATTTAAACGTTCGGTAACGGGTAACTGACTGCGCGAGTTGCGCAACAGGACGTTAACAGCAAGCCTTGTTACTTGTTATCTGCTATCTACAAAAAATTATCTACGAAGCAAACCTATCAAATAAACGCGACTATTACAGTCAGTATAGGAGTCATATTATGAGTGAACAAGCGAGTGAACCAGGTTTGCATATCGTTTGTAGCCACTGTCAAGCAACCAATCGTGTGCCAGTGGCCAAGCTGGATAGTGCGCCCAATTGTGGTAAATGTGGTAAGTCGTTATTGACTGGTAGTCCGCATGAGCTGAATGCACAAACGGTCAATAAAGTGATTCAAAAAAATGAAGTGTTGACCATCGTAGACTTTTGGGCGAGCTGGTGTCAGCCTTGCCTCATGATGGCACCGCAGTTTAAAACCGCTGCCAGTCAACTGCCGCAAATAGTCTTTGCCAAGATACAGACCGACAAGCATGAACAAGTTGCTGCGCCTTATAATATTCGTAGCCTACCAACCATGGTAGCATTCAGAAATGGCAAAGAAGTGGCGCGGCAATCAGGCGCACTACCAAGTGATCAAATTGTACAGTGGGTACAAAGCCTGAAATAGGCTTAGTTGACCTAAAGTTATTTTAAAATCAGCTTCTAAAAAAATTATAAAAAAGCCAGTACCTTTATTAGATACTGGCTTTTTTAATTCTTAAATTCATTAACGTGTGTTTTTTCAGTGCTACTCGCCGTAAATTTTCACCCCATTGGCAAAGCTACAACGCTGGATACGCGCTGACTGGACAATAGCGTCACGCTCACCATATAGGCGTGACAACTTAGCATCACGGTTTTTGGTATTGTTACTTTTACCAACGCCAAAGCTGATATTAGGTGATATGCCCCAACGCCCTGCAGATACGCCAACCCCAACGCCTGAGGCGGACAAGGTCGATTGTTCGTTACGAGTAATATCGACATAGCTGTTTACGCGAACGTATTCTTGGTTGAGCGATTGGCAATCGTAGCTTTGGTAAGTATTCGGTGGCACGTATTGCGGGGTTAAGTTGCCAGTAGACGCACAGCCTGAGAGACCAAATACGCCGGCAGCTGCCAGTAATGTTGCTGTAGTGAGAGTTTTCATAATGGCTCCATCAGGCTAAGTTATGGTATCTATGGAAAAAGTTATGGTATCTAGTTGAAAAGACACTGTTTAAAAAGGTGCTGCATTTATTTAAGATAGCAAAAATAAACCAGTCAGGGTACTAAAAAGGCAGCCAAGCGACAAAACAGTATTAATGAGTTACTAAGTATTAACACCGCCTAATCCTAGCACCAGCTTTAGAATAAATTGCCAGGTTTTGAATAAGCTAGGATGACAATACCAACATAAGCAGCGGTAGCAATAAGAATACCTACCTTACTCTGGCTTTGAGTCGCATTGGGGTTGAACGCTTTGATGCTGGCGCTAATAGCGGCAACCAGTAAGATTATTTTAGCAAATACCCACTGTACCGGAGCGTTAGCACTCATCAGCTGCATTAACATCCAAACGCCTGAAATGATGATTAGTGCATAGAGAATATGAGTGCATATTTTAATGATTCGTGGTGCCCGTTTGTTAGCGCTTAATACCAGATAGCTTTGGTACAAAAACAGCGCAATCACCAGTAATGCCAAGAGCGTGTGTAAATGTTTCATTTACGGTGTTCCTTTTACAATGATTCGTTAGTATTTGCTAACTTAAGGATAGTATTCACGGTTGTTAATGTTAGGGATTTGTCATTAGGTTGTTAATGTTAGGTCTTTATTCTTCTTAAGTATTTACTAGTATTAGGTTTTTATGATTAACAATACTGTTTATTAATTTACATTTTGCCCAGCACATGAGGGACTGTCAGGGCTGCCACCTTGAACTTGCCATTCGTCGGGCGTATAAGCATGAATCGCCAAAGCATGAATATTACCCCCTTGTGAGGTCAATAATTTATCTACCAGCTGATACACCAACTGATGACGACCCACCAAACGCTTACCAGTAAAATCGTCGCTGACAATAGTAAGCTTAAAATGACTTTCCTTACCTTCAAAATAGCCGGAATGACCTGCTGATTCATTGATTAAGATAAGATTCTGCGGCTGCAAATCTTGTAGTGCTTGCTCAAGGGCAGTAGCAGTCGGAGTAGGGGCAGAATTATTAGTAGCAGGCGCTGTAGTACTCATAGCGTTCCTTTATCGAGTGGTGACTGATAGTGTGTGAATAAATCGTCGGTCTATTATAGCAGACGTGAACTGACATAGATAAGACCCTATAAGGCGGTCCGAGGAGACGAGTGACGTGAGCAAAAGTCAAGTAAACGTCATAAAGTGAACACTCACAAAAAAGACAGAGTGCAAATAATAGTTGCGCTCTGCCTTTTTTACCACTTGTAAGACGTTTTTTATTAGGAGCTTTATCGTTTACCAGCCAATTTTAGCGGCGTGACTGTTGATACAATGGCATTACTTTAGGCATTAACGATTGCAACTGCGCGATACGATTGCTACTGGTCGGGTGAGTACTTAAAAATTGTGGTGGCCCACCTTGACTCGCACGTTGCATTTTTTGCCATAAGCTAATAGCCGCTTGTGGGTTATATCCAGCACGTGCCATCAGCTCAAGACCTATTTGGTCCGCTTCGCTTTCTTGGGTACGGCTGTGAGGACGGGTCAGTCCCAGGTCTCCCGCTAGGTTAGCCAGTTGCGCCTGACCTTGCGATAGACCGAACACACTAGCAGCAACCCCAATACCAGTTTGAGTCGCATAGTCACGTGAGAGACGTTCGCGCGAATGTTCACGTAGGGCATGCGCCATCTCGTGACCCATGATCGCGGCTATCTCATCATCCGTTAAATTCAGACGGTCAATAATGCCACTATAGAACATGATCTTACCACCTGGCATGACAAAGGCGTTGAGTTCTTTGGAGTTAATGGTATGCACTTCCCATTGCCATTTTGCCGCATCTGGACGATAAACACCGACTTGACTTACTAAGCGATTCGCCACATTTTTGAGGCGGCTTAATTGTGCTTTGTTAGTGTCAAGTACACCGCGTGCTCTCGCTTCTTGAAGATTTTTATTATAGCTTTGTGCTGATAGTTGTAATACCTGTTCGCTTGACACTAATAATAGCTGTTGACGGTCTACACCAATGGCACCAGTACTAGTGGTACTGGTACAACCGGTCAAGCTTAGGGCTGATAATGACACAGCCATGACTGTGGTGGTAAGCACTTTTCTCATAAGAAATTTCCTCACTATAAAAGGTAAAATTGAACAAAAATATTAGGGCGTGTTGAGCATTTACAAATAAGCACTGCTGATGGCTAAAACTGCTGCTAAGAATAATAAGATACCATTTACTTTTTTTGATACGCTATTAATCTCTATTGCTTTTCTTAACGATTTGCCCATGACGTTCTTTAACAACATATAGGACTGTCTACCAAGCACTTATCAACTGGATGTAGAGAAAGCATGAACTAATAATTTATTATTCGTCCGTTTACCAGAGCTTTGTGGGCGCAATAATAGAGTGTTAGTATAATAATGATAGCCGTACAAAACCAGTGCAGTAAAAGTAACAATATTACGTATGATTGTAAGTAAGTTAGTCGAAGGTAAGGCCTATGTAACTCAGTTAACTATAGTGGCTCAATTGCAGGGGGATTAATTGCAAGGGGATTAATTGCAAGGGACTTAGTTTCAAGTGGCTTAATTGCAAGAGACTTAATTGAGGTAACAAAACATACAAGTGATAAAATATAGATAAACAGGCTGACATACTCGTTGTTTTGATGATTAGGCAGCTTGATTGTTAATTTATAACATTATTCATGGCCTTAGGTCGTAGCACCCTGATGTCCGTCTTTACTAATGTTTGAGTGGTTCTAAAATCCATCGATATAATTAAGTGCCCGTTTCTACAAAATAATGGAATCAGTCAGTGAGAATAAATTTAATTTTAAAATCAATAGCATGCAACTGATTAGAGTTAAAAATAGTGGTAAATCCGGCATGGGTCCTAGAGGAGTTTGAAAAAAGAGATTGACAGCAGCTGAATAATTGGTAGAATAGCCAGCCTATCGAGACGTCGTTGTTATTGAATATGACTACTATTAATAGTAAACCAATATCTAAATAGCAGCATAATACAACTTGATTCAGCGGGAATAGCTCAGTGGTAGAGCATAACCTTGCCAAGGTTGGGGTCGAGAGTTCGAATCTCTTTTCCCGCTCCAAACATGGCTCTTTAAGAGCAAAAGCCTCACTTCATTGTGGGGCTTTTTTTATGCTTAAAATTTATGGAATAAAGTAGTGATACTTACGTCATCCTTTACGAAACCTAATTACAAAAGACAGTTAACTTGTCACATTAAATTGAAACAGACCAAGCATACTTGTCTAGTATATTTGTTATTAACTAGGTTTGAACCTAAACTCATAAAACTTATACTTATAGCCATCAAAGACGTTATAGAATAAAAAATAACCATAATAGGAGCAGTTATGCCAACTTTTGAACACAAAGAATTTAATGAATTATTTGATTTATCCGGAAAGACCGCCATTGTCACTGGTGGGGCCAACGGTATTGGTAAAGCGACAGCACTGCGCTTGGCACAAGCTGGCGCCAATATAGTCATTGCTGATATGAAACTTGACGATGCCCAGGCTGCGGTGAAAGACATCGAAGCATATGGCGTCAAAGGTTTAGCGATAGAATGTAATATCTTAAAAGATGATGATTTAGTCGCGATGGTAGACAAGTCCATGTCAGAGTTTGGCTGTATCAATATCTTGATTAACAACGCGGGTGGTGGTGGTGGCGGCCGTGAGAATCCATCTAAAATATCAGTTGATGATATTCGCCGTGATTTTGAGTTGAATGTATTTAGTGGCTGGCGTCTCAGCCAATTGTGCGCGCCGCATATGAAAGAATCAGGCTATGGCTCAATCGTGTTTACTACTTCAATGTCGAGTATTAATAAAGACCCAAATATGAGCGGTTACGCCGGTTCAAAAGCAGCCGTTAATCATATGGTGGCCAATTTAGCTCATGATTTCGGTCCGGAAGTGCGTATTAATGCAGTTGGCCCAGGCGCTACCCGTACTGATGCGTTAAAGACCGTATTGACCCCAGAGATTGAAAAGAAAATGTTAGCGCATACCCCGATCAAACGTTTGGGCGAAGCTGATGATATTGCTGGCGCCATGTTATACTTTGCTTCACCAGTCTCAACCTGGGTAAGTGGTCAAACTATTTTTGTGAATGGCGGCGGTGTGCAGACGCTTGATCAGTAAACACTTAATCTTTAAACAACAGATAAATACACCACACTTCGTTTTGCAGAAAATAAAAAGCGCGATCTTGTTGTAACAAGGTCGCGCTTTTTATTGCTTATTTTTGAGTCATTTGTTCTTAAGTTGCCCGCTCTTTATGTTGTTTGTTTTTCATCAAGCTATTAACTACCCATGCTGGGCCAATCAATAAGAATTGTAAGTCTTCAAAAAATGAGGGTTTTTTGCCTTCAAGTTTATGACCAACAAACTGCCCAATCCAAGCAACGATAAATATACTTGCCCAAACCTTAAAGCCCCATGGCAAAAAGGCCATGACTGACAGACAAATTAAGATGAACACACCCATGGCCACAAATAGCGGGGTCGAGAGCTGCATATAAAATAGCAATACCAAAGCGCTTAACACTAAGGTAAACCAGACCGATAATGACATTCCCATACCCAAAAGGCTGACGAAGATAGTGGGTACGCACAACCAATGGATTTTTTTGTTAATCAAATTTTGATGGCTAACGGCATATTCACTCAGCCATTGTTCAAGTGTGCGTTTGGACATGCCTTTACGAGATGCACGAGCCATACTAGCCTCCCTGTTAGTAAATGAATGAGTAGGTAAATCTAACCCAGGCCCCCAGTTGTAGCATTATTTAGAACAACCTACCATTTTATCTGGTAAACGGTACAGTCATGACCTGTTATTTGGCCAGCCTATATTCCAGTATTATTTTTTTATAGCGCTTACTTTATACTTGCGCTTTTAGTGCATTTTGTTCACTACGATGCCACTCATATAGACCGACAAAAGAATTCACCTGGTAAATCATGGTTTGAATCGCAAATATATAATTGCCAGACATCAGGTTGACGGTTAACCAAACGAAGTTTGAGAGGATCCATAACCACCAGTTAAATGAATAACGCAATATCATGGCGGCTTGAGCAGTAATTGATAACACAAAGGCGATAACGTTAATCCAAAAAAAGGAAATGAGTCCTAGAAATTTACTGTTATCCTCTTCTACGACCGTATAGCCATAGCTGGCGAGTAAGTCATTTACTGTTGGAAATAGTGCCAAACCGATAATCATAAAGGTGGCCGTGATTAACCAAACCCATTTATTGGCCGATTTGGGTACCATATTACCATCAGGGTCGGTATGCTTTGACCAATAAAAAAGGCCGTAAACGTGGGTAAAGAAGTTAAATAACGGCGCGAGCATTAGACCTACGGAACCTGCTGTAGCTTGTACCACGACTTCGCCGGAGGTCGCTGCCATGCCAAAACCATTGCCCATAATATTCTTACGGAATGACAGCGACACCACGCAAACCAAACCAATAAATGAAACGCCTAAATAAAACATATCTAGAGTAGTGTGCTCAGTAGTGAGCCAAAACCCGGCGGATAAAGCGGCTACCCCGCAGACGAACCAAGTGACAATCCACTGCATTGACCATTTTCCAGTGATGTTATCCAATAGCTGAATACGCATAAAGCTGTTTTCCTCAAAATAGTAACGTCATAAATTCAAAGCAAAATTGTTAGGTGTATAGTTGGTTCACAATAAAAGAGAGTCGTGTACAGCACTGTGTCTTTTTTAAATTGAATCGACTATAGCTGTCCTGTTTATAAAAAAACGCTACGACTGCAGCGTCACTAACGGTACTGATATATAGTCTGTACTGTAACCTGCGTCATAATATTGTTAGTCATTAACTATAGGGATTGCCTCACAATCTAGTAAAGTCGTTGGTTGTGTCTAGCAACTTGTTTCGGTAATTTTTAATTATATTTTTCAGATGGTTTTATCGTTTGGTTATAAATCTGCTGATCAATAAAAGCCAATGCTTGTTGATAACGTTCATCATAATCGGGTTCAGTAATCATATGTGGCTGGATATGATGACGAGCAAAAATAGTTAATAATAGCTGCTCAAAGCGTCCGCGCGCTACCTCATTGCCCAATGAACGCATGCCATCAGCAACCCACGGGACATTATTATCCAGCATAATAGTATGGTCCAAGCGAAACTCGTTAATACAAGCCCCAACGAAGGGATGCGTACGGCCTTCATATTCTTCACAAAACGCCTGCGTGGTCACAAAGTCAGTATCTATAATCGTTATGGGTGCGGTCGCTGTAGCCGCTGCTGCGCGTATCGCTTGGGCGTGATTAAGGGCAATCGGGGCATAATCGCTATACTGTAATCCAATCTCACTACCGCCTAAATCGGTCCCTACATAAAGCCGCCCCGTCTCCAGCACAAAGCTAGCGCCATAATAATTAGCAAGCTTATGCACCAAGGTGGTCTTACCTGAGCTCTCACCACCGACAATAGCGACGGTCTTAGTGTAATCACCGCGAGCTTGTGGATGGATAGCTGACCAATGCGCTACTGGGTCACGAGCAATCGTATAAGAGTCGAATTCAGGCTGTAACGGCGTAGTCACTACTGTCATCAATAGCTGTTCTTGAGTGTTACTCTGCGCTAAAGGATGGTTTTCTGCAATGAACAATACTGCTTCTGCTGGCAAGCGTAGCGCATCAATTAAGCGCTGCAATTTGGTATTGCTATTTGCCGCATTTATGGTGATGTCATCGAGGTTCTCATGTAGAGGCAGTTCAATTTCATCACTGGTATGAATATGAATAAATGGCATGTCAGCACAGGCCATTTGTAGCCAGCGGGCCTTATCTTGTAGGGTAATAGCAAAATCTGGATGGGGTGATGGGTGAGCAGTGATGACAATGTGCAAGTTATTCGCTTGCCCAGCAGCATCTAAGATGCTGCGCATTTGTCCTAAATGCAACGGTTCAAAATACCCAATCATTAAGCCAGTATCATACATAAGAGTCCTTATAGCGCTAAAATCTATCTAGTAGTTATTTATCAGCATGGTATAAAGGTTTGTACTTAGTTACAGGTAGGTTATTGTAAACGGTGGTGCTGTTCTGATGAACAGCCATAAAGCGAGTGAGTATTCTATCGTTAAGTAGACTATTTTAATGTTTTATTCATTAACTTTAACGCTAGCTGTTGATGCTGATTTTGTGTCATCTAGCTTTAAATATCTCAATAATCAATTACAAATAGTACTCAAGGAAAAGGGTGGTTAGGAGTGAGGCGAGTAGGCCGAAGAATAGCGAGCAACAATGGAATAATAAAATTTAAGTTAACGAATAAGTAAAATTCGATTTAAATAGCAGAAGGATGAGAGTAACAAAGCCGTTTTAGAAATATTTTGAAATAATTATTTAAAATCAGGCAGTTACGGGTAATAATGATAGGTTAGAGTAAGTTTGAGTATCATAAAGTCACAAATAATGCCTATACTGTTAACAGTTAATGCATGAATACTTGCTATAATTATTTATAAGTTAATAAGTCGTTATATTCAATCAAGACGGTAACAAGACAGTAAAGAGAAATATAACAATAGATTTAAATTTTCCTAAGAAGAACAGCTTAACAGAGAGGTATGAGATTTGGCTAAATTAGCAAAATTACATCGCTCGCAGAATAATCGCATGGTAGCGGGTGTGATGGGTGGTATCGCAGAATATGTAGGTTGGTCACCGATGTGGGTGCGAATATTATTCGTGGTCATCTCGTCGCTAAGCGCTGCGATGCCTGGTATTCTTATTTATATTATTTTATGGGTCATCATGCCAAATGCCTCAGACCAGTCACATGAATAAGCAATGAATAAGCAATAGTTTGATAGAGTATCTGACTACTAATAAATTTCAAAAATAAAAAGCCTGAATAATCAGGATACCCCAGATATACTTTTCCTCCTGCCCAGATGGTAATCCGTCTGGGTATTTTTTTACCCTAATCACTAGAATCTGAGCCTTAGATTTTAACCCCTAGATTCTAGGTTTTATCTATATCTATAGTCAATGAAAAGTAATATCGATACATAACCTACTGCTGGCATAATTTTTCTTGCTTGCTGTGACTACGCAGACAGAGGCTGCAAAAAGCTTATACCAGCAGTACCGTCGCGTTTTTAAAGTATTTTAACTATATCGCTAATCATTGTGAGTTTATTTCTAACGGCAACATAAATTTAGTTGCTGTAAATATAGATAAAATAGCCATTTTTTAGTAAGGTGAGCAGGTAAATAAATATGCAGTCAGATAGGCTGTATGAACTTGAGCCTGAATTCCGATCAAGTGCTATCTAATAATACTCATTCCACAGTGATTTCCCTATGACTTCCCAAGCTATGAATTCTGAACCCATGACTTTTCAAGATTTAATCCTGACTCTACAAAACTACTGGGCTGCTAAGGGCTGCGTAATATTGCAACCTTACGATATGGAAGTGGGCGCAGGTACTTTTCATACGGCCACTTTTTTGCGCTCGCTGGGTCCTGAGCGCTGGAATGCGGCTTATGTTCAGCCATCACGTCGCCCAACTGATGGTCGTTATGGTAATAATCCTAACCGCTTGCAACACTACTATCAGTTCCAAGTGGTACTCAAGCCCAATCCGCCTGATATTCAAGAGCTGTATTTAGGCTCACTAAAGGCTATTGGTATTGATCCATTGGTGCATGATGTACGCTTCGTTGAAGACAATTGGGAGTCACCTACGCTAGGTGCGTGGGGTCTGGGTTGGGAGATTTGGCTGAATGGTATGGAAGTCACCCAGTTTACCTACTTTCAGCAAGTGGGCGGTATCGAGTGCTTCCCAGTAACGGGTGAGATCACCTACGGCCTTGAGCGTCTAGCCATGTATGTGCAAGGCGTCGATAGTGTCTATGACCTAGTGTGGGCCGATGGCGAATTTGGCCGTGTGACTTATGGCGATGTGTTTCATCAAAATGAAGTAGAGCAGTCCACCTATAACTTTGAGCATGCTGATGTGCCGAAGATGGGCGAATTGTTTGACTTCTACGAGCAGCAAGCGGATAAGTTGGTTGATGCTGGACTACCCTTGCCAGCCTATGAGATGGTGCTAAAAGCCTCACATGCCTTTAATTTACTCGATGCTCGCGGTGCGATTTCGGTCACTGAGCGTCAGCGCTTTATTTTACGAGTCCGTACCTTGTCGCGTAAGGTTGCTTTTGGTTATGTTGAAGCGCGGGCAAAATTAGGCTTCCCGTTAGCAGATGAAGCGCATCGTCAAGCGGCCCTAGATAAGTATTTGCCTAAACAAGCGGGTGCTGATATTAATAAAGACGAGCAAGCTGCCAAAAATAAACCTGCTAAAAACAACAATAATAATAAATAGGCGCATTTCATGACTACCATCTTATTTGAACTGGGGTGTGAAGAGCTGCCTCCAAAGAGCCTAAAAAATCTGCGTGATGCGCTACAAGCGAGCGTCACTGAACAGTTGGGTGAGGCTGATATTCGCTTTGATAGCATGAAAGCTTTTGCTGCGCCGCGTCGTCTAGCGCTACAAATTCAGGGCATTAGTGATAAGCAGCCAGATCGTAGCGAGCAAAAACGTGGCCCTGCAATCAAAGCAGCTTTCGATGCCGAAGGTAATCCTAGTCGTGCCGCAATGGGTTTTGCTAAAGGCTTGGGTATCGAGCCGCGTGAGCTGATTACTATTAACACTGACAAAGGCGACTACATCGGCTACGAGCAAACTGTGCATGGTAAGGCGACCACCGAGCTGTTGCCTACTATTTTTCAAATAGCCCTTGATAATCTACCGATTGCTAAGCGCATGCGTTCCGGTTCGAGCCGAGATGAGTTTGTGCGTCCTGTGCAATGGGTAGTATTGATGCAAGATGACACAGTTATTGATGGCATGATTCAAGGTCATCAGACCGGCCAGCAGACCCGTGGACATCGTTTCCATAGTCCGGACTACCATACCATTAAGCATGCTGACGATTATGAGCAGTTGTTAGATGGTTTAAAAGTAGTGGCTGATTTTGATAAGCGCCAAGCGTTTATTAACAATCAAGTTCAGGCGCTAGCAGATGAAGTCAATGCCAATGCGATTGTACCGCCAGCATTGCTAGATGAAGTTACCGCTTTGGTTGATTTTCCGATTGCTCTACGAGCAAGTTTTGAGCCGCGTTTTTTACGAGTGCCGCAAGAGGCGCTGATTTCAACCATGCAAGCGGATCAAAAGTATTTTTGTCTCACTGATAAAGATGGCAAGCTCCAGCCTTATTTTATTTTTATTACCAATATTGAATCAAAAGATCCCAATCAGATCATCGAGGGTAATGAAAAGGTCGTCCGTCCTCGCTTGGCGGATGCTGAATTCTTCTTCTTACAAGATCAAAAGCAGCCGTTATCAGCGTTAACCGAAAGCTTAAAAACCCGCGTGTTCCAAGATCAACTGGGCACTATTTGGGAAAAGTCAGAGCGCATCGCTAAGCTGGCCGCTTTTATCGCGGCATTGTTACAACAGCAAGGCCAGCAAATTGATATAAATGAGACCACCCGCGCTGCAATGCTAGCTAAAGCGGATTTGGCCAGCTCATTGGTTGGTGAGTACCCTGAATTGCAAGGTATTGCTGGCACGTATTACGCGCGTCTTAATGGTGAGCCTGAAGCGGTTGCTGCAAGTTTAGAAGAGCAGTATCTACCCAAGTTCAGTGGCGATGTACTGCCGCAAACACCTATCGGTATATGCCTGGCGCTAGCAGATCGCTTGGACACACTAGTCGGTATCTTTGCGATAGATCAAGCGCCTAACGGTTCAAAAGATCCTTTTAGCCTACGTCGTTCAGCGATTGGCATCTTACGTATCTTGATTGAAAAACAACTACCGATTAATCTAGTAGCTTTAGTTGAGCAGGCAATAAACAACTATGTTAGCGCTGAAGATGGCAAAATCCATAATATGGGCGATACCTTCACTAAGGTAATGACCTTCTTACACTCACGCTATCGGGCGATGTATACTGAGCAAGGGGTCAGTGTCGATACTATTCAGGCCGTACAAGCGATTAATCCGCATATGCCGCTTGATTTTGATCAGCGTATTCGTGCGGTGAAAATGTTTAGTGAGCTGCCGCAAGCTTCAATGCTCGCTGATTCTAACAAGCGCGTGGCCAACATTTTAGCTAAATCAGAAGTGGCTGTTGCTGATAGCGTCGATGAGCTATTACTGTCCGAGTCTGCCGAACAAGCGTTGTATAGCAGCGTTCGTCAAGCGCAAACGGTTGTAACACCCCTACTTGAACAGGCTGACTATACTCAAGTGCTGCAAACCTTGGCCAGCTTAGATGAGCCGTTGACACAATTTTTTGATAGTGTGATGGTCAATAGCGACGATATGGCCTTGAAAAATAACCGCTTAGCGTTATTAAAGCAGGTACGCGCTTTGTTTCTAACGGTCGCTGATATTAGCGAATTACAGCTATAACTTTATTCTTATGAGTGAATCACTCTTACTTTAAGCACAAAAAACTGGCTGTGCTAAGCCAGTTTTTTTGTGTAATTATATTAAATAATTACTAATATTTTATTAGCCTAGCAACCACTAAATAGCGCAATGATTGTGCTATAGGCGTGAATTACAGTAAACTTTATATTATATCCCTAGCTCATTATTTATAACTTAGTAACCTCAGTTCACTCACCATTACTCGAAGGAGCACTGCCGTGTTTGCGATTATTATTATAATAATTATAATTTGGATCTCAATGTGGATCTTTTATAAAGTTATGTACCCACGCGCCCCAAAAAGCATGATGCCCCAAAAAGGTGACGTGACCGAGCCGCGCAATTGTAATTTTTGTGGTAACAGCTTAGCTGAGTATCGTGGTGTTATCGAGACTGCCCCTACCGAGCTTAACAGCAGTATAAATAGTGACATTACTAATGATAGTGTTAGTGATACTACTAATGATACTACCAATGCCGTTAGCGATACTATTAATACTGCTAGCGACCTTGACAGCCCTATCAAGGACAGTAGCACTAAGGCTAACGGTGAGCTATTTTTTTGCAACTACGAACATCAAGCTGATTTTCATGCCGGTAAAACTTACCAGTACTAGCGTTAAGTGGTCACTTGACCTATAAAATAGACTGCGCGTCTTGCATTATTTTACTTAACAGAGCCTCTGACTGCTTACTTTCATTTTGATGAGTATCACTGGTCTTTTCATGAGCGCTAATTTTTTCATATAAGTTTAAGCAGCATAATACCAGCAGATTTTCTTGGCTTAAGTTTGGTGCTTCTCTTTTAATATCGAGAACAAAGTTATTAATGTAATACACGGCTGAACGTAATTCTTGTTCTTCATTAATCGGACAATAAATTTGATAGGTTATGCCAGCGATGGCAATATCTACTTTTTTCATTTGCGGTTCAGGGGTTTTAGTAGCTGGTGTGCTGCTACCTGTTGTTGCCTGTTCGACGTTTATCTTATTGGGGGTGACATTTTGGGGCAGGGTGCGCTTAGTTTGATCCGTGGGCGCCGCCGCTTTTTTGTTTTCAAGCGGTGAGTTTTGATCAGCGTTGCTATTGTTGTCAGTCATAATAAGTCCTACAAAGTATCGTCATGAAGGTGAATAATCAATTAAGATAAATAATTAAAGCGCTAAAAGTATAAAATCATTTTTTGAGAGGCAAGGGTACTATTACTGTTTTGGCAAACCTTCGTCAATCGCGCATCAGCTTTCTATTTGATCAATATGGGTTAATCGTTTTAACACCACTTGCGTGCGCTCGGCTGCCAACTGATTTTTTTCTTGTAGGTCATGGTTTTGTTGTTTGATATCGCTATTTTGCTGCTTAATATTATTATTTTGTTGTTGTAGCTCATGGCCCTGCTGCTGAAGATTGTCATTATGTTGTTGTAGGGCACTGTTTTTTTGTCGCAAATCAGCCAGCTGTTTTTGTAACTTGTCTTGCTCTTCTCCAATCATATGATGAGCTTCGGCAAGGCTTTGATAGCGTTTATCGAGATCGCTCAACTGTTTTTTCGCGTTATCACGTTCTGTATGGCTGCTATCGAGCTTAGTATTAAGGACTGACAATTCTTTTGGATTGGTATTCGGTCGTTGTTTGATGCTGCTAAGTTCAGCACTGACCAGCTGATGCTGCTTTTTGATGTCAAGTATCGTTTTTTCTAATAGTCTGAGTTGGTCATACATAGTCAGTTTTTATCCTTAACCGGTGAGTGTGGATGAATTTTGGTCTATGCGTTTAATAATGCCATAGGTGACCGCATAATATCTATATCAACAAAGTAATTGCACTTATTGTGCTTCTTTTTTTTACTTTTATTAGTTACAGCGCTGCGCACATTGTAGGGCGGTAACTATTACTAATTAATTGGCTCTAATCAATCACTAGGATAACCGTTATGAATGATAATATCTCTGGCTGGAACACGTGGGCCGAAGCGTTTGATGAATGGACTGATGTGTCTATCAGTGAGGTGCATGGCCTAATGACCGGCTTGATGACGGCTTGTGAGGCTCCTGATGAGCAAGGTTGGGCGAAGGTGTTGGAAGAACTCAGCTTTGCACCGTTACCGGAGCCGGCCTTGACGCTGCTGACCGAAGAGGCGGAAGATACCGTGTTTCAGCTCAAAGATAAAGAGGATGCTTATTCCTTTATGCCACTGATACCTGATGATGAACATGACTTATACGAGCGTGTGATGGCTCTGAAACAGTGGGCTAACGGCTTTATGACCGGTTTTGGTATTACTGATTGCGGTCTGAGTGCTGAAGAAAATGAGATGCTCATGGATTTAGCCAAAATTGGCGCTATCCGTCTGGAAGATGATGAGGACTTTGAAGGTGGCGAAGAGTCTTATCTGTATATTTATGAGTTTGCGCGCATGGTCCCGGTCAGTTTTGCTACCCGTAAGCGTAAGCCTATTAAAGATTTAGCACTGATTTCAGGACTAAAAATGGATGCAAAAACCACCAAAGAACGCCAAGCGGAAGGCCAGTTGTCAAAGCCCACGCCACCGGTGGTTGATGTGATGAATCAAAATAACCCATCGTAAGAATATGGTGCAAATTTAAAATTAGTATCAATGAGTTGAAAGAAAAGTGGTATTACACTAAGTGTTGGAGTGTTCAAACAATTTAACCAAAAAAAGACACGCAATCTCCAATTTCTTTCACACTTGAATTGTCGAGAAACAAGTAAAGACAAGGAGATGCGTGCGCTTGAGTTTTGCCGTGAATTATATCAGCTGGTCGAATTGCCCGGAACTGCGGAGTTCTAAAAAGTGATGTGCACGTCCCGAAACTGGCAAACTGAAATCTTAAACAGTTTTGCATTCCCTTATTTCATCTCACCCCAATATTTGACGGGGAACCTTTTTGGTCGTATGATAAATGTAGAACGTTTCTCTACTCTATTAACGTGTGTTGTAAGCTTTATTACATAGGATTTGAGGAAGCACTCTATTTTATTGCCATTTTGTGCTTAGAGCCGTAAGGGCTTAGAGTTATGAGACTGATTCAATTTAGTGATATTAAAAAATAGAAATTAATATGTTTTTCCACATCTAATTCTTCAACCTTTTAAAATTATTATCTTATGTTTAAACCTAAAATTGTAGGGTAAAAGTAAATTGTTGAGTATAGTATATTTGAAAGGAGTTTTATAATGAATGGTCTTGGAGGATTGAATAAATCACCAAATGGAGTGATTCTAGGTTTAGTACAATTGCAATTACCAATAACAAAAACGAAAGATGACTTGACTACGCAAACCGAGAAAGTATGTGACATGGTTCGAAAAGCAAAACGGTTTATAGCACCCATTGATCTTGTCGTATTTCCAGAATATATGCTTCATGGACTTTCAATGGACATGAATGATGAGATTATGTGTGATATCGATGGACCTGAAGTGTCTGAGCTGAAAAAAGTTTGTAAGGAAAATGAAATTTGGGGATGTTTTTCAATAATGGAATATAACCCTAATGGAAATCCTTACAATACCGGATTAATTATAGATGATCAGGGCCAGATAAAATTAAACTGTCGAAAACTACATCCTTGGGTTCCTGTTGAACCATGGGAACCGGGTAATCTTGGCTTGCCTGTGTGTGACGGACCAAATGGAAGTAAACTAGGGCTAGTTATTTGCCATGATGGGATGTTTCCAGAGGTTAGTCGCGAACTTGCATATAAAGGTGCAGATGTTATTTTACGTACAGCTGGTTATACGCCACCCATTCGACATTCTTGGAAAATAACCAATCAAACAAACGCATTTTGCAACCTTGCATATACCGCGTCCGTTGCCATGTGTGGAAGTGATGGAACCAATGATTCAATGGGAGACGCCATGATTGTTGGATTTGATGGTGTAACACTCGTAGAAGGTAGTAACCGCGCTGATGAAATAATTACTGGAGAAGTTAGACCTGATTTGGTACTTGAGGCTCGGATCAACTGGGGAGTTGAAAACAACATCTACCAGTTGGGGCATCGAGGCTTTGTTGCCGTGGAAGGCGGAGTAATGGACGCCCCATACACGTATATGGACGATTTGAGAAACGGAACATATAGTCTCCCTTGGGAAGATAAAATTAAGCATAAAGATGGGCAAGCTTATGGTTTTGATGCCCCTCGAAAAAAATAAAGTTAGAAATCATACAACCCAATTTATACTCTATACATGTAAGCACTTACTATGTCGACACTCGTGAACTGAACTTTAAATGGTAGACACTTTAAAAAAAACGACCCATTTGTTTTTTCTGTTTTCAGACTTCGGTATACTAAATTTAGCGGTTCTACACTAAATTTGGAGTGTTCAAACAATTTAACCAAAAAAAGACACGCAATCTCCAATTTCTTTCACACTTGAATTGTCGAGAAACAAGCAAAGACAAGGAGATGCGTGCACTTGAGTTTTGCCGTGAATTATATCAGCTGGTCGAATTGGCCGGCATTGCGGAGTTCCAAAAAGTGATGTGCACGTCCCGAAGCTAGCAAACTGAAATCTTAAACAGTTTTGCATTCTCTTATTTCAACGGTTTTCTAGTAGGCATAAATAACCTGACAAAAGCAGTCAAACGGAATTCGTTCGGCTTTCAAACCTCACACGTGCACGCGCCAAAATACTATTGACACACAAATACAAGAGTATTGGCGTTCATGTGGGTTAAGGTGAAAAATATTTCACCTCACCCCAACATTTGACGAAGAACTAGAAAAGTTGAATGTGAATCATATGGCTTGTGAGTGTTTATACTTATTTATATTATCTTGTGAGTAGCGGGGTTAGTGGTTAGCCTGATGATTCGAAAGTATGATATGACTCATAGCGTTAGACGAATATAAAATATCAAAATAAAATAACAGGGAGAATAAAATAATGTTAACAGATACTGATAAACAATATTTGCGCCGCTGTATTGAGCTGGCTACTGAAGCATTAGATGCCGGTGATGAGCCGTTTGGTAGTGTGCTAGTCGATAGCGATGGCACCGTACTTAATGAAGATCGTAACCGCATTAACACGGTCGATGCAACCTATCATCCTGAGATTGCAGTCGCACGTTGGGCGGCAAAAAATATGACTCCAGAAGCGCGAGCGAAAGCGGTGGTTTATACCTCAGGTGAGCATTGTGCGATGTGCTCAGCGGCTCATGCTTGGGCAGGGCTTGGTCGTATTGTTTATATCAGCTCTTCTAAACAGTTGGGCGAGTGGATGGATGAAATGGGCGTAGAGTCAACATCGCCAATTACGTCGTTAGCCATTCAAGACGTGGCGCCGAATGTACCAGTCGAAGGCCCGATTACAGGCTTAGACGAAGAGGTAAAAGAGTTGCAGCGACGGGCACAGCAAAAAGACTAATAACACAAATCTCAATATCAATTTTATTTGATAAGGATGTTCAATGGCTTTTAATAATAGTGACCATCAGTCTCAACCTATTCCGTCTTATCCGCAGCAGAGTATTGATTGGCTCACATGCTTAATCGGCTTTGATACTGTTAGTCGGCATTCAAACTTAGCTTTAATCAACGAGGTTAAGGCTTATTGCGAACAGTTGGGATTGATAGTAACGCTGACCTTTAACGAGCTGCAAAATAAAGCCAATTTATTTGTTACTGTACCAGCAGGTAAAAATGCTGAAATAGTTGATGGCGGCTTAGTACTTTCAGGTCACAGCGATGTCGTGCCAGTTGATGGTCAAGAGTGGACGTCTGAGCCGTTTACCGCCACGATTCGTGGTTCGCGCTTATATGGGCGTGGGGCTTGCGATATGAAAGGCTTCATTGCTTGCGCGTTAACTCTATTGCCTGATGCGGCACAGCGGTCTAAAAATGGTCAGTTGCGTCGTCCGCTACATTTGGCATTGTCATTTGATGAAGAAGTGGGCTGTTTAGGGGCGCCTTTACTACTGGCCGATTTAGCTGCCCGTGGTATTACTCCAGAATATTGTATCGTTGGTGAACCCACCAATATGACTATGGTAGTAGCGCATAAAGGCATCGCTATCTATCGTTGCCGCGTACATGGTAAATCAGCTCATTCATCCTTGACGGCGCAAGGTGTCAATGCGATTAGCTATGCCAGCCGTTTGGTCGGTTATGTCGACACCCTAGCTGAGCAATTAAGCGGCCGTGATGATAACGACCCCTTGTTCGATGTGCCTTATTCAACCTTGTCAGTGGGTACCATACAGGGTGGCACGGCGACCAATATCGTACCTAATCTATGCGAGTTCACCTTTGACTATCGTAATCTGCCGCACATGACTCAAGCAGATATCTTGGCGCCGATCCAAGCTAAAGCCGCTGAGCTAACTGCGCAGATGCAAGCTCGAGCGCCGGAGACTAGCATTGAGATCCTACAAGAAGTAGGAGTACCCGCGATGACGGATAATGACAATGATGAGCTCCAAAGCTTGATAGCTGCATTGGTTGAAGATGACAAACGTCATAAAGTGGCTTATGCCACCGAAGGCGGGCAATTCACCAACGCAGGTATTCCAACGATTATCTGCGGACCCGGCAGTATCGAACAAGCGCACAAAGCAGATGAGTACGTTGAGCTGGATGAGATTGAGCGCTGTGATAGCTTCTTACAGCGCTTACTACAAAGCTGCTGCTAGTTAAATTTCGCTACTGTTATTTGCAAGCGAGCATTTTTATTTCTGCTAAGTGATAACTAAAATAAATCTTATGTTGAGTTGGCCAGATTATATGGTTACAGGGCTATTAATTATAAAGTACACCGTCTTAATGGCGGTGTTTACTTTTTACCGTCAAATTGTCTAGAGTCGCAGGATTCTAAACTGAATTTTCTAAATAATAAGGTAGGGTTGGTTGATGTCGTGGCATCTGTTGGCGGTATTTTTTGCAAGTACATTTTTTATCTCAGCTACCCCCGGCCCAAATATGCTATTGGCATTTCAATATGGACTAAACTATGGTGTTAAGCGGACACTATGGACTTTAGCAGGGTTGAGTCTTGGACTATTTATTCTGCTACTTTCTACTCTTTTAGGACTAGATGTTATTAGTCGGCAGTCGCCATGGTTACTGACTGTTATCAAGTCTATTGGCGCGTTATATTTGATATATTTAGGCGTTTCATCATGGCGTGATAATACTACTGATAATAGCTTGATGAATACTGCCAGCGCCATGAGCGCAGAGGTTGACGCCGAGCTGATATCGAGCTCTATAATGCCGGATAATAAACCCGCATCTTTACCACATTCACCGCCTAGAGCGGCAGCCAAAGCGATTCCTAGTGATTGGCTGCTATTTAGAACGGGTATTTGGGTATCGTTGTCTAATCCCAAAGCGATTTTATTTTTTGCGGCTTTTTTCCCTAAATTTATCAATTTCAGTGCGCCATTATGGCCACAATACATTATGTTGACCCTAGGTCTATTTTTGAGTGAAACCATCTGGCAGCTTATTTATACCCTTGGTGGTAAAAAGCTTGCGGGCTGGCTGGATGTTAGTGACCGCTTAGCTTGGCTCAACCGGGGTTGCGGGGTAATATTCATCTTAATTGCCGCTGCCTTGTTGGCTGATGTTGTGAGCAGCTTTATGGCTTGATTGGTTATTTGAGAGTTTAGACGTTGCTTAATATAGTTAAAATACCTTAAAAACGCGACGGTACTGCTGGTATGAGCTTTTTGCAGCCTCTGTCTGCGTAGGCACAGCAAGCAATAAAGACTTATGCCAGCAGTAAATTATGTATCGATATTACTTTTCATTGACTATAGCTAAAATAAAAGCTGCTAATAGCAAAGTATTAGCAGCTTTTTTATGTTTTATGTTTTATGATTTTAATGACAATGTACGCTCAATTGAGTTTGGGCTTACTTAAGCCAATATAGATTCAAGCTCACCTTTGACCATATGCGGACTGACGAAATCAGTGATACGGACGCTGACAATTTTACCCAGTAGCTCATCCATCTGTTCAGGATTATAAGGGAACATCACCGTACGCGTATTATCTGCGGTGCCTATTAGGCAGTCTGGATGACGATTGGCCACTTGCTCGACCAATACGCGGGCGGTCGTACCAACCATGTCATGCGATTTTTGCAGAGTAGAATCTATAATTACCTTTTGGAACTCAGCCAAACGGGCTTTTTTGGTCTTAAAGCTGACATCATCCGGTAGCTCTGCTGCTGGTGTGCCCGGACGCTTGGAATAAATAAAGCTATAAGAATGGTCGAAGTTTAAGTCTTTTGCCAATTGCAAGGTCTGCTGAAAGTCTTCATCGGTCTCACCTGGGAAGCCAATAATGAAATCGCTTGATAAATGAATATCTGGACGAATGGCTTTTAGTTTATCAATTTGAGTGATATAAACGTCAATAGTATGGTTGCGTTTCATCGCGGCCAATATGGCATTTGAGCCACTTTGTACTGGTAGATGTAGGTGCGATACCAGCTGTGGTAACTGTGCATAAGCATCGATGATATCATCAGTGAATTCTAGCGGATGGCTGGTGGTATAACGAATACGCTCGATACCATCCACGTGCGATACATAATGTAGTAGCTCGGCAAAGCGGCAAATACTGTTGTCATCTTTTTCGCCGCGATAACCATTGACGTTTTGACCCAATAGGTTGATTTCACGTATACCTTGAGCCGCTAAGCTGTCAATCTCGGCCAACACGTCATCAAGCGGGCGCGAGAGTTCTTCGCCGCGTGTATAAGGAACCACGCAGAACGAACAATACTTTGAGCAACCTTCCATGATAGAGACAAAGGCTTTAAAACCATCGACTTTTGGCTCGGGCAAAAAATCGAACTTCTCAATACTAGGGAAGGAGATATCAATCGTACCAATTCGGTTCTTTGGTGAAATGTGGCGCTGCTGGTTTGATTGATCATACAGCTCTGGTAGGCGATGCAAGGTTTGTGGGCCGAACACCATATCGACATAAGGCGCACGCTTTTGGATATTATCGCCTTCTTGCGAGGCCACGCAGCCACCGACCCCAATCACTAGGTCTGGACGTTTTTCTTTTAGTTTGCGCCAGCGGCCTAATTCTGAGAATACTTTTTCTTGTGCTTTTTCGCGGATAGAACAGGTATTCATCAACAATACATCTGCTTCATCTATATTATGGGTCACTTGCATACCATGCGAGTCGCCAAGGACGTCGAGCATTTTGTCAGAGTCATAGACATTCATCTGACAGCCTTGGGTGGCGATAAAGACTTTTTTTATTGCAGCGGCATTTACCTGCTCTGAAACCGGCGCTTCGATGGTAGCGACATTTACTTGCTCTGAAACTGGCGCTTCGAGTGCAGCGTCATTGATGCGGGGATTAAATACAGAAACACTCATAAGCGAAAGTCCATGATTAGCAAACAAAATATAGCGGCGGCAAGCCATTAATGGGTGGCGCATTTTATCATAACCATGGACTAATGTGAAAAGTAACGCGACATGATTAGATATAAGTATAAAAAATAATTATAATACTATCAATTGCTTATGAAATTTTATACTAATTTAGATGGTAACGGTCATTAAAGGAGCATTCTACCTAAGTTTTAATGGTTCCGTCGATAAGGTGAAAGATGTCTGAGTAACCCTAGTAATTGATCCGAGTATCACCCTTGTATTGCAGGTCGCTGTCCTGTTTATTTACAAATGGTAAGGGAGCTGGTTGAAAGTCAAAAAGATATAGTATGATGAGTATTGCGTTGCTGGCGGGATGTATTTTTTGACCTTCGAACGCCGCTGCTCGTTATGGCCAGACTCATTATCCTAGATACAGAGAATAGCTGTGTTTACCATGTTGGTGCTTTTGTTTAACAATTTTACTTAGCACGTCTTAATACAGTCAATGAAAAGTAATATCGATACATAACCTACTGCTGGCATACGTTTTTCTTACTTGCTGTGCCTACGCAGACAGAGGCTGCAAAAAGCTTATACCAGCAGTACCGTCGCGTTCTTAAGGTATTTTAATGATAGCTGTTTCAAAGACTGAGCCTCCGAGTTAAAAATACTGATCTTAAGATACAGTATTGTGCCCTGATGTTTAAATACTGCATTCTTAAAATACTTTATTATGAAAATTTCAGTACCAAAATAAAAAGTCAAATATTAAATAACCATTAAGATCATAAAGAGAGTAAGTATGACCAAGCATCGCGTTGCCAAGCCCATTCATGACAATACTAATGACAACCTTGTGGTACCCAATGGTCAAACCAGTCATAATTCTAGCCGATTTAATATTGGCTCACTGCGAGTGGGCACGCTTAGTTTGGCAACAGCGATGAGCGCGTTAGTGCTATCACAAGTGGCCTGTGCCGATCCGGCTCCTTATGATCCGGCTCTTTATGTTGGTAGCTATGATCAGCAGGACAGTAGTATCAACTCTTTTAGTGCCGCAGCGCAGGCAGCAAATCGTGGTGATATCAGCGCGTTGTATAACTATGAGCAGTTGATGAGTGGTGGTCTGTTTGCTATGTATCCTACTTATTGGCGTATGAATTTAGATTTGAATGCGCAAAGCTCGGCGGCCGTGTCACAATTTGTACGCCAATATCCCAATACTGTTATGGCAGAAAAGTTGGTGGCTGACTTTGCTGAGACTAAAGCTGCATCAGGTGATTATGCTTCCGTACGGCAGGTGGCTAATTTGATTACCAACGGTGATCGCAGTGAGCGCTGTGCGATTGGGCTGGGCTTTAATAATGGCGGCGACACCATGCGTGCCATGGCAGAGAAATCAGATGTTTGGCTGACTACCTTAAAGCAGCCGGCGCTGTGTGATCAGCTAGCAACTGAGATGAATAATAACGTGTTGATCAGTAATCAAGATCGCATGGCGCGTCTTAAGCGCATGCTGCGTAAAGGCAAAACTGGCGACATTATGGCGCTATCATCACGGCTTGGCACCCCGATTCCCTATTCAGCGTTGAGTGAAATCCAGCTGAACCCGAGCTCGTTTTTTAGCCGCTTTGGTATGCAACCTCAAAGCCAAACCAATCAGTATCTATATCTATATGCTATTGGACGTATCGCGGATAAATCCTATCGTGAAGCCGCGCTCCAGCTAGACTTTGATATTAAGCAAGACAATCAGCGTTCAGCCCGCTTATTGACCGATGATACGCGCCGTTATGCTTATCGTATTCTTGGCGTTCAGCGGATGAGTCATACCACCGATGATGGCTTTGACTCTGAGGCCGTTGACTGGTTTCGTAGCAGTCTAGATGATGACTTTAATTATGAAGAGGCCGAAGACTATGCCAAAGCGGCTATTCGCTTTAGTCGTTGGGATGATGTGGTTGAGGCCATTTCACGTATGGAGGCAGAAACTCAAAAATCCAGCCAATGGCAGTATTGGTTAGCACGCGCTTATGAGCAATCAAACGATCGTAGCAAGCGTAATACCGCTAAAAAAATGTACCAGCATCTGGCCAAAAGCAACGATTATTATGGCCTAATGGCAAAAGATAAAGTGGGTCAGCGTTTTGATGTTAGTCGTTTAGGCGGCAGTAACTTACCAAACGTTAGCAACGCTGACCGTGCTCGTGCCATGCAGGATCCGAACTTTGCTCGCGCTTTTGCCTTATATAACGCCGATGCTAGCCGTGCTTATGCCAACCGTGAATGGAACTGGGCGGTCAAGGTGGCACGTGATAATCGTGATGACAACCTAATTATTGCTGCCGCCCGACAAGCACATGATATGGGTTGGCTTGATCGTGCGGTCTATGCTGCTGATAATACTGATAGAGCCAGCAGTTTGGCCTTATCATATCCTATGCCGCACCAAGATGCTGTCGTACGGCATAGCC
Organism: Psychrobacter sp. PL15; assembly: GCF_035984995.1. NCBI lineage: Bacteria > Pseudomonadati > Pseudomonadota > Gammaproteobacteria > Moraxellales > Moraxellaceae > Psychrobacter > Psychrobacter sp. PL15. The sequence continues at coordinate 177,635 of NZ_JAXCIB010000002.1, forward strand.
GGTCAGCAGGTATTGATCCAGCATGGGCTTATGGCATTATGCGTCAAGAAAGTCGCTTCGTGAGCTCAGCGCGCTCCAACGTTGGCGCCAGTGGTTTGATGCAAATCATGCCTGACACGGCAAAATATATTGCTCGTAATTTAGGCGAATCTTATAGTGCTAGCAATGCGAATAGCGGCGATACCAATATTCGCTATGGTACCTGGTATATGAGTGATATCTTGGGAAAGCTAAACCGTCAGTCGGTACTCGCCACTGCTGGTTATAATGCTGGCCCTAATAATGCTAGGCGCTGGCAGCCTACTTATGGCTCACTGGCTGCTGATCAGTATGTTGAATCAATTGCTTATCCTGAGACCCGTGATTACGTCAAGCACGTGATGGAAAATGCCACTATTTATAGTAGCTTACTCGGTAGTCCTCAACCTATTAGTCAGCGCATGGGCACAATTCCTGCAGCGTTTTAAGAAGATTTGCTAACGTTTAGAATTTTGTATGAGAAAGCCACCATTAATAACCACCATTAATAAATAGTTAGCTGCTATTGTGATAGATAGCATAACCGTTGACTTTTTTTTAAGAGAGCATTGAGCCGCTGGCGTTAATTTGCCAGAGGCTTATTAACAGGTAGCAGACGTTTACGAGGCTTTTACCCTTTGTGTTCTTAACTGACCTCAATTGGCTCTCTCGATTTTACTAGATGTTAATTCTGTTCTTTTTAGTGGAAAGCACATTTCTAATACTATTATGGTTGTCACAATTAAATAATTAGTCTTAAATTTACGTTTTTGCTATAGATTAAAAAAAGCATTTTGCTACCATTACCTTAGTAAGCGCCCGTATATTTCTATCAACCTATTTTATTATTAGTTCATCTAATATTGATATTTTAATCACCATAATCTGAGCCTATAGACCCTGTTTGATCACTGTCACATGCTTTGTTACTTACGATAATAAAAGTTACTTATGATTAAGAAATACTTAAATTTGCCGATATTATTACAAAATGGACATCAGTTATCTGCCAGTCCGGCGTTAAGAGTACGCCTGCTAAAGAGACTAAATGGCAACCAACTAACTATAAGCGCCACTTTATCAGGCCTTAGTCTATTAAAAGTCAGCCCGGCGGATAAAAAATATAACAAGTCCAATACAGCACTCAAAATTGCCGGTTTACTGTTATTACCAGGGCTCATGCTAAGCTCAGCACAAGCGGCCAATGCGGCTAAGACCGGCCAACGAGTCTTGATGATTGAGATGACCCCAGCCCTATGTAGTCTGCAGCCTTCGCGAGCGCGTATGCGTCAATGCTTAGAGGGTTACTCTCTAACGGTCTCTGGTCTCGATCTCGGTTATGGCGAACGCTGTGGACGGGGTAGCGAGCCACGTTTAACGCCATTACAGTTAAAAGTGGTCAACCGTATCATGCCTGACACCACTGTCCGTACTCAAGCGTGGCAACACTACGGCGCTTGTAGTCCGTTAAGTGCTAGCAGTTATTTTCGCCAGATCGTCAATCATGCTGGAGCATTAAAGCTACCCAATGAGTTGAATACGGGCAATACCTATACCGTTTCCAAATTACGCTTTATCAGTCAAATGACTCGCTTGAATAGTGGAATGACCTCAGCCAGTATTGACTTGATTTGCCAAGCGGGCAGTCGACGTCAGACCATGCTTACCGATGTTCACGTTTGTTACGAAGGCAGCCAATTTGGCACTTGCAACAAGGTAGTAGATAACTGCGGCACAAATTTTATTATCTCAGGTGGTAAATAAGGTCTCCTGCAACACTTTATTGGTGAGAATTTTTTTCAAAACACTGTCATTCAAAATACTGTCATTCAAAATACTGTCACTCAATATATTTCTCCTACTTAAATATAACTTTACTTTAAATAATCTTAATAAAGTGGACTCTAAGCCGTTTTTTAGCCCTCTCTGCTCTCTTTTATTATAACTTTCCTCCCCACCCGCAAATTTTAGACTGTATAAAATGTAACAATATAGTCATTAATAGGCATCGGATTGTCTCTAGACGATTCACCAAATGAAGTGCTACACTAGCTTTCGGTTTGTAACCACTCTCATTGAACAATTCTATATCTAAAATCACTATGTTTAGATGATGTTTAGATGGACGACTATGTTTAAAATGAAGACAAAATTATCTAATAATTAATTAGGGAATATTCTATGAAACAGCCTGTACGTGTTGCCGTGACTGGTGCCGCTGGTAATATCAGCTATGCTATGCTTTTTCGTATTGCATCTGGCGAAATGCTAGGTAATGATCAGCCTATTATTTTGCAATTACTTGAAATCGCCCCAGCACTTGATGCACTTAAAGGTGTGGTCATGGAATTAGAAGACTGTGCATTTCCTTTAGTCGCAGGTATTGTACAAACTGACGATGCCACTGTTGCTTTTAAAGATGTCGACTATGCTTTGCTGGTAGGCTCACGTCCTCGTGGCCCAGGTATGGAACGTAAAGACTTATTAGAGGCCAATGCTGCGATTTTCTCAGCACAAGGTAAAGCCTTGAATGACGTGGCAAGCCGTGATGTCAAAGTATTAGTCGTGGGCAACCCTGCTAATACCAACGCCGTTATCGCTCAGCGTAACGCACCAGATCTAGACCCACGTAATTTCACTGCTATGACTCGTTTAGATCACAACCGCGCGATGGCACAGTTGGCCGAAAAAACCGACACCACCATCAATGACGTGAAAAAAATGATTATTTGGGGTAACCATTCATCTACTCAGTATCCTGATTTGACCACTTGTACTGTAAATGGTAAGCCAGCTCTAGATCTAGTAGATCGTGATTGGTACGAAAACACTTATATTCCAGAAGTCCAAAAACGTGGTGCTGCAATTATTAAAGCGCGCGGCGCTTCTTCTGCGGCCTCTGCTGGCAATGCTGCTATTGCACACGTACGTACTTGGGTAATGGGCACCGATGATAACGATTGGGTATCAATGGGCGTTTACTCTAACGGCGAATATGGTATTGCCAAAGGCTTGATTTACTCGTTCCCATGTACTTGCAAAAATGGCGACTGGTCTATCGTTGCTGACCTTGATGTGTCATCTGATTTCTCGAAAGAGAAAATGGCGGCTACTGAGCAAGAACTTAGCGAAGAGCGTGATGCCGTGTCGCATCTACTGCCATAAGTAGACAGGCTGTTAAACCACTAGCGTTATAGAATAAAAAAGCCCTCTTCATTGAGGGTTTTTTTGTCTTTTTATTTATTGGACAACATTGACGTTAACATAACTGGTAACGTTGCATAACAGCTTTTGAGGTAGAGCTTGCTACAATAAATTGCGACGCAAGCCTTATGTCCTAAGGAAATATAAACAACGTATAACCAGCAATAAAAATTGAAACAGTACGATCGACCACAAATCCTCAAGGAGAAAATTATGTTAGGTGACCCTGATTATAGTATTAATGACTTATTTGCCCAGTTGGGATTGGATAGCTCAGATGCGGCTATTGACGCCTTCGTAGAAAAAAACCAGCTAGCAAAAGAGGAAAAGCTGATAGAGTCTGATATTTGGAAGGACAATCAACGCATGTTCTTGCAAGAAGAATGGACCAAAGATGCCGCATGGGTTGAGGTTATCGATGACTTGAATGTACGTTTGCATCCAAGTGCGTAATTGATCGTCAGTGACGACTCGCTAAACTCAGTACCTTGAACCAATAGTATTGATTGAATACAAAAAAACCCACAATGCTTATGCTTGTGGGTTTTTTAAATTAAGTGCAGGTTTTTAATTAAGCTGCTGTGACCGCCATTCAAGTAAATCTGCCACATCGCTATGGATACCGGTTTTTAGTGCCTCTAACCCTGCGTAATTACGCTCACCATGTAAGAAATGCAAAAAACGTACGTGCAAAGTTTGATCATATAAATTCGCTTGGAATTGCGGGAAGTGAATCTCTAAGCGCCATTCATCGCCTTTATTCACAGAAGGTCTAGTACCAACACTGGCAGTACCAAATAAGCTATCAGGACGCAGACCGGCTACCCCTGTTTGTTCATTGTCTGCTAATTCGGTTAAGCCATTAGGTATGACCTCTCCAGAATCATCCAAACGTACGACATCTACCGCAAAGATACCGTGCAAGGCAGGTTTGATTCGCGCCAAATCTATATTTGCGGTCGGGAAGTTCATCGTGCGCCCGATTTTATCGCCGCCAATAACTGGACCAGTGATAGCATAGTCGCGTTTAAGTAGCTGGTTAGCAGCGTTGATATCACCGGCCAATAGTAAATCACGAACACGAGTAGAACTGATGCGCTTAGCGGTATCTGTATCGTCAGTGACCGTATGTAAATTAGTTACCTGCAAGCCATATGCCCGTAAAAATTGACTGTCACCAGTACGATCGTGGCCAAAACAGAAGTCATCGCCTAATACTAGGGCTTTTACATTTAAGCGTTGCGCTAAAATGTCAGCAAACGCTTGCGCTGATAGCGCCCGAAAATTAGTATCAAAGTTGGCTACAATTAAGGTCTCAACTCCAAATTCTGCCAATAAAGCTTGTTTTTCTGCTAAATTAGTTAAACGTGCAGGAGCGGTTGCTGGCGCAAAAAATTCACGTGGCTGAGGCTCGAATACCATCACTGCCGCACTCAATTTTTGCTGTTCCGCCAAACTTTGGACTTGGGCGAGCATCGCTTGATGGCCCAGATGCACACCGTCGAAGTTACCAATAGTGAGCACACAAGGCGCTAACTCTATTAGTTTAGTATCTGTGAGCGTCGCGTTTGGTAACGCAATCAATTGTTCAAGAAAATAGGTATTCATAAGTTTGCAGCTATGATAAGACCAAATAAGAAATGAAGAAACACGTCTATGATGACATTTGAGGTGTCTAAAGCTAGTCATTATAAAGTAAAATAGCACCACTCACATCATTAACGCCCAAACTCTAAAAACTGATCATTGTTTATAAGTCATTCACTAATTATGAGAACTATTATGTCCGACATCAACGCTGCGCCGACCATGTTATCTGTAGATAGGCTTACTGACCAGTTTATAGTACAGCGTGCAGGCATAGAAGACCTTTCAGTTATCTTAGCCATTTATAATCAAACCATTGCTGGCAAACAGGCCACGGCCAACCTAGTACCAGTCACCAGTGATGAACGCGCTGCTTGGTTTGAGGACCATCTCAATAATCCTACCCGTCCAATCTATGTGGTTAAAACAGTAAACGCCATTAACCACACCGATCCAACCGATCAGATTGACGCAATGGAGCCTACATCAATAATTATTGCTTGGGGCAGTTTTAGCGATTTATATGCGCGTACTGCCTATAACATCAGCAGTGAGATTAGTGTTTATTTGCATTACGACTATCATGGGAGAGGGCTTGGTAAGTTATTAACCCGTTGGATGCTAACGCAAGCGCCAAGCCTGGGTATTCAAAATGTGGTAGCGCTGGTCTTTGCTCACAATCAACCCAGTCTCGGTCTATTCAATAAGCTCGGCTTTGAGCAGTGGGGATATATGCCACAAGTGTGTGACATGCAAGGTTTTATCGCCGATGTTGTTATGCTTGGCAAAGCGCTTGCTGTAGATAACAGTAACCAAATTTAGCCTGTTTCAGCTCTCAAACTTTGTAGTGGCTATTTTTAGCCCAAAATTTTCCATTCACCATTTATTTTCTGTAACTCATAGGTCAGTGGTACAGGCTCATTTTGGTCTTTTAGCCTCAGCTCACCAGAGATAGAGGCGCGAGTTTTATCGCTACTATATTTGGTATCAGTAATAGTGACCCCAGCAACGGTTTGCTGAAAGGCATATTGGGTTTTGGTCAGCTCGTCCACGAAGTTTGCCATATCGACTTTATAATAGGTCGCGGCCTGTTTGACATCGCCATAATATAAAGTATCGAGCGCTTGCTTGACCGTATCCTCAGGCGTACCTGCTTGAGTGGGATTGGACACTAGGCTTGGCTGCTTAGTAGCCGCTGTTAATGGATTAACATTATCGCTACTAATGGCCGTTTCACTTTTATCTTCAAGGCCATCTGTTATCTGTACACCTCTATTGTCAAGAATGCTTGCAGTGCTCTCAGCATCAGGCGCTTCTGCATCTTGAGTGGCCACTGCTGCCGTATCATTCGTATTATTCTCAACATCCATTGCGGTCTCAGCGCTATCGTTGCCGTCATTTTTATCACTATTACTGCAACCACTTAATAGCAGTCCTACACTGAATACACCAGTAGCGATTACTATTGGTAAGCGTTGAAATGTTAACTGTTTAGTGTTCATATCAAACCTCAAATTTCATTTATACATGGATAGTTAATTATGGCAACTATTAGTACCGTTAACAGTCCATTATTCATTTAAGCTTGTGCCTGTTTGGTAAAGTAGCACCACATTAATAGGAGTCATTTAACCATGTTTAAGCTGGTGCGGACGAAAGCCACTGGCCAATAACACGACGCCATAGACGGCTGCGCCAACGCTACACATAATGAGCAGCGCAACCAAACGCTGCCATTGTGCCTCGCCGGTGGGGAAGTAGGGCAGCATCACATAAAGTACGCCGACCATGGCGCTGGTGGCCATTACAAACTGCGCAAATAGCTTCTTCCAATGGCTACCAAAACGGAAAATATCTCGTTTGTGTAAGAAATAGTATAATAGACCGGCATTAACAAAAGAAGCACCGGTAGTGGCGAGTGCTAGACCACCGTGTAGCGGAATCTCAAGTAAATAAAATATACCAATAAAAATAACGCTAAAAACCATATTAGCAAAGACTGAAATAATACCGATTTTCACTGGTGTTCTGATATCTTGACGGGCAAAAAAGGCTGGAGCGAATACTTTAATAAGCATAAAGCCTAAAATACCACCTGCCATACTACGTAGCGCAAGCGAACTCATTTGCGCATCACGCATAGTAAACTCACCGCGTAAGAACAGCGCCTGCATCAGCACATCAGAGAGCATAAACAATGCGGCGGCGGCGGGCAGACCGACCACCACAATCAGTCGCGCCGCCCAATCAATGGTCTTTTTAAAGGTGACATCATCTTTTTGGGCTTCACTTTTTGACAAGCTCGGTAGAATAACCGTACCAATTGCCACTCCAATCAGTCCTAATGGTAGCTCACTCATACGCTCAGCAGCATATAACCAGGAGACTGAACCACCAATCATAAGCGAGGCAAATATAGTATTGAGCAGCAAGTTAATCTGAGTAACCGATACCCCAAAAATAGCAGGAAGCATCAACTTTAGGATGCGTTTGACGCCTTCATGCTGAAAGTCGATTTTAGGTAGGACCAACAGCTTTTGTTGCGACAACTGTGGCAGTTGAATCAATAACTGTAATAAGCCAGCGATAGCCACTGCGTAGCCGAGCGCCATAATGGGCGTTTCGAACATCGGCGACAAGACCAGCGCTGCGCCAATCATACACAGGTTTAATAATACCGGTGCAAAAGCAGGTGCTGCAAAGCGACCGTAACTTTGTAAAATACCACTGGCAAAGGCGGTCATCGAGATAAATAATAAATAAGGAAAGGTTAGGCGCAATAGTTCTGCTGTGATAGCAAACTTATCGGGCTGATCCGCAAAGCCGGGCGCAAATAAAGTCACTACCCAGGGTGCCATCAACATAACTACCACGGTAAGCATCGATAAAATTAGCAACAGTGCCCCTGAAGTGCGACTGACCAAGATCTGTACCTGTTGTAAGCTATATTTTTCTTTGTATTCGGACAACACGGGTACAAAGGCTTGGCTGAATGCGCCTTCAGCAAATAGCCGCCGCAAAAAGTTAGGTATCTTAAAGGCGACCAAAAAGGCATCCATCAAACCGCCTGCACCAAAAACACTTAATAACACTATGTCACGTACCAATCCTAAAATACGCGACAACATGGTCATACTGCTGACCACCATGGTTGAACGAAATAACCGACTTTTTGCCATGAGAACCTATTGTGCCTATTGGTTTGCTAAGTTATCTATCAACTTACTAAGGTCAAAAAAAACTGACGGATTATAGCATTTTCATAGCACATATAAATGGATTGGATGTGGAATGTGAGGCGTTGATAACAGTTTATAAGCTGGCTATATAATTCTGGCTATATAATTCTGTCTTTTGATTTAAGACAATAATGTGGCAACAGTCTCACGCAACCGCGCCCATTCAAAATAATCACCCGGATCGGTCTTGCGACCAGGGGCGATATCGCTATGACCAGTTAAATGTCGGCGGGTTTTAGGATAGGCGTCATATAAGGCTGCGATCACTTGCCCCAGCATCTCATATTGCAACGCTGTAAATGGCACAAAATCTGAGCCTTCAAGCTCAATACCAATGCTATAATCATTACACTCAGAACGGCCAAGGTAGCTGGATCTCCCTGCATGCCACGCGCGCTCATTAAAGTCTACAAATTGAGTAATGGCCCCATCACGCTCAATGAATAGATGCGCCGAAACTTCTGCGCCCTCAATAGTTTGAAAATATGGATGCGCCTGCCAGTCTAATTGATTGGTAAATAATGCTTTAACATAGTGCAAGCCATTAGCATCGCATGCGCCAAACTCATTGGGTGGTAAGCTGATATTATGAATGACGATAGCGTTGATATTTATACCATCAGGACGTGCATTATTATTTTTTGAACACAGCCAGGTGGCCGATGATAGGCGGCCGTTATTAATAGTCATTAATGGAGCAAGCTGCGACGATGTTGGCATAGTATTCTCTGTTCAGTTTGTTAATCAGTTGGCGCTGTATAGTGTGCGTTTTTTATAATAAGCGTTTATATTAATTAATGATGACGAATGTGATGCAATCAATGTTAGCCATTGGTAGCGTTTAGTTTTGAGCTTTTAATAGAATCCAATGACGCTTGTAGCGTATAAACAATAAAGTGGGAGGTTTTATATTATGTTCATAAACTCTAAAATTTCTAACCCCATTGCTATAGATTGTACGCTAAGAGAGATAAGCTCGCGAGCGCGCTTGCCACTGGTTATTACCGGGCTATTTTTGACTGTGCAAGCACAGGCATTTTTACCCACACCGCTATCGATTGTGACTACGGGCGAGTTAGCACCTAGCTCACAGACAGCGGTAGCAAATGCAAAGGCTCCCATAGCGTCAGCGTTTAGCCAAAATAATAGTAGTGGTGATAAGAGTGTTAGTGATAATAGTGTTAACAATAACAGCGTCAATAACAATAAGAACAACGACGCAATTCTTGTGCAAAATGCCGAGGCTAAACAGTTACTCACGATATGGCGCCAACAAGTACAAGCAGACAACCTTGCACAGCATATAACATGGCGACGGTTATTATATTTCCTTGACGATAAAAAAAGTCTTTTTGCTAAGGGTGAATCTAAAAGTCTAGTCGATAATAAAGACTTCTTTTTGAGCACGAATGGACAACAAGAGTCAGACGCCGAGCTTGACGCCATGCTGGTCGCACTTGCTAAAGAAGTGACCATGCCTGCCGCGAATAAAAGTAGTAATAATAAAACCCAAACAGTCTTTGATAATTCAATATTGTGCCGTTTTCCCGCGCGGGTACAGTGGTTGACAGAACAATTACCAATTGATAACTCACGCCTGCAAGCTAAGTGTCCAGCGCTCGATAACTGGATGGCAACTCTAGCACCTGAGCAGCTGTCAGTTATGTTTGCCCAAGAGTATTTAGATAATCCGTTGTCCGCTTTTGCTCATACGCTATTGCGTATTGATTCAAAGATTAGTGCCGCTGATCCCAGTCAGATCCATCATGCGTATGCGCTTAATGATACCGTCGATGGCGACCCTGATGACAGCTTTGTAAGCTATGCTATTAAGTCAATGACGGGCCGCTATAACAATAAGATAGAAATCGACCCTTATCCAAAAAAGCTGGCCAAATATCTACAAGATGATGAGCGTGATGCGTGGACCTATCAGTTGGCATTGACCCCAGCGGAAGTACAACAAGTGATGTCTCATGTTTGGGAAACTAAAGAGTTGTCGTTGCCGTATTACTTCACCACTGATAATTGTGCTTCTGAAATTCTACGCTTAATTGATGTGGTGCGTCCCAAGAAACACTTATTAAGTCAGCTGCCTTATGCAGTTGTTCCCTCTGATGTTGTGCAGTTACTCGCCGATGAAAAGCTCTTAGCAAATACTCGCTATACGCCAGCTGATAATACTGTTCGTCAAGCGCAGCTCAATGCTGCCAAACAGTCTCGCAAGCAACTCGCTTATCGAAGCACTGGGCAAGACACTTTTAATGACATTAAATCAGCACAAATCAATCTAGCTTCCAGTATATCAGCCGATGGACAATCGCTCCTGCCCATAACCATCGCTGTCGCTGATAATAATCCGTTAGACCGTCAATCTCTACAGAATGGTCATATTGGGGTTGGTCAGCGCGGTGATAACCGCTATATCGATGTTGGGTTGCGAGCGGGGTATCATGACAGCCTTGATCGCCCGACAGGATTTCCACAGTTTTTTAATTTAGAAGGCCTGGCGGCAACGCTACGCTTGTATGATACCGATGACAATAATAATACTCAGCAGCCAAGAAGCGTGGTCTTGCAGAATTTTACTTTAATCCGTGGCCGTTCCTTCAATCCAGTGAACTCGGCTAAAAAAGGTAAAACATGGGGTGTGAGTATTGAGGCAACTCGTGTTAATGACGGCTCACAACAAGACGGCACTGACCACTTGGTAGGCAGCATGACCTATGAGACTGGTAAGTCGTGGGCATTTGGCACACCGCGGGCGCAGACAGGTGAGATGCCACCGCAGCTATGCTATGCGTTAGCAACGGGTGCGACGCAAGCAGGACGCGGTATTAATAAAGGCGTTCGCGTTGGTGCAGGGGTAAATGCGGGTTGCCGCTATCAAATTAACAATCAGTTACGCGCGCAAGCTGAATTGCAATTGCCGTATTGGTATCATGGCGGTAGTGACGAGCCTGATGTTCGGGGTCATTATTGGCAGCCCGTTACCACCCTTGGGCTACAATATGATATTGATAAAAAACAAGCACTACGTCTTAATGCCAGCTATGACTGGCAAGATCGGGTCGATGCTAATGACGATATACAGCTTTCATATAGGCATTATTTCTAATAGGCGTTATTTCTAATAAGTGTTACTTTTAGGTAGTTTAAAATTGTTCTGAGTACTTTCAAATGAGGATATGAATGCTTAACCATTATTCTCAGTCATAACTATAACTATATTCTCAGTCATAATCATAACTACTAAAAAATAGCTAATAAAGTCAGCCACTAACAAAAAATATTTACGACTAAAAACCACTAAATATAATTATAACTAAGGATGATTTATGGCCACTCAGAAATTACTTATTATTGGTCAAGGCGATATTGGTCTACCAGTAACTAACATGCTTGCCCAAGATAATTTGCCAGTTACCGGACTTGCGCGTAGTGCACGTGAACATTACGCATTGGACGATAAAGCGGACTTTATGCAGGCTGACGCGTCGACGCTCACCGCCGAGCAGTTAAAAGCTTTTACTGGTATTGCTATTATCGTTACCCCTGACGAGTATTCAACCAGTGGCTATAACGACAGTTATTTGAGTATTTGTCAGCACCTAGCAACCTTTAATGACACGTTAGAAACCCTTGAGCGGGTGGTGTTTATTTCTTCAACGGGTATTTATGGTCAAGACAACGGCGAATGGATCGATGAGTCTACCGCGCCTATTATGCCTAAGCGCGAAGCATCACGAGTGATACGTCAAGCAGAACAAGCGTTGCAACAAGGGTTCGGTGATAAGGCGATTATCATTCGCTCCAGTGGTATTTATGGGTGTGAGCGTTTGATGCGTCTACGTAAAGCTAAGGAAGGGCAAAAAGACCCCATTGCCGTCGAGAGCTGGAGCAATCGAATTATGGATCGCGATCTAGTAAATGTTATTACCAAAGTGTTAACGATTGAGGCACCGAAGCCCCTTTACATTGCCACGGATTATCTGCCAGTTACCACGCTTGAATTGACTACTTGGCTCAGTAAGCAGGTAGGAGAGACGCCACCAGAGGCTGATAATGAAAAAACGTCTGTGACTGGTAAGCGTTTACACAGCAATATTCCATTAGCTTGGCTCAATTATCCTGATTGGCAGGCCGGTTATCGTGATATCTTACAGCAGCAACAGTGAGACTAGGTAGTTAACAGCAAATAAAATGGATAGCTTGCTAGCCACACTTGTTAGCCACACTGCATCCATTTTAAAATGAATGGTCTATAGCGCAGTATTATCAGTCATCCTGATGCTGCTGTAATGTGGGTTGTTTTTTTGACTTTTACTTTATTAGTCCGATTTTTTAGTACTGCCTTTCAGCACTGCCTTTTAGCGCTGCCTTTCAGCATTATCTTTTAAAGTTATGCTTTGATTATATATTTTATTGCCTATGGAGATTTCATGACCCAACCATTTACTTCTGACGATCGTTTATCTAACGCCCTCTTATTGTCAGGGCAGGGTAAAGGTGCAGAAGACAGCGTTGGGCAATTATCTAACCTGCCGGACACCGAGCAGCCTGCTATTGTGCATCCTAATTTTGATCCCAACCAAACGCCTATTGATCCTGCTCGTCCGCTGCAAGATATTCCGGAGCCGGCACGCCGCACTAATAGTCAATTGCGTCGTCTTTATGGTAAATCTGTGCATTTTTCTCAGCCGAATGAACATTCACTTTCTAAGTGGCGCCTGATTGGTTCTGAGGCGTTGGCTGAGCATCTAGCGCTGCTCAGTGCGGCAAAGCTGATGACGTTGCCCGATAGCTTTTATTATAATTATAGCGACCAGCCATTATTATCTTCACTTGAATCCCTGACGCTACTAGATATGGCGGATATTCAGCGCGCGATTGGCCATTATCCTACTCTTAACCGTTATGGTTTTGTGGTATCTGAGAGCAAGGTCAATGCCAGAGCCCATAAACTGCAAAAAACAATTTATAGCCACGACCCTGATGAGCTGCTTAGTAGTATCTATGCTGATGATTGGCAAGTTGTTTTGCAGCCACAGCAGTTTGAAACGGGTGAGGGTAGTTTGGCAACTGATATTATGGCCTGTAGCGTAGCCGTTCATGTGTTAAAGCAATGCCAGACCCGTAAAAGCATCAATCATAGTTATAGCGCGGCACAAATTTGTGAGTACGTTCGCAGCTATCTGCTCAGCCAATTGTCTATAGCACCTATGCATCGCAATCAGTATCGACAAATCCGGCTATTTGCAGGGCATATCATCGTTGCGGCTTATCACTTGGGCTGGAGTATTCAAGTGGGTGCCGACGAAGAGTGTCATTTTAATCTCTCATCACGTTGTGGTCTGCTGACTCGCTATGCCAATATGCCCGATTATCATATCAATGGTTGGTCAAGCTGAACAATAATGCGTACAATAATGCAAATTTTTGTTGATAGACTTTTTGTTTATAAGGACGCGTCATGCACACCGTTTCATTTTCATCTCAGAACTTTTCATCGCACGATTTTATTCAGTTAGCCTTAGATAACAAGGTGCTTAAGTTTGGCGATTTTGTTCTGAAGTCTGGACGTATTAGTCCTTATTTCTTTAATGCAGGCTTACTGGCGACCGGTGAAATGTTGTCACTATTGGCACGCGGTTATGCTGAAGCGTTAGCGGCGCAAATGGCTGTTAATAATGATGCTAGTGGCAATGATAAAAGCCTTTCTGATAATCAGGAGTTAGTTATTTTTGGTGCCGCCTACAAAGGCATTCCATTTGTCGCTGCAACTGCACAAGCGTTATGGCTACATCATGGTATCAATGCCAAATGGGGTTATAATCGTAAAGAAGTCAAAATCCATGGTGAAGGTGGTAATTTAGTCGGTGCCGATGTCAGCGGTAAGTCGGTATGGATACTTGATGACGTTATCACTGCGGGCACGGCTATGCGCGAAGTGGTCGATATTTTAGAGCAGGCAGGTGCCAGTGTGGCAGGTATCATCGTCGCCCTTGATCGTAAAGAAAAAGGCCAAGCGGAGTATTCTGCTATTCAAGAGCTGGCGACTAATCTACGTACACCAGTACGTGCGCTCGTTGATATGGATGATCTAATTGGTTATCTGGCCAATGAAAATAGCCAATATAAAAACCCTACCCAGCTTGCAAGAATGCAGCATTATCGTGCGCAGTATGGTGTATAACCTGCGACCAGATTTTAATATGTTGCCGGCATTTTTTCTATAAAGTGAATATCAATAACGACATCAATATTAATAACAACTCCATCAATTAAGCGAGTCTTATCATGAGCCAGTCGAACCTTAAACACCCTTTGTCCAGTCGCTCCTTGAAGATCTTAGTTATCATGGACCCTATCGAGCAGGTAAATTATAAAAAAGACACCAGCTTAGCGATGATGTGGGCCGCTCAAGATCGTGGGCATCAGTTGGGTTATTGCCAAATTCATGACTTATGGCTTGATCGCGGTCAGTTGATGATAGATTCACAATTGGTAACCGTGCAGCGTGATCCTGATAACTTCTATACGTTAGGCGATAAAGAGTCTGGTCCGGTTAGCGACTATGATGTGATCTTGATGCGCAAAGACCCACCGTTTGATATGCGCTTTGTTTATGCCACCTATATGCTTGATCATGCTAAGGCAGCAGGTGTGCTAGTGGTCAATGACCCACAAGCCATTCGCGATTGTAATGAGAAGTTATTTGCCACTTGGTTTAGCGATTACATGAGCCCAACGATTGTGACCAGTAAACAAGCACATATTCGTAAGTTTATCGCTGAGCAGCAGGATGTCATTGTGAAGCCGCTAGATGGTATGGGCGGCACCGGTATTTTTCGTCTGACTGCTGATAGCCCTAATATTGGAGTAACGTTGGAGATATTGACCGAACTTGGAACCTTACCAATTATGGCGCAGCGTTATTTGCCAGAGATTAAAGAAGGCGATAAGCGCGTATTGATTGTTGATGGGGTGGTAGTTGATTACTCTTTAGCGCGTATTCCAACCAAGGGCGAGACCCGTGGTAATTTAGCAGCAGGCGGCAGCGGAGTAGCAATGCCGCTCACCGATATTGAACGCCAAGTGGCACAAGTAGTCGCGCCAATTGTTAAAGAAAAGGGGTTGATGTTCGTAGGATTAGACTTGATTGGCGGACGTATCACAGAAATTAATGTCACCAGTCCCACTTGTGTACGTGAGATTGATGACCAGTGTGGCACTGATATTGCGACCGACCTCATAGTAGCGATAGAAGGGCGCTGCTAAAGATACATGGCGATAAATAAGGAAATGTAAGGCTATCAGCGGTGAGTATGAGAGGCTGCTTTTGTTGTCTGACAATACAGTCAGTTAATGAGCCTTTAATCCGTCATTAAGCCCATAAAATATTGTATATATTAGAATGAATTCCTCTATACTATGCGGGCTTTTAATGAGCGGCTCTTCTGTTACTATAATAACTTTATTGAGTTAAATAACCGTATCGCTATAAATAATAATGACTAACAAATATAGCTGACAGACAAAAGATATGAAAGGTAGGTATTAATGAAGACACCGCATATATTGATGATGGCCGCTGGTACGGGTGGGCACGTATTTCCAGCACTCGCAGTGGCCGAAGAGCTGACCCAGCGCGGTGCGGTCATTCATTGGCTTGGTACAGCAAACGGCATGGAAAACGGCTTAGTCGAACCAACCGGCTATACATTTCATGCTATTGCTATGCAAGGTTTACGAGGTAAGGGCATAGGTCGACTACTCAAAATGCCAGTGACCTTATTATCAGCGGTTATGGCCGTCATCAAAATTATTCGCAGTAACCAGATTGATATGGTGGTGGGTTTTGGTGGTTATGTGACCGCGCCTGGCGGTATTGCTGCGCGTATGACGGGCACACCGCTGATTATTCATGAGCAGAATGCGATTGCGGGTATGAGCAATCGCTATTTGGCTAAAATTGCTACCAAGGTATTGCAGGCTTTTGAACATACCTTTGCCAACAGTCAGCGTGATCGTAAACTTGAAACCGTCGGCAATCCAGTCCGTAATGCTATTACTGGAGTGGCCGCACCGTCTGCTCGCTATGACATCATGAACCAATCGCCATTACGACTATTGGTGGTTGGTGGCTCATTGGGTGCGCAAGTATTGAATGAGACCGTTCCCAAAGCATTGGCCTTGCTAGACCAGCCATTTGAAGTGACGCATCAATGTGGGCGCAATAATGACGTGCAGACACAAGATGCTTATGATGGTGAAAATCTAAGCCAGCATAAAATCACCGTGCAGCCTTTTATCGATAATATGGCAGCCGCCTATAACTGGGCAGATATTATTGTCTGTCGCGCTGGCGCGTTGACCGTTACTGAAATTCAAAACGTTGGTATTGCCGCGATTTTTGTGCCGCTGCCAAGTGCGGTTGATGACCATCAAACTGCTAACGCTCGCACCCTAACATTATATGATGCGGCGATTTTATTACCGCAAACCGAGTTGACTCCTAAACGCTTAAGCGATGAGTTGGCAGCACTTGATAGAGGTAGCTGTTTAGATATGGCACAAAAAGGCCATGCGCTTGCCAATCGTAGCGCCACTCAGCAAGTTGCGGACCTTATTTGGCAAACGCTATAGCGGCATAGCTTGTGCCGTTATAAATGCTGTTTTCACTTGTTCATATTACATTTATGGGCATCTTATTAGCCCTTAATAAAGAGAAATTCTTATGTCCTCAACCGCTTCTGCTAGACCTTTATCTAACGCACCAACTAATAATGCCTTGCCTAAACGTCTGATTGAAATTCCAGAGATGCGCCGGATTCAGCATTTACATTTTGTGGGTATTGGTGGTTCAGGGATGTGTGGTATTGCTGAGGTGATGAATAATCAAGGTTACCAAGTCAGTGGTTCAGACATTACCGCAAGCCCAGTGACTCAGCGTTTGCAGGATATTGGCATAGAGATATTTATTGGTCATGATTCCAAAAATATTGCCAATGCCGATGTGGTGGTAGTGTCATCCGCAATTGATCGCAGTAACCCAGAAATCGAAGCAGCACTCAAAGCCCGTTTGCCGGTAGTGCGCCGCGCTGATATGCTTGGTGAGCTGATGCGTTATCGTCATGGTATCGCGGTTGCAGGTGCTCATGGCAAGACGACGACCACCAGTTTGCTAACGACTATGCTTGAAGAAGGGCAGTTAGATCCAACCTATGTGATTGGTGGTAAGCTTAATTCATCCGGCAAAAACGCAGCGCTGGGCAGCAGTCGTTTTTTGGTGGCAGAAGCAGATGAGTCCGATGCGTCATTTTTATCGTTACATCCGATGGCAGCAATTGTGACCAATATCGACCAAGACCATATGGAAACTTATGGCAATAGCTTTGAAAAGCTAAAAGCTGCGTATATTCAGTTTTTACAAAACATGCCGTTTTATGGTCTCGCCGTCGTTTGTGGTGATGATCCTGAACTGTATGCAATGATTGATGATATTGGGCGTCCGGTATTGACCTTTGGGCTTGAGACTTACAACGATGTACAAGCGATTGATGTGGTCAGTGAAGGCACCAAAACTCACTTTACCGTCCTGCGCCGCGACCACGAGCCATTAGCGCTTACGATGAATATTCCTGGTATTCATAACGTTTATAATGCATTGGCAGCTATCACTATGGCAACCGACGAGGGTGTCGACGATGAGGCCATTAAGCGCGCGCTACAAAAGTTCGAAGGCGTGGGTCGTCGCTTTGAGCAGCACGATGCGGTGGCCATTGATGATGGTGATGTACTGTTAGTTGATGATTATGGCCATCATCCTAGAGAAGTTGATGCGACCATTAAAGCGGCGCGTCAAAGTTTCCCTGACCGCCGTTTGGTTATGCTGTTTCAGCCGCACCGCTATAGCCGCACCCGCGATTGCTTCGATGATTTTGTCGAAGTGCTGTCAAGTGTCGATGAGCTACTATTGTTAGACGTCTATTCAGCTGGTGAGAGCCCGATTGCTGGTGCAGATACCAAGTCACTAGCACGCAGTATTCGCTTGCGAGGCTCAGTTGAACCTACGGTCATTGATAAAAGTAATATTGCGCCAGTTATGCAGCGGTTATTAAAAGCGAATGATCTGCTCCTCACTCAGGGAGCGGGTAATATAGGTCAAATTGCGCTGGAATTAGTCGCTAACAACTTATATCTCAAATAACACCAATCCCAAAAAATGAGCCGGTATTTTTAGACTCGTTAAGCCTACTCATGTAGTGCTGACGCCGGTCTTCCTCGTTGTCTCCGTTTGTTTGGAAGGTTATCACTGCTTATAGATTTTTACTTATTGCAGCGTGTTATCTACCATGAAGTTATTCATTACTTGATAACATGACGCCTATTAACAAGGTGTTAAGCCAAGTATCAATAAAAATATTAGGAACTATCGTCATGACTAGCAACGCCAGTAATAATACTCATATCGACAATTTCAATGAGACTATTAATAACAATCAAGATTTGGACACGGTTAATATTATTAATCCAGAACCGGCATTGGCCGCTGCTGCTCAAACTGAACAGAATAATAATAAAATAATCAGCGACCAGAATGTGGAAGATACCATACTAGCGTCGGCTCCAGCGTTAGATGCCAGCGTGTTTGGTAAGGTAGCGGTCATTTATGGTGGTAATAGCAATGAGCGTAGCGTCTCCTTAGATAGTGGGGCAGCGGTATTACAGGCGCTACAAAACCAAGGTATTGACGCCACGCATTATGATCCTAAATATCAAGATATTACCGAGCTGCGCGGTTACGATCGGGTATTTAATGTGTTACATGGGCGCGGCGGTGAAGACGGCCTGCTACAAGGGGTGTTGCAATGGTTGGGTATTCCGCAGACAGGCTCAGGTATTTTGGCATCAGCGCTTGGTATGGATAAAGTACGTACCAAGCAGTTGTGGCAAGGTTGCGGCTTATCGACTGCGCCGTTTTCCTTGCTTACCGCCGACACTGACTGGCAGCAAGTGGTTAATATGTTGGGGCTGCCATTAATTATTAAACCAGTACACGAGGGTTCAAGTATCGGTATGACTAAGGTTAATCACCTTGATGAGCTCCCCGCAGCTTACGCAACCGCTGTTCAATGCGGTGATGCGGTGATGGCTGAGCGCTGGATTACTGGGCGCGAATTTACCATCGTTATAGTTGATGACGAAGCTTATCCGGTTATTCGTCTGGAACCGGCTGATATTACCAACTTTTATGATTTTGAAGCAAAATATAATCGTGATGATACTAGCTATTATATTCCTTGCGGTTTAAGCGCTGCTGAAGAAAATCATTTACAAGAACTGAGTCTTTCGGCCTTCCGTGCTGTTGACGCGAAGGGTTGGGGACGGGTTGACGCCATGCAAGATGCAACCGGCAATTTTTGGCTGCTAGAAATCAATACGGTGCCGGGTATGACCAGCCACAGTCTAGTGCCTATGGCCGCCAAGGCTCGGGGTATGGATTTTGATACCCTTTGCGTTCATATCTTAGCGCAGACCCTGTAATAAGCTCACTTATTTACCGTACTGAATTCATTAGATTTGTGGCTATGACCGTATTTAGACAGCACTAAATACGGTAGAATACTGATAAGATCAGTATTATGAGAATCAATGATAAAGGCTTAAAAACTGGTTTTTCTATGAACCAAAATGGCCTTTAATGTATAGCAAGCCCTGCTGCAGCATAGTGTCATGTAAACTTGTGTAAATTCGTTAGTGATAGTAGGGGTTAGGCTATTGTTTGACCACAAAATACGTTAATATTGTAAGTAGTAGTCTAATATGGCAATATTTGTATCGATTTATAAGCCTTTCTTATAAGATGGTATGCAGGAAATGACAATCACCCTCGTTTCTTAGATTAACTGACTTACTGTACGATATTAAGTCATAAACGATCAAATCAAAAATAGTAGCACCATAATAGCGTCTGGCAAAAACAAGCAGACAGACCCAAGCAGACAGCCTCTATTAGATACAGGCAAATATAGGAATGAAGGTCATTATGGCTCAAACTGTCAACGACGTAACTGACTTGATGAGTGATAAGAGCCGTCGTTCGAAAGCCAGTTCCCCAATACCAACTGCCATTAAATACTTCTTTATGATGTTGATGTTGGCAATGTTGTTATTAATATTAACGATGGGCGGTAAAGCGTTACGTGACGCACCTCCTGCTGCTATCCATGTCAGCACTCAAGGACTGACCTCTGTACAATATCAGGCGCTACAAAAGGTCATGAGCCAGCAGAAAGTCAGTAGCTTTTTTACCTCTGATTTACAAGTGCTAAGAGACATTACTATTAGTCTTGCTTGGGTCGACCAGGTTAGTATAACCCGTGATTGGCAGCGTGGGATAGTGGTGAACGCTTTACCAAAGCAGGCAGTCGCTAATTTTGGTACCGAGCGTTTGGTCGATGCTAAAGGAGCCGTATTTGTACCTGCAGACAGCCGAGAGCTGACGCAAGATAAGTTTGCCACGTTACAAGGTGAGATGACGCAAGCACCGGTTATTATGCAGCAGATGCAGCAAATCAATGGCTGGTACGCACCACTTAATATGCGGGTTGAAGATATTATTTTATCACCCCGGATGACCTGGTTGATTCGCTTTGATAATGGGCTTCGTGTTATTGTTGATAATGAAAACACGGCCCAGAAATTGCTAAGCTTAAGTCAGCTACTCGGTAATCAATTAAGTGCCCGCCGCGATAATATACAATCGATAGACTTACGCTATAAAAACGGCTTTACTATTGCGTGGAATGTCGAAGAGTTACCAGCAGAAACACCCAATGAGCCGCCAGCACTATAGTTTATTTTGATAATTTAATATAAAAATTTAGCGTATAACATTACCGCGTTCTTATAGCGTTTTTTTAATAATTTAATAGGGGTGCTATTTAATCCTTTATTTAGTGATAATTTGTTTGGTAACATGAAAAATACTGAAAATCTGGTTGTTGTTCATTTAAGTGCCACGGCAGTTCATGTCGTTATTGGTAGCGTTGTCTCTGCAAAAGACATCCGTATTATGGGTGTTGGACGAGTTAAAAATAGTGACTTTTACCAAGGTCAAATCAAACATCGCGAACGTCTGCAAAGTGCGATTAGGCAAGCTATTCAAGAGGCGGAAGATACAGCGAACTGTCGAGTGCATAGCGTATGGTTGACCATAGCAACGCCTGAATTGTCTAGCAAAAATAGCGCAGGTCATGTCGACGTAGAGGATGAGGTAGTCCGTGCTCAAGACATGGTTCAGGCTTTAGCCAATGCCAAATCGCAAGACTTACCCTCTAATTACTACTTGATGCATTGCTGTCAGCAGGGTATTTATATCGACGATCAAGAATTCATCGTCGATGATGCGATTGAAATGGTAGCGCATAACATCACCGTAATGTATCACATGATGATGTTGCCCGTCGTTAGTCGTCAAAATATCCAAAAACTATTACAAAGCTGCGATGTCGGAATCGATCATATCGTTTTTGATGCGGTAACTAGCGCTGAGTATAGTCTTATGGCAGAGGAACGTCAGCAGGGTGTTTGCTTAGTGGATATTGGCGCTAGTAGCACCAGTATTTGTGTCTATAAAGAGAACAAACTGATATTCACCCACTGTGTAGCGATGGGCAGCCATGAAGTGACGATGGATATCTCAGCGGATATTGGTATATCGATGATAGAAGCTGAGAAACTCAAAAAGTCTCATGGCACCGTTGATGTGCATAGCCTAGATCCTAGCGCATTTTTTGTCTTTAAGCCCCAAGGTTTAAGCGACGAAATCAATGTTAATGTGTATAACCTAGCAAGAATCATTGAAGCGCGTTATATCAGTATTTTCACTGAGGTCGCCCGTCAACTGCACGAGGCCGATCTACTGGGTTACATTAATCGTGGCATCGTACTTACGGGTGGCGGTAGCACTATTAAAGGCATGGTACCGTTTGCCAAAAAACTGCTTAAGATGCCCATAGTATTGACGAATACTCACCCTGATATCAGTGCTTATAACCATTTTGATAATGACGAATCGTTTAAGCAGCTTAACACTCAAGTTAACGACCGTGCCTATTATACGGCTTTTGGTACGTTATTATATAGTCAAAGCGAGCAGTTCAGGCATAGCGAACAAAGCGAACCTGAAGCCATTCAAAAAAGTAGAGTAAAAAATGTGTTTCAAGGTGCTGGGCAGCGCTTTACGCGTGTGCTCAAAAAAATACTGTAAAAATATCTCAAAAAATGTATTGATAGTCAACGCACATACTTTATAAAATGCGCTCATGTTATAGCATTTGGACTCTAAAGCAATGTTACAAGCAACAATAACACATTCATATTTAGGTCTAAAATATACTGCTTAGGCCGAAACCTTATTTTTTTTAAACACTTTTATATAGTAAGTCGATAGTACGCCATGCGAGTCCGTTACCACGTATCAATCATCACGCTATCTGCAACTGGAGAACCTTTTTTATGTCAAAATATACTATGCCAGATGACAATCAACCTCTAAACAACGGTCAAGCTCGCTTCATCGTATTTGGTGTCGGCGGCGGCGGCGGTAATGCGGTTGAACACATGGTACAACAAGGTATTAAAGGCGTGACATTCGTCTGTGCCAATACTGACAAACAAGCCCTTGATCGTCTAACAGCGCCGCATAAATTACAATTAGGTGCAAAGAGTAATCGTGGTTTGGGTGCCGGTGCCAATCCAGAAGTGGGACGTGAGTCCGCCGAAAGCGAAGAAGAAGCTATCCGCGGCTTACTGGAAAATGCAGATATGGTCTTTATTACTGCCGGAATGGGTGGTGGTACCGGTACCGGTGCTGCTCCTGTGGTCGCGCGTATTGCTAAAGAGATGGAAGTATTGACTGTCGCAGTAGTGACCACGCCATTTAAATTTGAAGGTGGCAAACGCATTAAAGCGGCGAAGGCTGGTATTGAGCAACTGACTAACTTTGTTGACTCTATTATCACTATCCCGAATGACAAACTAATGAGTGTCTACGGCAACCTATCAATGCAAGATGCCTTTAAAAAAGCAGATGATGTCCTCATGCATGCCGTGCAAGGTATTGCTGAAACTATCGCTCGTTCAGGTCTGGTGAATATTGACTTTAACGATATTCGTACCGCGATGACGGCTAAAGGGCATGCGATGATGGGTATTGGCCGTGCGAGTGGTGATGATCGCGCACGTGAAGCGACTGAAAAAGCTATCAAGTCACCATTACTTGATGACCTGCGTTTAGAGAATGCCAAAGGTCTGTTGGTTAACGTCATCTCTTCACAAAGTTTGTCGTTAGATGAGTTCAGTAAAATTAGTGAAATCGTTGAAGGTATTACTGATACTGATGATGCTAATATTTTCTATGGCTCAGTGGTTGATGAAGATATGGGTGATGAGTTACATGTTACGGTTATTGCTACAGGTTTGACCTTAGATGAATATGCAGAACCTGAGGCTCCGCAGCCAATTCCTTCTGTCACTAGTACGCAACCAGTTGATCCTAATCTGCACACCAGTGCTCTAAACAGTCAAAAGCAGTCACAAAATCAGCTGTATCAAGACAGTATCACTCGCTCGTCTACCCAAGAACACCCACAGACCAAAACCAATAGCATTCAAGACTATCTAAAACGTCAGCAAAATAAATAATTGAACGGTTTAAGTTGCCGCTCAAATTAATACCACTGTTGAGGTATCGTTATATGTTTATTACAAAGTAAATTATAACCACTCTGAGACACACTAAAAAAGTCCAGTGCCCAAGCACTGGATTTTTTGTTTATGGGCTTAGAGTGTTGCAAAATATAGCAATTAATCAATAATAATTTAATACCTTGCTGAGTTTTAGCCTTTTAATTAGTAAATTTTATCAATAAATTGTCTGTGATGAGCTGCATCAATTAAAGAGATAAGAAAATTGCTGTCCTTTAACTATAGCGAATTTATAGCAAATAATGGTACACTGAGGAAATTGTAACAAGATATGTGGGAAACAGCCATGAACCAACGAACTATAAAAACAGCTATAGCCATCACAGGTATCGGTTTACATAGTGGTCAGCCTGTTGATCTAGAGTTTCATCCACAGCCCGTTGATACAGGTGTGATATTTGAGCGCTCTGATATTGAAGGCAGCTTACCGATTCCGGCTAGTGCTTTTCTGGTACAAGATACTATGATGTCATCGAATCTTGTTTTTGGTGGTACCCGCGTCGGTACGGTTGAACACTTACTTAGTGCCATTGCTGGTCTTGGTGTGGATAATTTATTGGTTCGTGTCTCTGCCAGTGAGATTCCGATTATGGATGGTAGTGCCTCACCATTTGTCGGCCTGCTACTACAAGCAGGCTTCGATGAACAAGATGCTTTGAAGAAGTTTTTGAGGATTGTTCGCCCTGTTCGCGTCAAAATAGACGATAAATGGGCAGAGCTGCGTCCCTATGAAGGATTTGAGCTAAACTTTGAAATTGACTTCGACCATCCTGCTATTAACAAAGATTATCAGCACGCACAGCTACAGTTTTCTACCCAAAACTTCATCGAACAACTGAGTGAAGCACGTACTTTTGGCTTTTTGCGTGATATTGAAGCACTACGTAAAAACAACTTAGCCTTAGGTGGTAGCATGGACAATGCTATTGTCATTGACGATGCTCGCATCTTAAACACTGAAGGTCTACGCTTTGCTGATGAGTTCGTTCGTCATAAAATTTTGGATGCGTTAGGGGACTTATATTTGATTGGTTATCCAATTTTAGGTCGCTTTAGTGCGTATAAGTCCGGTCATGCTTTAAATAACTTACTAGTGCGCGAGATTCTATCCGACGCAAGTAACTTTGAAATTGTAACTTTTGATGACAATGTAACCTGTCCTATCGAATATTTACCTTTGACAGGGTCAACGGTTGAGGGATGAATACACGAACATACACGATGTATCGCAACACTTACGTAAGATTACATGGCGTGCTGTAGTTATCGTGGTATTTACTGAAGAGTAATATGATATAGCTACCCTTAGCTATGTGGAAACCTAGAGAGTATAAGTACTTTAGGCCATAAAAAATGAAAATTTATGCCATGTTAGTCAGCTTTTCTTTAAAATTTTTACATAAGTTTACATTGTACGACGAGGATTTTCACTCATTTACTAAGCGCAAAAGTGCTTTTTGAAGGTTTTTATCAGTGGTGACATGGTTTGCAGCCTGTGCTATAGTCCGCTTTGTGTTCTGGCTAAGAGCCTGATTCTCATTGGCTTTACGAGACATTAATGCGGTCGGTAATAACGCTGATTTATCATTAGATAAACGGCTGTTAGCAGGAGTTTTTGCTATCACGACACGAATCTGCTTGAGTTGTTGAAATGTAATTGACTGCTCTGTTAACACCCGCAGATAAGCGTTTTGTAAGTAACGAATATGATTGGCCGCAGTCATTGAGCCCACACTGAGTGTTAATTGCTCAGCAGTTAGACCCACGACCCAACAGGTACTAAGGATTTCCTCAGGTAGACACTCTACCAGAAGCATTTTTACCTCATTGGTCGCCTGTGTATAGAGGCGCATATTATCAGCAAGAGTCTGTGGCAGTGCGCTACCTGCAAAAGCTTGATGATCGATAAGTTCAGCGAGCCGATTGGGCTGTTTTTTTG
The DNA here is from genome assembly GCF_035984995.1 of Psychrobacter sp. PL15. Lineage (NCBI taxonomy): Bacteria > Pseudomonadati > Pseudomonadota > Gammaproteobacteria > Moraxellales > Moraxellaceae > Psychrobacter > Psychrobacter sp. PL15. The sequence goes on from NZ_JAXCIB010000002.1 coordinate 203,399, forward strand.
ACATCGTAATGACTCATCTATTAGGTGGGAAAAGCAACCGTCACAACCAACATGCTCGGCGTCGATATATATAGGATGGATAGTAAGCAATTTACGAGGTGACTTAACGGGCGATGACGCTAATGTTAGCCACTGTAGACTAAAGAGTGAGCTGTGGTACTTAGGATTTTATCATGTTTATTTAATGATGTTGTCTTCTAAATTAATTGATACTTCGTCATGGATGACGAGCAATCTTGTATTAACAATAGGTAGTAAATTTATGAAACAAGCTTTATTAATTTTGTCAGTATTGGGAATGGGTATAGCACAGACAAGTGGTGCTGTCGAAACAACCTTTCAAGCGAATAATACCTTGACTCATACCATCACAAATATCTCTACTGCTGCAAACTACGGTTCTAGTCTCAACACTTATAAAAACAAAAGTGGTGCCCATGTCTATAGCAACGACGAAATCAGTCAAGCTATCGACAATCTAAGTGCCCATGCCAAACAAAAAGAATATCAGCTGGCATCATTGACTAGCCGTTTGTCTTACGAACAGCGCCAGCAACAAGCAAGCTTAGTACCGGATCGTAATTCAGCCCCTGCTATCGCTGCTGCTCGGGCCTCAAAAGTTGCTTTATCTGGAAGCTCTGGATATTGTGCTCGTTATGTACGTAAAGCGCTGCAATCGGCTGGTTACGAGTTTACACCCAACCCATCAGCATACCAGTATGCCTCTCGCGGCACGCTTGCAGGTGCAGGCTTTAGCAAAATAAGCAATGATATGCAAACCCAAGTGGGTGACGTTATCGTCTATGACCGTAGCTCAAAGCGTCCACACGGCCACATTCAGATTTTTGATGGTACAGACTGGGTGTCTGACTTCCGTCAAAACGGTATCAGTCCATATAGTGGTGTCTATGCTTATACCACATGGCGCGACTCACAATATGTTGACGACGCATCAGACCGTGGTATCTACCTTGCTATGGCTGATAAATAAAGTTTGACCAAGCAGCCGTTAGGTCTTAAATTTAAAGCATAAGTTTGAAGCATAGGTTTGAAGTACAATCTAAACTCAGTAATAGTCGTGACGACATTGCTGGGTTTTTTGCTTTTTGGATTATGAGTCTAAGCAAACGTAAATGCCGTGGTCGAAACCTCAACGCAGTCTATTTTTATGAATGGCGACTTATTATATTAACGCTACTCTATCAATAATTTTGATAAACGCTGTGTACCAGTGATTATTGCGCTAACGCAGCTTTATAATCAAAGGGCGACCAGTATTCACGCTGATGAAAGTCGGGCGGAGAGGCATGGCTAGACGCAAAATATAAAGCGAGCTCGCCAAACCACAAAATAACGCAAGGATGTAAACGTTCAATAGGTATCGGATCAATGATAGATGTCTGATTAGACAATTGAGCTAAGGGTATTCCAAAGCCACGCTCATAAAAGCTTTTCCCATACTTATAGTGGCAGTTTGGTGTAAATATGCTCTTGGGTAAAATCGTGCTGACAGTGGTTAAACAAAGAGTAGGAGCTGGATTGAGCTTTGATATTACAAGCTTCTTATTTTGTGAGGAGCTATCGGCCCAATCAATACGCGCGCGAGTCCTCCCATCTGTTCTTAATAGGGGATTCGGTGGTAGTGTCGACGGATTGCGATAGCTGTTAAATTGATACAGCGCATAACGGCCACTGGGGCTGGCATTAATCTCGATATAGTCAGTTGCTTGCCCATCCTCTATAACGCCATTGCCAATAGAGCTAATGTCTACTGCATTGGCAGTGCTTATACTCGTGGTCTGTATAAAACACTCAAGGCAGGTCTGCTCCCACAAATAGTCGCTAAAACCCACTTGAGCTGGTTGCCATGCTGGCCAGTTTAATTGGGCTGCCAAACAAGGGTGTGGTAGCTCGATTTGATAGGTTAGCCATAAATAGGGCTTTGGCTGTCGAATAATGATGGCGACAACATAGACACGGATACGTTGTAACAGTGCTATAGTCACGCCCAGCTGTTGTGCATTAATAGCTATCGATTCAGTCGCTAAGCGTAAGTTAAAAGTTTGGCTCATGATTTGGTTTCATAATAAATAGCTAATATTAAGATACAAGCTGGTGGTTACCATAGCCTCTATGACACAGATATCGATAGAGTGAATCATATAGCGGACAACACAAAAGCCGCGAGCAATAACGCGTCGCGGCTTTTGTACGTTACCATGTTTACTGCTCTACATTGTATTGCCTAGCTCGAAACGAGGACAATAAGCTACTGCGCGTGGCGCACCAAGTTTGATAGCTTAGGGTTAGCATTGGGGTTTTTGCGCAGTAACAATGCCATACGGCCGATGGTATGAATGATATTAGCCTTAGCAGTTGCTGCAAGCTCAGCGCTGACGACATCACGATCGTGCTTACTACCTGCGGGTAGTTTTACTTTGATTAATTCGTGATCGGTTAAAGCACGATCAATCTCTTCAGTAATGGCAGGGGTAATGCCATTATTGCCAATCATGACAACGGGCTTGAGCTCATGACCAATGCCTTTTAGGCGTTTAATCGTAGCGTTATCGAGTTCCATAAAATTCCTAAATGTTAATAAAAATAAAAAACAGTATTATTAATAAAGTTAATAATCATTATAAATAATATGTGCCCATCTTGCATGAAATCAGCAGGATTTTGCACGATTTTACGTAATGAAAATGTTAAACTGAATATAGTGTCGTATTATAAACGCTACTGTCCTATAAAGCAGTTATTAAACCAATAGAATTTAGACCGTCAGATAAAATAGTTGATAACTAACCTCATTGATAGACGATATAAAGATTAAGAAGTAACGTATAAAGCGTTGTAAAATAATAGGAGCAGGTATTTTGGCCACGCGTATTGAAAACAAAAATTTGTCAAAGAGTAGCCGTGTTTGGATGAAAGAGCATATTGACGACCATTATGTGAAGCAGGCTCAAAAGGACGGCTATCGCGCGCGCGCGGCTTATAAACTGTTAGAGATGAATGAAAAAACCAAGCTGATACGCCCGGGTATGATTGTGGTGGATTTAGGTAGTGCTCCGGGTAGCTGGTCTCAAGTAGCAGGACAGATGGTGGGTGAAAGCGGTACCATAATTGCCTCGGATATTTTACCGATGGATAAGCTAGCAGACGTGACTTTTATTCAAGGCGACTTTCGGGAAGCAGAAATATTCGACAGTATCATGGCAGAGGTCGGCGATCGGCAAGTAGATGTGGTACTGTCTGACATGGCACCTAATACTGCAGGTAATAGTGCTGTGGATCAGCCACGTATGATGTATCTGTGCGAACTTGCTGTGGACTTTGCTTTGGCTACCTTACCAGAAGGCGGCGCATTGATTATGAAAGTATTTCAGGGTGAAGGGTCACAAGAGTTGCGTAAACAGATGCAACCTAAATTTAGTAAAATTCGTAGTATTAAACCAGCTGCCTCACGGGCACGATCAAAAGAGATGTTTTGGATTGCGACTAAATAGTCTGTTACTTCAATAGGTTAAGTCGATTATATGCTTTATAATAAGTTAAGATAAATGGGCTTATGACGGTATAAAAATCGCTACAATTGTTAACTGAATAAAGGCAGATCCTGCTTGAATTATTCAGGATAGAACCACATATCATTGTATATCAACTTTGTTTCAAGTATTTTTTAAACAAAGTCGTCTGATAATAAGCGTTTCACACGTTCAGGTGCCTACTAATTAGTTTACAGATTATTAATATTCGTTATGTTCTAACAACAGACGCATTGCTACTTTTATAGAATTGACGTCGAAACAGTTGGAATGGTAATAATGAATTAAGCGGTAAATATAAATAGTAAGCTGCCTTCAGAGCGTGAGAAGTACGCTTATAGATGTCACGTGTTTATTAAACACACCAATAAGTAAGGGATGGGAATAACTAGTGAGCGACATGGTGAAAAATACCTTATTGTGGCTGGTGGTAATCGGCGTTTTAGTGTTGGTGTTTAGCGGCTTTGATCAATCTACAGAGCCGGATAGCCTTAACTACTCTGAATTTGTGACCGCTGTGTCAGAAAGTCAGGTAGCCAGCATTGAAATTGACGGCGAGCAGATCACCGGCGAGAAGAAAAATGGCTCAGCATTTGAGACCATTAGACCAGCTGTGTCCGACGACCAGCTGATGCCCTTACTGCGTGAGAACCAAGTCAATATCGAAGGAACGGCGCCTAAACGTCAAAGCGTGCTGATGCAGCTATTGATTGCTAGCTTCCCCATCCTGCTGATTATTGGTCTATTCTTATTCTTTATGCGTAATATGCAAGGTGGCGCCGGTGGGAAAGGCGGTGGCCCGATGAGCTTTGGTAAATCAAAAGCTAAGATGCTGACTGAAGATCAAATCAAGGTTAGCTTCAACGATGTTGCGGGCTGTGAAGAAGCCAAAGAGGAGGTGGTGGAAGTTGTCGAGTTCTTACGTGATCCGGATAGGTTCACCAAACTAGGGGCGACAATTCCACGCGGTATCCTGATGGTAGGTCCACCTGGTACTGGTAAAACGCTATTAGCGAGAGCCATTGCTGGTGAAGCCAAAGTACCCTTCTTCTCGATCTCAGGTTCTGATTTTGTCGAAATGTTCGTGGGTGTCGGTGCCTCACGGGTACGCGATATGTTCGAACAAGCCAAGAAGAGTGCGCCTTGTATTATCTTTATCGATGAGATTGATGCGGTCGGCCGTCATCGTGGCTCTGGTACCGGCGGTGGTAACGATGAGCGTGAACAGACACTCAACCAGCTACTGGTCGAAATGGATGGTTTTGAAGGCAATGAAGGCGTTATCGTCATTGCCGCAACCAACCGCGCTGACGTTCTTGATAAAGCACTCCTACGTCCCGGTCGTTTTGACCGTCAGGTACAAGTAGGTTTGCCAGATATTAAAGGTCGTGAGCAAATTCTAAAAGTGCATTTGAGAAAGCTACCGAATACTACCGGTGTTGATTCTAATTCACTGGCTCGTGGTACTCCTGGCTTTACTGGTGCGCAATTGGCCAACCTTGTTAACGAAGCGGCACTTTTTGCGGCGCGTCGTAACAAGAGAAGCGTCGATATGAATGACTTTGAAGATGCAAAAGATAAGCTCTACATGGGTCCTGAACGTAAATCTATGGTAATACGGGAAGAAGAACGCCGTGCTACCGCTTATCATGAGTCAGGCCATGCTCTAGTTGCTGAGCTACTACCGGGTACTGATCCGGTGCATAAAGTCACTATCATGCCACGCGGATTTGCTCTTGGTGTAACCTGGCAGTTGCCTGAGCATGATCAGACCAGTCTTTATAAGTCAAAAATGCTTAGCGATCTCGCCATCTTATTTGGTGGCCGTATTGCAGAAGAAGTCTTTATTAATCAGATGTCGACAGGCGCTTCTAATGACTTTGAACGAGCGACTAAAATGGCCCGCGCCATGGTTACTAAATATGGTATGTCTGATGCGTTAGGTATCATGGTCTATGAAGATGACGATAGTTCACAAGGTTACTTTGGTGGCAGTCGTACTATCTCAGAAGCCACTCAGCAAAAGGTCGATGAAGAAGTCCGCCGGATGTTAGAGGAGCAATACGATATCGCGCGTGAGCTGATTGAAGGCAATCAAGATAAAGTGCATGCGATGGTCGATGCCTTGATGAAATGGGAAACCCTTGACCGTGATCAACTGCAAGACATTTTGGCAGGTGAAGCGCCACGTCCACCGAAGGTTTATCAGCATACGGAAGTAAACCTATCGAAAAATGATATTAAAACATCTGGTTCAACACCACCACCATTGCCAGCCATGTAGTAGTAGAAGATAACGTAACATGTCTGATAAAAAGCCCTTTTCGTAAAGGGCTTTTTTATGGTCATTATTTTATAGTCATTACTTTATTGCTACTATTTTAGTATGAGGCAGATTTTAGGATGTCATAAGTTTAGGACAGGATAAGGTTTACTGATATGATGAGCTAAGAGAGTTCTACAATATTATCTATAAATTATTTAATCATAATGGATTATCTATGTCGTTATTTCGCCCTTTACCTGCTTATACCTTGACCAGCCGTGGCAAAGCCTTAGATTTATCTCAGCCACGTATTATGGGTATTTTGAATGTAACTCCAGATTCGTTTTCGGATGGGGGACAGTTTAATGCGCTTGATAAAGCCGTTAGCCATTGCCAGCAGATGTTAGCTGCGGGCGCGGCGATTATTGATATTGGCGGTGAGTCTACGCGTCCAAATGCTACAGCCGTGACGACTACCGAAGAAATTCAACGTGTCATTCCAGTGGTCCAAGCGATTCGGCAACAACTTGGTGATGAGGTCTGGCTATCTATTGATACCAGTAATCCTGAAGTTATCCAGGCTGCATTTGCGGCGGGCGCTGATATGTGGAACGATGTGCGAGCACTTAAGCGTGATGGCGCGGTAGCAATGGCGGCTAAACTTGATATACCAGTGATGTTGATGCATATGCGCGGTGAGCCGACCACCATGAATAATTTGGCACAGTATAATGATGTGATCAGCGAAGTCAGTAATGAGCTCGCCAGCCGTGTTGCTGAAGTTACCCGCTTCGGTGTCAAGCATGACAAAATAGTGATTGACCCGGGCTTTGGCTTTGCTAAGAACTATGAGCATCATTGTGCACTATTAACCCAGCTCAATAGCTTGCAAGCCCTTAATTTACCTATAATGTTCGGTATTTCACGCAAGCGTTTTTTAGCAGAAGTGCTCACCAATAGCGGTGTGCCAGCAGTGGCAAACAATAAAGCATCAGAACGGGATGCTGCGGGTGCTGCTGCTGGGCTGTTTGCGCTACAGCAAGGAGCCTGTATTATCCGTAGCCATAATGTCCCTATGACGCAGCAAGCGCTGGCATTATGGTACCAGTTATCATTATACGAGCAGGGTATAAACGATGTATCAACAATGTGACAATTAAGATGTAACACGCACTACCCAAACCTATTGTTGATAGTCTGCTATAGCAAGACTTTATATGCCAATTCAAAACTAACTTTAACTAATGAGCCTACCTTTATGACTACAACAACTCAGCCACCAGCCATTCAGCCAGAACCGACTAACGAGCAGCGCCGTGTTACTTATCAAGCTCGCCGTGGATTGAAGGAATTGGATTTTTATATTGGTCCATACGTAAAAGAGCTATATTTGACCGCTGATCCTACCGAGCAAGAAACTTTTGCACAGATGCTGACTCATGAAGATCCTGACTTACTAGATTATTTTACCAATCAGAGTCAGCCTGAGGATGAAGCGATATGGATACTAGTCAATAAGATTAAAACTTGGCGCCATACCAAAGACCTGCTGTAGTCATTTATCCCATCGCTATAAAAAATAAATGATAATCATCAGCCGCTTCCCTAACCTCTAGCCAGCGAGCGGATTCTGCAGTGTTAAAAATATGACACAGGACACGATACAGGCAGTATCGCTACGTATTGATACTGCGATTAAACAGTCAAGTCATTTACGGCTGCTGCTATATGGCAGTCTAGCCGGCGCACTGCTGCTGTTGGCGTGGCTTGCCTCATTATTTTTATGGCAATACATATTGTTACTAATAATAAGTATAGTAATAGCAGGTTATTTAGCATTGTCACGACCTATTTTGTTACACCTGAGTCAGCCACCGCTTCATCAGCGTATCGATCGAAATTGGCAACTGCTTATGCGTACAAAGCGTAGTGATGAGCTATGGCAAGCTGGATTGGCGACTGTGCATCGTTATGATTCGCTAATAAACTTTAAGTTCATAGTCGTTGAGCCTCGTCAGCGCACTCTATCGGTGACTATATTTCGTGATCAAGTCAACACTGAACAATGGCGAGAACTACAAGTTTTAGCCAATGTCTTCCCTACAAAAACGACTTAAGTACTGTCTCTTAAACGCTATCTCCTAAATACTGTCTCTTAAGTACTGTCTCTTAAGTATTGTCTCCTAAATACTATTTATAGCGTGATTGTCTATACGATTATGATCTACAACCTAATAGTTCATAACGCAATGCGTCACGACCTACACCGCAATAATCTATCCTTCATTATTAAAATTGATTTTATTCTATATGTGCTAACGAAGTCCTACATGCCATAACAAAATAGCTATCTAAATAGTAAAAGGTATTTGCTATATTTAGGTAAAGTTATAAGCCCATTTATCGCCTGCACGGCAGTGGCTACAGGTAGGAATAAAAATCATAAGAATAAAGGTTTAAGACAATCAACGATATGATAATAAAAGGATCAGGTTATGAGTTTATTAGGAAATCTAGTGTCACAAGTGGCGCGCAGTGCCATTGATTCAGAAGATGCCCAGCGTAATCCTATTAATCAGCGTATTACCCCACGTCGTACTGGCGGGTTGGGTGATATCTTAGGTGGGGTATTAACAGGCAGCCGTAATCAGCCATGCGATTACAATCCGCAGCAATATGATCGTCAAGCCGACAATGGTTTCGGCCTGGATGATATTTTGGGCGGTCTGATTGCTGGCAACAGTAGTGGCAATAGTGATGGCAACCAACGCGGCAGCATAAGTGCAGGTAGTGGTGGATTAGGTGATATTTTAGGTAGCGTATTGGGTGGTCAGGGTAATAAGGGTGGCTTTGGTGGTAAAGGAATGTTAGTTGCCGCCCTTATGCCAATGGTACTGAGTTGGATTCAGCGTAATGGGGGTTTGAGCGGTGCGTTATCAAAAATAATAGGGCTGGGTTATGACAATCAAGCGCGATCTTGGATGAGCAATCAGGAGTTAAATGACAATCTCGACCCTAATGAGATCAATCGCCTGTTTGATGAACAAGAAATTCAACAAGTAGCGGCTCATACCGGTGCTAATGAGATGGAAGTGCGTCAAGGTCTCTCTGAACTACTCCCTGAAGTCATGAATCAGTTGACACCTCAGGGTAACTTGGATAATGAAACTGAGGCTAATCAAGAAATTGATCAAATCATCAGCCAATTATCTAGCCGTCTAGGTACGCTAAAGTAAACGACTATTATTACTGAATATTATTAAGCATTATTGATGACAGTTAGTCCTTAAACAGGCGCTAATAATCTAAGCTAAAAACGTTCCTCTTAAGCTAAAAGCGTTCCTCTAAATTGTCTAGGGTATAGCGGAGCGCTTGAAAGCAAATATCAGTATTGAAGCCGCGGTATTGTAAAAACCGCAGTTGTTTGGCTTTGTCCTTTTGTTCAGTGGGTATGTCATCGCCATATTTCTTAATCCGGGCAATGACAGCGAGCTTGAGCCAATCAACGCCCTCAACCAAGCTGTCTGGGTTGTCATCAACAAACTCTCTAAACTCATCAGATTCTGCGTTTGCCATGTCAATTAGCTCATCTATATTGCTGGGCATGGCTATTTTTTTCTGATAAAAATCTTGCTTGATACGACCGCGGCCCCGACCTTTACGAATGCTTTCACGGATCAGCATCAAGGTAGTTCGGTAGTCACTCTGATAGCCTTTACTCTCAAATTCTTCTAGTAACGCGTCAATCTTGTCAGGGTTTTGTTCTTTATCAATCAGCTTTTGCTTAAGCTCCGCCTTGCCATGTTCACGGCGTGATAAATAATAAAACGCCAACCACCGCAAACGACTTTCGGCTTTAATAGCGTCTATATCTGCTTGCCGCTGTTCAGGAGTACGTAAGTAAGCCTTAAGCGCAGAGGGTAGGTTATCGACTTCTGTACTTGCTATATTAGCCCCTGACTCAGTATTTATCTCTAAAGTACTACCTGCTTCTAAAGTAGTGTCTCCTTCTAAAACATTATCGGTCACATTTTTATCATCGTCATGAATCTCACGTTTTATCTCAGCTAACATCTCCTTGATACTTTGTGCTGCAGGAGGCTGATAAGTTGGTGCATCACTAGGGTCAAGCGCAAAATTTGCTGCAGGATGGAAGCGTTTCTTTCTCTTCTTGGACTTGGTTTTAGAGTGGTTAGAGGAAGAGGAGGTAGCAGTAGAATCAAAAGTAGTAGAGTCATCAGCATCAGAAGATCGCTGACCTTTTGAATTTAGGGACTCTCTCTTGGATCCAGAGGGGCGCGTATTAGCGTCACTACTAGCGTCACTATAAGCTTTAGAGAATGGTTTTTGTTTGGTGAGTTTTTGTTTAGACTCAGACGAGTTAGCCGAGTCAGAATCTGACTCGGCTAGGATTTCAGCTAATGTTTTAATCTTCATAACAGTCAGTCAATAGTCAATAAAGGGCAGATGATAAACAGTTATTGTACTGGTGCTGCCTCTAATTCTTTATCAGCTTTTAATTCTTTATTGGTCTTAGCTGTATCTGGTTCTTTACTATCATCAGCCACACCCAATTTTTCAGCGCGAATTTTAGCTTCAATCTCTTCAGCAATTACAGGATTCTCTCTCAAAAATATCACTGAATTGGCCTTGCCTTGACCGATTTTTTCATCGCCATAGCTATACCATGATCCAGCTTTGCCCACTGCGCCTATCTCAACACCCAAATCAATGACTTCGGCTAAGTGATTGGTCCCTAGACCATATGTGATTTCAAATTCTGCCTGACGGAATGGCGGTGCCATTTTATTCTTAATGACCTTAACTCGGGTTTGGTTACCGATAATTTCATCGCCATTTTTGATCGCGCCAATACGACGAATATCCATACGTATAGAAGCGTAGAATTTCAGTGCATTACCACCAGTGGTGGTCTCTGGGCTACCAAACATCACACCAATTTTCATACGGATTTGGTTAATAAATACCACCATACAGTTAGAGCGCTTGGCATTACCTGTGATTTTACGTAAGGCTTGGCTCATCAAGCGGGCTTGCAGACCCATATGCGAATCGCCCATCTCGCCTTCAATTTCGGCGCGCGGGGTCAAGGCTGCAACGGAGTCAATTACGATCATGTCGATAGCACCTGAACGCACTAACATATCGGTAATCTCAAGCGCTTGCTCACCATTATCGGGTTGAGAGACCAATAGGTCATCAGTTTTTACCCCAAGCGCTCGAGCGTAGACTGGGTCTAGTGCATGCTCAGCATCGATAAAGGCGCAAGTACCGCCTTGTTTTTGACACTGTGCAATCGCTTGCAGGGTCATGGTGGTCTTACCTGAACTTTCAGGACCATAAATTTCAACGATACGGCCTTTAGGCAGGCCGCCAATACCTAGGGCAATATCTAGTCCTAACGAACCGGTTGAGACCACATCTACATCTAATGCTGTAGAGTTATCGCCCAAATGCATAATAGTGTTTTTGCCAAATTGCTTTTCAATTTGACCTAATGCTGCTTTAAGAGCTTTGGCTTTATTGTCGTCCATACTGGATTCCTTTGTCATCAATGAGTCATTTGGAACTATAAATTTATAATAGCTTTGGTAGTCAATAGCGCTGATTGAATGGTATTTATCTTCGATTGGCTTGATCTTAAATTATAAAGTGGCACCCATCATTAAAACGTTATGGGGCAAGGTATAGCATAATTTTTTCACAGATTATGCGGGACATATCATTCTACTATACAGTAAAAGTAAGTCATAAAAGGAGCAAAAATAAGTTCAGAATAACGGTGCATTTCGATAGATTTTGGGTGAGTTACTAGAAGGGTCGTGGCCTGTTGAATATTTGATCAGCTACTCTCTACTTGATCAGATAAGGCAATTATAGCAAAAATTAAGGGTAACGTTAGCGGTAAGTACATGCTAAACGACACTGGATGTCGCATGCTATCTACTGACTTTTTATAGAAAAAAAGATAAAAAAATCATCCTTATAATATAATTTGGGAACAGCTATTGAAGCCATTTGTCAATAAAATTATAAGTTGTCCACAGTAAATAAAAATTATTTATTTAGCAATTGTGAAACATAGCTAAGATAATAATTTATTTTAAACAAATTAAAAATAAATTATTATGTTTATATATTAAATATAAGTTATTGATTTTAAAGTATTTATTTTTTGTATAAAAAGTAACCAATTTTACCTTAACCTTTAAGCTATCAAGGCAGATACGTGTCAAGTGCCGACTTATCCACATGGTTATCCACAGCTTATGGGGAGAACTCATGTAGCCCTTCTATTACCGAGGTTTGCGCAGATCAGGAAAGATACTACAGCGGTGAATAAAGCCTATTCGGGTGCCAATTAGGGACAAGCAAGCCTACAAAAAATGAGGCAGGAGTAATGTTTCACATCTTATAGGCTTATTGGTTTTAGTGATTAATTAGGGTCACATCCAACAAGTAGTGGTTATAACGGACTGTTACGATACTTACTAAAAATAGCAAGCACTCTGTATGCGCTAATCATGCAAGGACATTAGCCAATATTAGACCTGAAATAACAGCCAGTCAAATAGAGTACACAAAAAAGCGGCTGTGTGTATCAGCCGCTACATTTAAATGTTATCAAGAGTAAAACTACAGTCTGCTCACCACAAGACTGCTATTGTATCAACCTCGCTGACCGTACACAATTAGGTATCGCTCGCGCTTGATTTTTTAGTATCAATGCTATTTATATCTTTGTGGACTGCTGACATAAACCGGCTTTATTCTTTAATATAGATCAAATCCCAAACACCATGTCCACTTTGCAGTCCACGACGTTCAAATTTAGTCATCGGACGAAAGTCAGGGCGCAGCGTAAAGTTACCCGTACCAGCTTGGTTGTTTAACCCGGGTAAGTTATCCAACACTTCAACCATCCAAAAGGCGTAATGTTCCCAATCAGTTGCAGTATGAAACCAGCCGCCCTGTTTAAGACTACGGGTAACGATTGCCATACGTTCTGGGCTGACAAAACGGCGCTTATAATGGCGCTTTTTTTGCCATGGATCAGGGAAGTAAAGTTGGATGCGATCAATATGATTTTCTGGTAGCTGCTTTAGCAATTGCACGGCATCACCATTAATAATTTTGACATTAGTTAAGTGTTGCGTACCTGCCATATAGGCACACTTGCCAATACCTGGCTCGTGCACTTCGATACCCACAAAGTTACGCGCTGGGTCAGCAGCTGCCATTTCGATGAAGGAGTCACCAAGCCCAAAACCAATCTCTAGCGTAAGTGGCGCGTCACTACCATTAGGTGTATCAGCGAACAGCGTACGCAAGTCATGAATCTCATCAAGATTGCCATCACCGAAGCTATTATTAACCAAATACTGCGCAAAATCTGGATCTGTTAATGCCTGCTCGGCATTTTTATTCATGTGTGTACGGCGTTTCATAAAGGTGTTGACGATACGAATACGCTTGCTTGGTTCAGTCTTGGACTCGGTCTCAGTAGTTTCAGTAGTTTCAGCGTTTAGGGCAGGCGCGCCCACATTACCGTCGCAGTCCTCGTGTGGGTCATTAGCTGAGTGAGGCGTTTGGTGGTTAGCAGTATTGAGGTTATCGTCGTCAGGGGTACTGAGGTTATCATTGGTATCGGAATGTTGACTCATAGGGTTACTAGTGCTTTATAAAGTGAGGGGTATGAGCGTATTATAAGTTAAATAATTTCTAGTGTGAACGACTATCATACTTTAGCTCCTTTGCAGGGTCTTATACGGATTTAAAGGTCTTGATTTTAGGAAGCTTTTGCAAGGTCTGATTTAAGAGTTATTGTATACATTCATTTTAGCGTTGTCATATAATAGAGGTCTGCTCACATACGTTTTATTAACCTTTTAATGACTAATAGAGCCTACTGCCATGTTATTTATCGAGACGGATTCGCCGCCACCGTTTTATCAAGAACGGCTAACGCCTACTAAACGCAAACAGCTGGACCAATGGTTTATTGGACATCGTACGCAAAGCTATTATCTCAAGCGTTTTGAGCAATTTGATAAGCAGGGATATCTATCACCAAAATGGCACTGGGCTGCATTTTTTATTACCTTTCCTTGGCTGCTCTATCGTAAGCGTTATATGGACGCGCTTGTCTACAGTGTAGCGGGTTGGTCGTTTATCCAGCTCAATGTCGTTATGGCGCTGGTGTTTGTTGAGTTTGCGATAATATCCTATATTCCAGATGCTCATCATATGGCAACCCGCATAGGTATTGCAGGAATAATTTGGTTATTCTGGGCATTTATGGTGGCACGTTGGACTGATGCTTATTACTATCGTGTGGCGCGGCGTGAAATTGCTGATGCGCTCGAAGACAATCCGCGTGACGAGGCGGCGCAAAAAGACCATTTAAAACGGGAAGGCGGGGTCAGTCTATACGGATTAGGACTGGGCTTTGGGTTCTTTGCTTTTGCACTGATGGTAATTTATGTGCAGTTTTTACCCATTATCGCTAAGCCAAAAGAGAATGAGGTGCTGTTTAATACTTATGACATTGCCAAAACCACGCAAAATAGAGTGGCATTACTCTATCAGCAGACCGGGCGGTGCCCTATTGACTTACCACTGAGCATCGATGAGCCGCAGGTGCGTATTCAAATTACTACTCAAGCAGCTGGCGCGCCTAAAGCAGATTGTGTGGTATGGGCGACCATTCAAAATGTTAAGTTTCCAATTCGTCACCTGAATGATCAGACATTGATGTTTTATCACAATGTTGATAACAATAGCTGGCGTTGTACAAGCTCGCTGAATAAGAAGCAAGCGCCTGCTTACTGCATTGATGATTAGGCTCTGGTGTTTATAAATACGGCTAAATTATCATGGCTAGACCTTGAGCGTTTAGCCATATTCAAGTTTTATCGCCAATTGACGGGTGTCTGGTTTGATAGCTATTTAACTAGATAGTTATTGGATTAGATAGCTATTTGATTGGACACTTACTAAGTTTTAGGGTCAGTAGTGATATCGTCTGAGCTATTATCAACAGGGGTTGCTTGGTTCTTAAGAGCCTCATAAAAATCACTTAAATCCATCTTACGGGCTTTATCAATGTCCTCGTCAAATAAACTTTCAAGCTCTGCCATGGCCGACTGGGCGGATTCAATCATGCGCGCTTCATCATCGTAGATGGCTTGTTGACGTTCAATTAAGTCATCGTCGTAATCACGAAAGGTTTTAATGGTTTCGTGCGCTTTTTCAGGTGAGATACCGAGCAACTGTAGTGATTCACGCGACATATCCAAAGATGACAAATAGGTCTCACGCCAAATATGGCGAACCCCAACCTCACGTAGCCGATAGTAATGCTGCCTATCACGGGCACGCGCCAGCACAATCAAATCAGGATAGTTTTTACGGAGGTACTCAGCCGTAGTAATAGAGCGTTCTAAATCATCAACGGCAATGATAAATATTCGGGCTTTACTGATCCCAGCAGCACGTAGGATTTCAGGGTTTTTTGGATCGCCATAATAGACTTGGTTACCAAATTTACGAACAAAATCCACTCGATTCGCTGAACGTTCAATAGCAGTGAATTCAATGTTGTGCATGCGCAGTACGCGACCAATAATTTGCCCAACCCGCCCAAAACCGGCAATAATCACCGGATGCTCATGATCAGGAATCGTATCATATTCAGGACTTGGCTTGCCCTTCGCAAACAGAGGCTCACCAATTTTTTCTAACAATAAAAATGCCACTGGGGTGAGTGCCATAGAAATAGTCACAATCAGATTGAGGGTATTGGACAGTTCAGGTTGCAAGACATTTTGTGCACTAGCCACACTGAACAACACAAATGCAAACTCACCACCCTGGGCTAAGGTGACCCCCAAGCGAATACTGGTTGGCCAGCGATTACCTGATATCTTGGCAATAGCAGTCACTACGCCGAACTTGACTAACATCAAGACAATGGCACAACTAATGATAAATACTGGCTGCGCCATAATGAGTTTGACATCGGTAAGCATACCTACCGACATAAAAAACAAGCCTAGTAATAGCCCTTTAAAAGGTTCAATACTGGCTTCTAACTCGTGACGATACTCTGAGTCAGCAAGCAATACCCCGGTCAAAAATGCACCCAAGGCCATCGACAGACCGATCTGTCCCATCAATATTGATACGCCCATCACAATAAATAGTGCCACAGCGGTCAATAATTCTGATGCGCCACTTGAGGCGACAAATTTAAAGAAAGGTCGGACCACATAGCGGCTAGCAAAGATGAGACCGGCAAACACAGCAACCACTTTAATAAAGTAAATTAAATCGTAGCTTTGTTCGCGCACGCCTGACAAAAACGGAATCACAGCTAACAAAGGAATAACGGCGATATCTTGAAATAACAAAATGGTAAAGGCTTCACGACCATGCGTGCTGGATAGCTGTTGTTTTTCGGTGAGGATCTGTAGTACAAAGGCGGTAGAGGACAGCGCTAAGCCAAAGCCGACAATAAAAGCAGTATCTAACTGTAGGGAAAAGTAATGATATAGAATCGCCATTAATAGCGTACCGGTCAGACCGACTTGCAAGCCACCAAGTACAAATATCGAACGACGTAGCGCCCATAAGCGTGAGGGTTGGAGCTCAAGCCCGATAATGAACAGCAGCATGACTACGCCAAACTCAGAAAAGTGTAATAAGCTTTCGGCGTCGCCTGCCACATCTAATGCACTTGGCCCTAATATTAGTCCAGTGATTAGATAGCCTAAAACGGTTGCAATACCAAAGCGTTTTCCAAGTGGTACAAAGAGTAGCGCTGCGCCCAAAAAAATCGTAGCTTGTAACATTAAATTTGGTGAGCCGGCGGCGGCAGCGAACATCTTAGCTCCTTAATAGTTACTATGAAACCAGCAATATAAAATTAGTACAACAATAAAAAAACCTCAATATAAGCTACTTTTTATGATAGATCTTCCATATGCTGTTGTCCGCGAGCGGATTATTATAAGCATCGTTACGGCGCTTACGCGGTGTTTGCCGACTATCAACAATTTTAAAATCAGGTAAGGCCTGGACAATCAGCCCAGTGCGATAGAAACGGATGCGTTCAGGTTCCAACATCTCACCTTTATGGTCTCGACAAAAAACATAGGCGCGCAAGTCAATAAACTCACGATGTGCTACTAGTCGTGCCTCATCATCATTCTCAAATACCGCTGATAATCGCTCAAGCTCTTGTGGCGTATACTCACCACATTTATCAGTTAGCGCGCCTACTGAGCCGAAGCTTTTGGACTCTTTAGCATGAGTTTTGGTTAGATGTAGACGCTGAACATGATAAATAAATTGGGGGATTTCAAGGCTAGCAGGTAGCGGTAAATGATCAGGTGGTAGATAGGCGGCAGGATAAAATGCCATAGCACGGTCAAGCAGGTTTTGCCAACGCTGCTGATAAGCTTGCACTTCGGCTAAATTACCTTCATAGATAGGCATATCACGGATTTGACGTAAAATATCAGGTGGAAACTGCTGCTTACGGAAACTCGCAATATCTTCTTGCAGGGCGGATAGCAAAACTTTGGCGTGTTTTTTGGCCTCTTTTGAGATAGGCTCGTCAATATCACCGTCTATAGGGCTGCTAATATAATTGGGAGCAACAAAGGGAGCTGAGCGTCTAGACATGGCAGTAATTCATCAGGTAGAAGTTAGTAAGTCATTCAAATCTATATGGTTTATAGCAGCGAAAATGGGCGAACGGCTGGCTATGCTATTTTAGCAACTATTTTAATATGCTAACACAACCATATAAAGCCGCGTAGATTTAATGTTGGTTAAATCATACTTTAGTGACTGAATCAATTAACGATAATTATCACTTATCATTTAACAGGTATGAATGCTCAGTGAGAATGACCCTGATGTCCACCATTATTGCTCATTGGACGCTCTGCTATGCCACAGACTAAGGCATCGCCATGGGTTTGAGTATGTGGGTGTGTGAGGCTTTCAACTTGAATGGTCGTATGACTGATACTCAGCTCTTGTAAGCGTTGATCTAGCTCAGCGATTAATAGGCTTGCTTCATGAATGCTCATGTCACTATCAACAACCACATGACAAGATAGCGCGTTGAGACCGCTAGTAATGCTCCAAACGTGTAAATCATGTATTTTCTGTACTTGTGAATGATCCAATAAGCTTTGCTCAATTACCTCTAAAGATAGGCCTTTTGGCGTGCCTTCCATTAATATATGCACCGAATCTCGGACTACACGATAGCCGCTGAATAATATCAGCACGGCAACGATGACTGAGGCCGCTGCATCTGCCCATATCCAACCAAAGCCCATCATTAATAATGCAGCAATAATGGCGGCGACTGACCCTAGCAAGTCGCTCAAGACGTGCAAGTAGGCACTTTGCATATTAAGGTTGGCAGGTTTTTTCGTAGCAGATTTCTTATGGTCAGCTGTCTCTACATTATCAGCAGATAGTTCAGCTGTAGTTGGGCCATGGCTGTGCCCGTGACCCTCGCCATCGTTGCTACTGCGATGCATTAACCACGCGACTAAGATATTGACCAGCATACCGATGGTAGCAATGATCAGCATACCTTGGGTCGCAATGTCTGGTGGCGAGTTGAAGCGCTTAATGGCTTCGTAAAAGATCATCAGGGCGATAACCACTAGGGTTATACCGTTAACGCTAGCAACCAAAATTTCAAAGCGTTTATAGCCAAAGGTCTTTTGACGAGTAGCCGCTTTTTCACCGATCTTGAATGCCATGAGTGTGGCACCCAGTGCCACCGCATCACTGAGCATATGACCGGCGTCCGATAATAATGCCAAGCTACCGGTTAGCCAACCACCAATCGCTTCAATAAACATATAGCCAGTAATAATGATAAAACTAAACAATAAAGTGCGTTGGTAACCTTTGGTATTTGGTGCTGCCGTGCTTGCGGCTGCAGCATGATTATGGCTATCATGGCTGTTGTTTTGTTCAAAATCGGGAATTTTTGCGCTCATAACAACACTCAAAATAATGGAAAATTCACAACTGCTACTTTAAGCCGATCATAACAACAACCATAACCTTGGCATAAAGTAGCAAAAACGAACTCGTCTAGCGTTATGTATTGCTAGACAGATGAAGGGAATCTAGCATATTTATTTATTAGAAGCTGTAACAGCGAAGTAAAAATAACGGGGATTAATAAAAATTTGACAGTACCTAATATTACTACTGTACTCTAGTACCCAGTCGAAACCAGACAAGTAATACCAGACAAACGAACGCCAACATCACACCAAGTACAGTAGGCGAGTCTGACGATATGGCCTATTTATATAGGGTTGACTATATCACCAACCGACTGGATCAATATCTAAAGTTAACTTGAGGTACTTGCTACTGGGCATGGCCAGTACCGGCTGCCACCAGTGACTTAAAACACGATGTAGCTGCTGACGATCTTTTGCTAATAATAAAAGTTGAGAGTGGTAACGGCTGTTTTTCTTACTCATAGGGGCATCAATAGGGCCGAGTACCGCTAAATGATGTGCAGCTGGCAGGCTGGCAATGGCGTCTTTAAGCGCTTGAGTGGTCGCTGCCAGCGTCTTACCTTCGCAGCGTATTAAAGCCGCGTGGCTATAAGGGGGTAGACCCATCATTTTGCGCTCTTGTAACAACTCGCGTGCGAAGGGCAAATAGCCATCTTTGACTAGTTTTAGCAGTAGTGGGTTGTCAGGTTGTAGCGTTTGAATCAATACCCGCCCAGCCTTATCACCGCGCCCGGCACGTCCAGCAACTTGAATCATAAGTTGGGCAGTATGCTCCGGTGAGCGAAAGTCGGCGGACAAAAATCCACGATCGGCATTAGGCAGGCATACTAGAGTGACGTCGGGAAAATGATGACCTTTGGCCACCATTTGCGTGCCGACTAGGATCGCCGGTTGACCTTGATTAATCTGCTGGTAAATCTTCTCCCAACTGTCTTTACGGCGCGTGGTATCGCGGTCAATTTGAATAATAGGATACAGGTCTTTACTGGTTTGTGGGTTGGCAAAGATAGCGTGTAGGTTTTCGCTTAGTCTCGTAGTTCCCATGCCCTTAGCGTTTAAATTTTGGCTGCTGCAATCAGGACAAGCAGCTGGAATATAAGCCTGCCAGTCACAATGATGGCACTTCAAGTAAGAGCTGTGCTGTGCTTGGCTGCTATAGTGCACGGTTAAATGGGCATCACAACGCGGGCAGTCCGCTTGCCAACCACAAGCCTCGCACAACAAGACAGGGGCATAACCACGTCGATTTAAGAATATCAACACTTGATTGCCAGCTTCTAATGTTTGCCGAATGGCGCCAATTAGTGCATCAGTCAGGCCAGTGTCATAGCGTGCACCATCGTCTTGTGCTTGCTGGTGGGTGCTTTGCAGCCGCGCATCAATAAGTTGCATCGTAGCAGGGTTAGCATTGCCAGGACGGGTGCGTAGTTGGCATTCAATGAGTTTGCCATCATCGACTAGCTTTAAGTGTTCAAGGGTGGGGGTTGCTGTGCCGAGCACCACGGGAACATTACATTGTAGTCCGCGATATAAAGCAACATCAGCAGCATGATAACGCAAGGTGTCTTGTTGCTTATAAGAAGCATCATGGGCTTCATCAACGATAATCAGCCCTAAGTTTGCAAAGGGATACAGGACCGCTGAGCGGGTACCGATAATAATTTGTGCGTGGCCGGTACGGCAATCTTGCCAGCCTTGCATACGGTAGGTATTGGTCATCCCTGAGTGCAATAGCACAATCTGTGCGGCGAAACGGCTGGCAAAACGCGCCCGCGTCTGCGGCGTTAGGCCAATCTCTGGCACCAAGATTAGTACCTGCTGGCCCGCCTCTAACACTGTTTGCATTGCCTGCAAATAGACTTCAGTTTTACCACTACCAGTAATGCCATTTAATAAAATTCCGCTATAACGTCCTGCACTGTGTGCGGCGATAATAGCCTCAACGGCTAGCTTTTGCTCCGTATTCATATCGAGTGGCATTTTGGCTAATGTTACCGCAGTCGGCGTGGTTTTAGGTTGAATATAGCGTTCAATGAGGCCTTTATCTTCTAAGGTCTTTAAAAACGCTCGCTGCATACCTTCTAGTAACAGCACCTCTTCACTCGCACCGCGTTCGCCATGTAGTTTGAGCATATCGAACTGTTGTTTTTGCTTGTTGGCATTCGCACGAAAATCATCGTCATTAATATGTGGCAGGATCCGCCAGTGAGTGATGAGTAAATCGAGCGGTTTGCCTTGGCGTATTAGGCTTGGCAGCATCACTGCCAACACGTCACCAAGCGGATAATGATAATAACGCGCAAGCCAATAGGCTAGCTTGAGCATTTTACTATCTAGAATTGGTTCAGCATCTAAGCTTTGATTGATAGGTTTTAGTTTATTGCTAGGAACGCTGCTATCAGCTTGGGTAATGTGCGCAATGACAATACCGATTAAGGTTTGTCGACCAAATGAGACTTCCACGCGGCTACCGATGCCAGGGATGGCAGAACTATCAGCTGATACGCTATAGTCAAATACCCGATAAAGGGGGACGGGTAAAGCAACTTGTACCAACATAAAGCGCGCTCACAGCCTCGTGAATTCTAAATAATAAAGTTAGAAAGAATAAGAAAAGTGTAGATAACACCATTAAGCCCAAATGTCTGTCGTTGGACTAGAGCAATTTGGGCTTAACTGTTTTATATTAAAAGCTTATGTACTTGATAACTGTACTTTGCTAAAAGGACTTAAGTATTTCTAGCTGTTTACGTTATTCAATGTATAAAATAGACTCAATTTCAACCACGCCGCCTTTAGGTAAGGCCGCAACTTGTACGGCAGCACGGGCAGGATAAGGTTCGCTTAAGTTAGCGGCAAATAACTCATTAAGAGTCGCAAAGTCGTTTAAATCAGTTAATGACACGTTAAATTTGACCACGTCGTTTAGAGTGCCGCCTGCTGCTTCACAAATCGCTTTAATATTGGCAAATACTTGCTTGGCTTGCGCCTCAAAACCATCTCGTAGTTCCATAGTTTCAGGATCAAAGCCTAGCTGTCCTGAAATATAGACGGTGTTGCCTACTTTTACGGCTTGTGAATAAGTGCCAACAGCAGCGGCTGCTTTATCAGTTTGGATGGTTTGACGGGTCATAATATATCCTTATAGTATTTTTGATGCGTTAAGTCGCTAAGTTCTTAGCGGATGAAATTAATATGTTTTAAGTATTCTCAAAGCTAGGGTTAAAGCCTCGTAGCTCCATACGCCCTAACTATCAATAGTAATCAGCTACTATTATTAGTACCTGTTATTAGTACCTGTTATTAGTTATTAGTTATTAGTTATTAGTTATGAGTATCTGTCATTAAGCGACATTATTAAAGTATTTACAGCTGATACAGTCGTATGATGTTAGGGAAACCCAGTAGCGAGCGTAGCTCACGGATACCTTGTGCTAAATGGTTACGGCTACGAACGATGATGTGGATAATGGTATCACTACTACGCACATCAACAGTTTCGACTCCCATATTCAGTTGGCGCAGATGGTAGATGACTTCACTAATTTGTTCATCACTGAGCGCTATAGAAAGTTTTAAGTAAGCTGGGAAACGAATTTTCCCCCCGTAATCACCAGTTTCGCTTTGCTGGATCGCCTTATCATTACGCCAGCGTAACTGTATAATTTGATAAGGATTATCTTTACGAATGTCGTCAAGTGAAAAGCACTTGTGGCGATGTACGACTAAGCCGTGACGTGATAAATGCCCGACGATAGGATCACCATAGATAGGGTGGCAACAATTGGCAAAATCAAGCTCAACTCCTGCAGTATTCGCAATCAGCTGCTGCGGCTGTGCCATCTCATGAGTGTGTTTTTGAGTATGAAGGCCGGTTACCTCATCACTGAACAAGCGTGATACTGCCAGTTGAGGCAGCAAGGTGCCGGAACTGATTTGCTCAAATAGCGCATTCTTTTCCAGTAGACCGCGCCATTCAAGTATGTGGGTCCAGTCGCTATCTGTTAAGTCATCGAGACTTTTTTGGTAGGGTTTTAAGGCGCGATCTAATGCCTGTTTACCGTGGCGTTGCTTATCGTATGCGGATAAATCTTTAAACCAGCGTAGAATTTGTTCTCGGGCCTTGTTAGTAACCACAAAGCCTAGCCATTCAGCTTTAGGCTCAGAATTCTTATCGACTTCAATCTCAATCAGCTGTCCGTTCGTGACCACAGTGCCAAGCTTAGCGTGCTTGCCATCGACGTTTGCACCGACAGCCACATTACCGACCATAGGTCCAACGGCGTAAGCAAAGTCTAGCGCGGTTGCACCCTGTGGCAACTCGTAAGCCCGGCCTCGCGGACTATAACACAGGATTTTACTAGAATGTAGATAATCCATTAACTCGTTGATGGTAGAGACTGCTACTGTAAAATCAGGGCTATTTTTGTCTAAGTTGTCTTCATCGACTAAGTCTTTCATATTACGTAGCGATGCTTGAATAACCGATTGGCTGACATCAGAGGCATGCTCGGCACCGATCACCCCAAGTCGTGCGGCCTTTTGCATTTGCTTGGTTAAAATAGTTACTTTGACAAAGTCATTATCACGCTCATAAATAAGAGTTAGTGACTGATTACCACCAGGCAATGGGCGTCGAATATTGTCTCCAATATGGGTATCATCTATCTGATATTTTTTAATCAGATAATAAGCCAGCTTGTCACACGCCTCAATATTATCGAGCACAATCTCAAAAGCATAATGGCGCAACAAGGCGTTAATTTCACCACGATTACGGAAAAACTGCCGATATATAACCACCCGGTTGTCCAGTACTTTAACGTGTCCGCTAAGCTCTAGATTATTCATGACGATGGTCAGATAGCGATGTACGGACTCTCTTTGGAAATTACGTCCAAGTCCGTGTTGTAACAGCTTGTCAGACAGCTTGTTATACATGTCAGAATCAAGGTTACGATAACACAGTTCTTCAATATAGTCGGCAATATCATTAAGACCCATCAGACGGGCAAATGGCACGTAAAAATCTAGGGTCTCTTGAGCAGTAGCGCGCTGTTTTTCAGGGCGTACGGCATCGAGGGTAGACATATTATGCAGGCGGTCAGCGAGTTTGATAATCAATACTCGCGGGTCAGCAAGGGTCGCGGTAAGAATTTTGTGAAAGGTGGCCGCTTTGTTTTGTTGTTTATTATGAGTAGAGGATTTTAATTTGGTAACGCCATCGACTAATCTAGCGACTATTTTGCCATAACGCTGTTCGAGCTGATCGTCACTAACCTCAGTATCTTCAACGGTGTCATGTAAAATTGCAGCAATAATCGTATCTCGATCCAAGCGAAAGCCGGCTAATATCTCCGCGACCGCAATCGGATGGGTGATATAAGGCTCTCCTGACTTACGTTTGTCTTTGATGTGTGCAATATCACCAAACTTACAGGCATCAACAATATCGCGGCGCTCAGCTGCGTTCAAATAGCCTACTGAGCGTAGCAAATTATATTGCGCTTCATCAACCATATGATGACTGAGTTTGGGGAAAGTTTGGCTCATAAAGGGGGCTATCCTATTCTTCGTTATCTATCTGCCGATCGCTAATCTGATAGTGATTACGTGTCTAACCAACAAGTGATGGTTATTAATATAAATGAGGGCTGACTTACTACTGGAAAAATTCAGATGACTGGAGAAATCTAGAGAACAAGTCAGAAAATTGGGAAACCACCCTCTAATTAATCGTAAATTGAGCTCAATGTCAACCGTTAAGCGAATAGATGGTATAAAAAATGCAGGATTGTTACTTAAAGGGTCACTGAACACTCGCTCAAGTTTTAATATGAGCGGTTATTATCAACAGTCTTTAAATAATTTAAGAAGGCATTACTTAATAAGAAGGCATTACTTAATAAGAAGGCATTACTATAATCAAATAGCAAAAACCACAGCATTATACTGTGGTTCTCTGATTTAGATAGTTAGTCTGTAGCGCCAGGAGTAAAATAGCCACAGGCTAAAATTACGCCTAAGCCACTATCGCTTTAGAACATAACCACTTTAACAACGGCCACTTTAACAACGGCCACTTTAACAACGGCCACTTTAACAACGGCCACTTTAATAACGGTCACTCTAAAAACCGTGATCACCTGACAATGCTAAGTCCATTGAGCTGGTAGCAAAGTTATGCTCCGGCTGATTTAGGATATCGCGGGTGATTTTGCCCGCAGCAATTTCGCGTAGCGCCAAGACCGTAGGCTTGTCATTATCGACTTCAACTAACGGCTCAGCGATACCTTTGGCTAACTGACGGGCGCGTTTGCTGGCGACTAACACCAGCTCAAAGCGATTATCAACATTATCCAAACAATCTTCAATCGTCACTCGTGCCATAGATAGCTACCTTGGTTGTTTTTATGAGTAGCAGATATGGTGCGCTACCCAATAAAAATAGTAATAATAATATAAAAATGTATGAAGGTTAAATAACCAGCTATTATAGCATTTTTTGTTTAGTCGCGCAGTTGCTTTTTATACTTAATCTATTCGAAGTGGTATCGGCTTAAGTTTGATTGTTTGGTCAATCATTTAAATTATTATTAAGTAGGGTGGTAATGGTACGGTGATAGCGTTGCTGCTGGCGTTTTAGAGTCTGTCTATCAGCGACGATAATGGCCTTTAGTTCCGTCAGCGCGACTTCAAAATTGTCATTAATAAGAACAAAGTCAAAATGAACGTACTGCGCCATTTCTGTGACCGCTCCAGATAGGCGTTGCTCTATGACCTCTATAGTGTCCTGAGCGCGGGTCGATAGCCGTTGGCGTAACGTTGCAATACTTGGTGGCAAGATAAAAATCATGGTGGCCTCAGTAAATATCTTTTTGACCTGTAAGGCACCTTGCCAATCAATCTCCAAAATCACATCAACACCCGCGTCTAACTGCGTGCGCACACTCTGTTCTGAGGTGCCGTAATAATTGCCAAAAACTTCTGCGTGCTCCAAAAATTTACCCTCGCTGATAGCCGCAGTAAAGGCCTCTACTTCGGTGAAATGATAATGGTGACCATCAATCTCGCCAGGACGCGAGGCGCGGGTGGTGTGGGAAATACTCACGGTCAAGTCGTTGGTGGTGGCGAGTAGCTGCTTCACCAGTGAGGTCTTGCCTGTACCGGAGGCGGCGGTAATAATAAATAGCGAACCTGTCATACCGTATATCCTAAAAAAGTTATAGTCTGACCAATATAAAACCGCTATAGCGTCAATCTCGCTAATCGCAATAATGTAGCGCTTATATCTGGTTTTCTGTTATCGATGTTAGTGTAGGTTGATTATATAGAAATAAAAATAACCAAAGTTAAAGAATGAAACACAGTTTAAAAAATGATTGTCAAAAGTGGCTGGTAAAAATAGAAAACGTCTTCATTTAGACGGTTATAGATGACGAATGTTTAACAATGCCTGCATTTTATAGCACTGTAAGATTGAAGTAACCGTTTTTTAACAGTCAGTAACTGCTATTTTAAAGGGCAATAAAAGCAAATTATGCTAAAGTAGGGCATTCGCTTTGAAACCAAATTATCCAATGATAGGCCACCTTATGCAAATTTATCTTGCCAATCCACGTGGATTTTGTGCTGGTGTGGATCGCGCGATTGCGATAGTCAACCAAGCCTTAACGCGTTTTGAGCCCCCCATCTATGTTCGTCACGAAGTGGTGCACAATAAGTTTGTAGTTTCAGACTTAGCCAATCGCGGGGCCGTGTTCGTCGAAGAGCTCCATGAAGTACCCGATGGCTCGATTGTTATTTTTTCGGCGCATGGGGTGTCAAAAGCAGTCGAAGATGAAGCCACAAGGCGTGATCTGACCGTATTTGATGCCACTTGCCCTCTAGTTACTAAAGTGCATATGGAAGTAGCAAAGTTCGCTAATGAGGGCATGGACGCTGTGCTGATTGGCCATGCTGGCCATCCTGAAGTTGAAGGTACGATGGGACGTTTCAGCCACCGTCATGGCGGCCACATTCATTTGGTTGAAAATGAAGCCGATGTCGAAAAGTTAACGGTACAAAATGCTGAGCGTCTAGCATTTGTGACTCAAACTACTTTATCGATGGATGACACCGCTCGAGTCATTGATGCGCTGCGTGTCAAATTCCCAAGCATTCAAGGTCCACGTAAAGATGATATCTGTTACGCCACTCAAAACCGTCAAGATGCCGTTAAAGATTTAGCGAGTCGTTGTGAGGTGGTATTGGTCGTTGGTTCACCAAACTCATCAAACTCTAATCGTTTGCGTGAGCTGGCTGAGCGCATGAATTGTCGGGCTTATTTGATCGATAATGCTAGTGAAATGAGTAGTATCTGGTTTGATGGTGTACAGAGTGTTGGCGTTACCGCTGGTGCTTCAGCGCCTGAAGTACTGATTCAAGAAGTACTGCAACAGCTGCAAGATTGGGGTGGTCAAATGCCTAATGAGCTAGCAGGTATTAAGGAGGATGTGATCTTTAGTCTACCCAAGGAATTGCGTATTCCAGTCGCACAAGTTAGCAAGTAGAGTCAATATCCTGTCAAGGATATGAGTTAGTAACCCCATATTTCATATAATAATAGCAACTGCTTATACTGTGCGTTGCTATAAAGTAAGTGCTTATAGCAAGTAAGTGCTTATGAATAACAGCGTCTCACAAAAGAGAATATTGCTACTAAAAACTATTCATAAAAAAAGTTAAGGATAACGATGTCAGCTTATTATCAATGTGTCGAACGCGAACAGCAAGCAGATGGGGTCAGTGTTGCGCATTATCAGCCCACCGAGCATGCGCAAGGGGCGTGGAACGAGCACGAACAGCATATGGCACCAGCTACTGGGGTTCTTAGCCGCGAGCTCAGCCAGTTTGCGCCGCAAGACAACATGCGTATTGCTCGTATTAGCCTTGATATCTTAGGGCTGATACCGCTTGATGACTTTACCATTACTACGCGCTGTATTCGTCCCGGTAAGACCATTGAGCTGATTGAGTCGGTAATGAGCAGTCGGGATCGCGATTGTATCATTGCTCGCGCTTGGCGACTGTTGACTCAAGATACCAGCATGATTGTAGGGCTTGAAGACAAAAGCGCGCCCCATCAGCCTGATGAGTTACCCGTTTGGGACGACATGAAAGGTTGGCCGGGTGGTTTTATCAAAAGCGTGCGCCTGGTCGCTGAGGCAGACCGTCGTCCTGGTAAAGGTATGGTGTGGATAACCACCGATGTTGATATGATAGCTGACGAACCCACTGATGACTTAGTGCACCTTTTAGGTATGGTCGATACCGCCAACGGCGTGGTTCCTAGGCTTGGGCTGGGATTAGCAGATGCTGGTTGGATGTTCCCTAATACCGACTTACAAATTCATATGCACCGCTCACCACAAGGTCGCTGGTTGGGTATTGAGGCGGTACAACAGTACGGTACTGATGGCATAGGTGTGACCAGTAGCGTACTTCATGACACCCAGGGACCCTTTGGGCGTAGTGAACAAATTCTCACTATCCGTCCAATGCCCCGTTAAATTTGTCGTTATTGCTAATAAATGATGTACAGACAAGCTAATAACCATAATAAAGACCACTTAAAGCAGCTGGGGCGCTTGAATTTTTGTTCAGCGCCCCTATTTGTATAACCAGTGTGGCTGTATTTGACGTTGAGCGTTATGTTTACAACTATATTTTTTTATACTTATAAGAACGCTTAGCTTGAATACCGCTATTTTATAGTAAATATCATATAACAATACAAAGGAGTTTTTATGAGTGAGTCGACCCCAGTTGATGGCCAAAGTGCTGAAGAACAAAACCCAGAATTAAAAAAACATACTTTTGAAGCGGAAGTTGCCCAATTATTGCATTTGGTGACTCATTCGCTTTATTCTAATGCTGACATCTTCGTCCGTGAGTTGGTTTCAAACGCTTCTGATGCCTGTGATAAATTGCGTTTTGAAGCCACCAACGATGACAGTCTTTATGAAAATGATGGCGAGCTGCGCATTCGTATTGCCGTTGATGAAGCCGCTAAGACTATTACCTTTACCGATAACGGTATTGGTATGAACGAAGCCGATGCTATTGATAACTTAGGGACGATTGCCAAATCAGGCACTAAAGCTTTTTTGGACAAATTGTCTGAATCACAAAAACAAGACGGTCAGCTGATTGGTCAGTTCGGGGTGGGTTTTTATTCAGGCTTTATCGTCTCTGACACTATCAGTGTTGAGTCGCGCAAAGCGGGTGACCCTGCTGACCAAGGCGTGCGCTGGGTATCTGATGGCACGGGTGTATTTACTGTTGAGCCTATCAACAAGGCCACGCGTGGCACAGCCATTACTTTGCATCTTAAAGAAGAATATTCTGAGGGCGAAGACAGCTATTTAGACCGCAATAAAATTAAGCGCTTGGTTAATAAATATTCAGACCATATCAGCTTGCCTATTCAAATGCGTAAAGAAATTTGGCAAGAAGACGCCGTTGAAGAAGGGCAAGCAGACGATGGAGCTGATGCAAGTGCGCCAGCTGGTGGTGAGATGGTACTCACTGATGAGTGGGAAACCATCAACAAAGCCAGTGCTTTATGGACGCGTTCCGCTTCTGAGATTGATGACCAAGAGTATATCGATTTTTATAAAAACATCACTTATGACATGGATGAGCCGTTGACCTGGACACACAATCGGGTGGAAGGCCGTGTGCAATATACCCAGATGTTATATATCCCTAAAACCGCCCCGGTCGACTTATATACTCGTGAACAGCAGCATGGTTTAAAGCTTTATGTCAAACGGGTCTTCATCATGGACGACGCCGAGCAACTGCTACCAATGTACCTGCGTTTCGTCAAAGGTGTTATTGATTCAGCAGATTTACCACTCAACGTCAGCCGCGAAATATTACAGGAATCGCGTGATGTAAAATCGATTCGTGAAGGTAACGCCCGCCGTATCCTAACGATGTTGGCAAGTCTGGCCAACAGCGAAGACAGTGGTAAGCAAGAAAAATTTGCCCAGTTCTACGCCGAATTTGGCGATGTCATTAAAGAAGGGGTTGGCGAAGACACCGGTAATCAAGAACGTATTGCCAAGTTGTTACGTTATGCCACCAGTACTCAAGAAAGTGTCACGACTAGCTTTGAAGACTACAAAGCGCGTATGAAAGACGGTCAAAAATCTATCTATTACCTGACTGCTGACAACCTGACCGCTGCCAAAAATAGCCCACAGTTAGAGCTATTTAAGAAAAAAGGCATCGAAGTTATCTTTATGACCAGCCGTGTCGATGAATGGGCGATGAACTTCTTAACTGAGTTTGATGGCACACCATTGCAGAACATTGCTAAGGGTGCGGTTGATTTAGGCGACTTGCAAGATGACGCTGAAAAGGCCGAAGCTGAAAAGGCGCAAGAAACGCTTAAACCGGTCGTTGATAAACTAAAAATAGCACTAGGCGAACGTGCAAAAGACGTGAAAGTCTCAACGCGGTTAGTGGACAGTCCTGCCTGTTTAGTAGTTGGTGAAGGTGAGTTGTCACCACAGATGATTCAGATGCTCAAGCAAATGGGACAGGAAGTACCAGAAAGTAAGCCCACGCTTGAAATTAATCCTGAGCATCCCTTGATTCAAAAGCTTGAAAGTAGCGCTGATTTTGACGACAGTTTTGACAAGCTGGCACAAGTGATTTTTGATCAAGCGCTGTTAGCCGACGGGGGACAGCTTGAAGATCCAGCCGCTTATCTAAAACGTGTTAACGAGCTATTAATGAGATAGCTTTTATTAATAAAGTGTCAGAACTTGATAGTAAAATTTGATTATAATGGAAAAGAGGTCTTAAACTAAGGCCTCTTTTTTTGATGGTTGTCCGCTGTTATTCACGATTTTTTAGGCTTATTATGAGCTGCTAAACCTTTCACAATAATTTAATGATATTTTTATCCAGATAGTGTCATTTTTTACAAATTAGGCTTATCGTCATAACTGACAATCCGTTACAATCGCGATAGATTAGCAGGCTAAACTAGCAAACTATGTTATTTATTCCTTGTTATTACTTTATTTCTCTCGACTTGATAGAGGTCTAAGTCTTTGTCACTTTCGTCGCATAAAACCATCTCTCTTCAGCGTTTTTCGCTTAATTTCGCTGCCAATATTATTGCTGCCTTATGGATGCTGATAGGGTCAACACGTGCGTTTTCTTGGGTCAAGCCAACCTTCATACAATTTGCACTGTTTGCATTGCTAGCTTTGGGCAGCAACGTGCTGTTTTCATGGTTGGCTGCTGAAAGTGGTAGTGTCTTTAATGAGCAAGGTTTGGTCAGCTATTTGATCTGGCCGATGATTATTTTGTTAGGCGGTATTATTCTTGCACGGCGCTCGGGTAATCAATCGATGGTTTTTGTGCCTGTGGTGTTGTGGTTGGTTGCTGATACGCTATCGGCGCTGTTACAAAGTATGGTACAGTTTTTGGGCAGTCATGGCTGGCTACCTGAATGGAGCTATTCATTTTTACCGATACTATTTCTAATACTTTTCTTATGGCAAACGCTGGCCTTATTATGGGTCTTTTCTCGCCGCCTACGTACACCCTGGTGGGAGCGCATCATTGTATTGATAGGCGCAGTGGCGCTATTAACCATCTGGCAACGCAATGTCGCAGACCAGCCTATTTTTAAACAAATTCCTGTGCAGCCGGTATTGGAAGAAGCGGTGTTATATGAGCAGCCACGTCTGCTACAGCAAGCGCTAGATAGTATCAATCCAAGCGTACCTGGCAAAAGTGATTGGTATTTTATGGGTGTGGCTGGGTTTTCAGACCAGAACGTTTTTCGCTCGGAGATCAATAAAGTGCGTCAATTATTTGATGTGCGTTTTGGCACTAGTGGCAACTCGCTTGCCTTGATTAACAATACTTATAGTTGGCTTGATGAGCCGATTGCTAGCAAAACCAGTATTCTGCGGGGGCTAAAAAAGATCGGTCAGCAGATGAATGCAGATGAAGATGTGTTGTTACTAACCCTATCATCGCATGGCGACCAAAACATCATTCAACTGGCAAATCCGCCGCTTGAAATGGATAATTTGGATGCCACATGGTTACGCGAGGCGTTAGACGCTTCCGGTATTCGCTGGCGCGTGATTGTAGTCTCTGCCTGTTATTCGGGTTCCTTTATTGATGAGCTGGCTTCACCGACTACCGTCGTTATCACGGCCTCAGCGGCGGATAAGATGTCGTTTGGCTGTACTAATACGGCAGAGATGACTTACTTTGGCCAAGCCTTTTTTGCTGAGAGCCTACGCGAGAACACCAGCTTTGCAGCCGCATTTAAGGATGCCAGTCAGCGAGTCAGTGAGCGCGAAGGCTTTATGGGCTTTGAGCCCTCTGAGCCCCAAATGGTAGTCGGCAGTCTGATGCAGACCGCGCTTCCTGCTTTTGAGCAGGTGTTATTCAGTAATACCCAATCCTCTATAGCAAACATCACTGATAATACGGGTGCTGCTGAGGTTACTGACGCTACTGATGTCACCATAAATATTGATGCCGATACGATATCTGAGACCGCGACAATCAATGAGTGATGAATAAAACAAATGCAGTCGTACGCAAAAGATAACTTCCGCTTAATAACGAGCTATATAATACCAACGATACCCGCCGTTATAGCTCGTACAATCATTACTGTAAACCCTTTTTTTATTATAAATTCTAGTATCATTATAAACTTCAGTATCGTTTGGTCAGCTACTTTCATAGTTGGCCTAAAGTTACAAGTCAGTGTTATTGAAGTCAGCTTTCTATAAAAATTGCTTATCAATAGCCTCGTAAGCCTAGATAATGATGATCTGGGCTTACTGGGCTCAAGAGTATAATAATAAAAACAGTAGTCGAAATACTTGGAAAAACACCAAAGTGCTAAGGCTCATATAACTAAAACCTATATAAACAATGCTTATTTTTATTATTTCGCCCATTAGGTAATATTCATTGAATAAATTTTAGATAAAAAAGGTCTTAATTATGAATAACTATTACGCCCACAGTCTACCTGCTAATTCAAAACTAACCCAAAAGAGCGTTAACCGTTGCTTTAACGGTGAGCAGCATTATTATAGTCATCAATCGACGACTACCAAAACTCCGATGACTTTCAGTGTTTATTTACCTGATGAAGCGCTTGCAGGTCGTCGCTGTCCTGCCATTATGTACTTGTCAGGCCTGACCTGTAATGCTGATAACGTCACTCATAAAGCCCATTTCCAACAAAGATGTAGTGAGTTAGGTATAATATTTATTGCCCCAGATAGCTCTCCTCGTAGTGATACTGATACTGATATTGATGTCCCCAATGATGAGCGCTATTTTGTCGGTCAAGGTGCCAGCTATTACATCGATGCGACTTGTGCACCATGGGCAGAGAATTTTAATATGCAAAGCTACATCGCTGATGAGCTATATGACTTGCTGCGTGCAGAGCTCGCTATTAGTAGTATTGGCATCATGGGCCATTCCATGGGCGGTCATGGCGCACTACTATTAGGTTTTAAGTTTCCGAGTAAGTTTGTCAGTGTTTCAGCGTTATCGCCAGTCTGTGCAGCGAGTGAATCAGCATGGGGTCAAGCGGCCTATACAGAATACTTTGGCGATGACAAAGCCTTATGGCAGCAGTCTGATGCAGCGCATATGATTGAGACCGTTGGACGCCAGTATCTGAATATCTTGGTGGATCAAGGTGCCGCAGATCAGTTCTTAGCAGACGGACAGCTACAAACGCCAAAGCTGCAGCAAGCTTGCAAAAAAGCACAGCAACCGTTAACGCTACGCTATCAAGCGGGTCATGACCATAGCTATTACTTCATCCAAACGGTCATCAATGACCATATCGAGCATCACTGGCGCATGGCCCAACTGAGCTAAACAGTGGCTAAAATTAATAGGATCGTATTTCACAAAAAAACATAGAAGACAACAAGGCGTATAAACGCTTTAAAGGCAATTACCATGGCAAATCTTCAGGCATTACCAGTGGCTGATCCATTAAACGAAAAGCAACGAAAAGCGGAGTCGTCGCTTGCCATTATGCAGGCTGATATAGATAAGGCATTAGAGAAAAAGCAGAAAGAAAAGCAACAAGCTCGTACTGATCCGTCTAGTACTGTTAAGTCAAATGAGTCGCTATCAAAAGTAACCGATGTGGCAGATAATACAACACTAGATGCTGAGCAACTGTCACGAGTGATAGAGATGGCATGGGAAGATAGAACGCCGTTTGCGGCGATAGAATACAGTTATGGACTCGCTGAAGCGGATGTCATTATATTGATGCGTCAGGAATTAAAGAGGTCTTCTTTTCGATTGTGGCGGCAGCGGGTGACCGGTCGTTCGACCAAGCACCAAGCAAAA
This sequence comes from Psychrobacter sp. PL15, assembly GCF_035984995.1. Lineage (NCBI taxonomy): Bacteria > Pseudomonadati > Pseudomonadota > Gammaproteobacteria > Moraxellales > Moraxellaceae > Psychrobacter > Psychrobacter sp. PL15. The sequence continues at coordinate 237,730 of NZ_JAXCIB010000002.1, forward strand.
CGTCCATTTATGGTAGGCCGTGCTTATTGTAAAACTCAATATAAGCAACGATAGCATTTTTTTCCTATTCTCATTGATATTATTGGTATTTCAAGCACACGTTAACTAGGTAGCTTCCTATGATTTGTCCGTCCACGCCTTACTTAATCGCCCCATCTATCTTGTCTGCTGACTTTGCCCGTCTGGGTGAAGAGGTCGATAGCGTTTTAAAGGCGGGAGCCGACGTGATTCATTTTGATGTGATGGACAATCATTATGTACCGAACCTCACTTTTGGTAGTATGATATGTAAAGCCCTGCGTGATTATGGTATTGACGCGCCTATTGATGTGCATCTAATGGTATCACCGGTTGACGGTATGATTGAGCAGTTCTTAGAGGCTGGTGCCAGCATTATTACTTTTCATCCAGAAGCCAGTGGCCACGTCGATCGTTCATTACAACTGATTAAAGACGGTGGTGCGAAATGTGGCTTGGTGCTCAATCCTGCCACCTCGCTGCATCACTTAGACTACGTGATGGATAAGGTTGACCAAATCCTTTTAATGAGCGTGAACCCTGGGTTTGGTGGTCAATCGTTTATTGAAAACACTTTAGATAAGGTACGTGAAGTACGGCAGCTGATTACCACTAGTGGTCGTGATATCAGACTAGAAGTAGATGGTGGTATCAAAGCCAACAACATCCGCGCTATTGCTGAGGCAGGTGCTGATATGTTCGTCGCCGGCTCTGCTATTTTTAACCAACCAGACTATCGCGCTGCCATTACCGCTATGCGTGATGAGCTAGCATTAGCAAACAGTAACTCGTAAATGTTATATTAAAAGAGTCGGTTTTTGAATCATTGATTTACTAAAATCTTAACCTGCTAAAGCAGTGTTTCATTAAATTATCTAATCGCATTAATTGTCAGTCATATAGAGGTGACATATGGATACGCAACAATCATTTGCTCAGTCTGCACTTCCTATCCAAGCGCAGAACGCTAAACATGACTCTGGATCTTCTAGCGTCAAATCTCCGAGCTTAGTTCCGAAAGGATTGACCATTGGTCTAGCAGTCTTTGCCTTAATTTTAAGTTTGGCTGGTTATGGCTTCCGCCTAATAGTGGGCGACAATCTTGGAGAAGTATTGCGGCACGCGTCAGTGGTAGTGTCTGCATTTATGATCGGTATTCCGCTATTTTTTTGGCTGGGGTCTCGTCTGCTCAATAAAGTTAAAGGCATGCATATTCAGAGCTGGAATGCGGTTAGCTTGGGCTACCTAACATCTTGCATCTCTCTATTATGGTTGATGGGTACTTATAGCTGATTCTAAAATATTATCTACTATATTCTTAGATCGACTAACTTCTAATCAATAAGTCGCCTCGTTCAACTGTGACTGGACTTTTGCATGCAAATAATACCAGATAAAATATCAAAGACTATTTTCCCAAAAGACTTACCAAATAGTCTGTTTGTTATGTTGATTATTGGCTGCCTATTATTAGGGTTGGCGTCTTTGCGCCAGGGGACGGGCCTACAAAGTTGGCTTAATGTCATCGAAAATTGGCTGCTGATGCTATTAATACTACCGACAGCAACTGCCGCAGTATCGCTGCCTTTTAAATACCGTGACCCTACCTTCGAGCTAAAACTGGTCTATTATCTCGGTATGTTTGTAGCATTCTTATTCACCTTAGGAAAATTACGTTACTGGCGTTAGTTTGTCGTCTTTTTTATGCCTCTTATATAAGATCATTGGTAAGACTCTTGTGGTAGCCCTTGAATTCTAAGGTCAAAGCGTCCATTGTATGATTATGATATATTTGCCCGCGTTACTATAAAAGGGTTGGAGATGGTAGCTTTTATTCGCTTACCATCTTTATGCAAGTATAAGACGGGATAATAAGGAAAACGCCAAATGCCATACGATATTGATAACGAAATAGAAGTGGATACTGACAATAGCGATCAGTTTTCAGGTTTTGCCAAAGAAACCACTCTTGAGCTAGTAGAAGCAGATGACGGAACGTTACTATTACGCGATACTGAGAATGATGAAGATCCGCTGATGACTATTGATTTTTCGGACAAACTCAAAGAGCTACTTGGCAGTGACACTCAGTCCATTGGTCAGCATATGATCCATGCCGCTATTCAGGTCATTATGAAAAAGCAGATGAGCCAGTGGCATGCACATGTTTATGATAAAGAGCCAACCCATTATAGTTAGTTGCGCTAGTAAAAAATAAATATGATTATCTGGTTCCTAGTAAACATTTAAAATAGCGACAATAAAAAAGGGTTTATCAATTGATAAACCCTTTTTTATTGTCTTCAAATCATACCCATTATTTAATGGTTATTACTTGATTTTTGCTTCTTTAAACATCACGTGTTGGCGAATTTTTGGATCAAACTTTTTGATCTCCATTTTGCCAGGCATCGTGCGCTTGTTTTTGGTAGTAGTGTAGTAATACCCAGTACCAGCAGATGATACCAATTTAATTTTATCTCTCATGATAGCTTTCCTTTAAATGATGGCATGCAAGCACTTGGCTTAAACTTTTTGACCTTGTGCGCGCAAATCTGCTAACACTTTATCAATACCTAGTTTGTCAATGATGCGCATACCTTTAGTAGATATACGTAGACGCACAAAACGATTTTCAGATTCTACCCAAAAACGATGGCGTTGAAGGTTTGGTAGAAAGCGACGACGGGTTTTGTTGTTTGCGTGCGAAACATTATTACCCACCATAGGGCGCTTTCCAGTCACTTGGCAAACTCTAGACATGGCGAACTCCTAACTATGAAGTATGAGGGTTTCTCATACCAGTCTGGGCAAGTTTCGCGCATTTGCGGCATGGACACAGCAAGCGGAATCATTGCACCAAACAAAACTATATGAAGGTTGAGCTGATATTCCTATCATCTAAAGGCAAATAACAGGTCGATCAATTCAGAATATTTTAAAGCCGACATTTATACCACAAATTCTATCAATACTCAAATTATTTTGTGATGGTTGTCGTTATAAAGACTGACTATTATACCTGTATTTTGCAAAGTTATGTGGTCGATTACCTAATGCCTGGATTAAATTTAGAGTTGTAAGTCTTAGCAAAAGTTAGTAAAGTTGCGGTTATAAATTTAATACAAAATATTAATATAACTGTTACTAATATAAATATGTGCATCGCCACTTTGTTTGCGAGATTATTGCAAAGATATTGTAATAAACTTTGTTTGCTTGTTGGAACAAGTTCCTGCCGATGCGGAGTCCGAAATATGTCCTATAGTCCGTTATCATTTACTTCTAAATTATTTCAACTTACCTCTTTAACTTGCGCCTTAGCTTTAGCTGGTTGTGGTGGTGGAGATGGTGATACGGTAGATTCTATTGCACCTCCATTTGATAACTCTGGCCCTATACAGGCTCTCAATATTGGTGAAGTTAGTGTTAGTGATAATTCAGGGAATATAACTCGCATTATTACAAGCTCAGGGGCAACAGCAAGCGTAAAAGTCACTGATAGTAGAGGTCAACCTGTCAGTAGTGCGCTAGTAACCTTTGGTACTGATGCGCCAGTATCATCAGTAAAGTTTGGCAAGACTAATGGCACCGTTTTGACCAACGCTGATGGTATAGCGACGATGACCCTAAAAGCGGTTAGTACATCAGATTCCGGTAGTTATTCATTGTCTGCCAATGCAAACTATGATGGTGTTGAGGTTCTATCCTCTGATTATTTCTTTTCGCTACAAAGTGCTAACTTAATTTTTGATGAGGTTAGCTTAGCGCAAAGCACATTACCTTTCGGCGGTTCTACCGATATCACAGGTCTAGTCATAAGCTCTGGTAATATGGAGCCTCAAACAGGCGTACCAGTCAGTTTTGTGGCAACTTGTGGCAGTGTTGGCAATGTAGTGACTAATATTTTAGGCTTTAGAGCTACTTATGACGCTGGGGTCTGTGAAGGTAGCCAAGAGATTGTTGCTACGATAGCAGAGAGTGGCGCGACTATCCGTTTACCAGTGACTATCGGTAAGGTTACAGATCTTGGTAAATTAGACATACAATGTATCTCTGGTGATACACCAGCATTCCCTGACTCTTCTGCTAGTGGAGCAGGTAATGACCAATGTGCTAATAATGTGGTAATAGGTGCTCTAGGCAGTACATTACCTTCAGTACGTAGTATTGAATTTGTCGTTAGTGCTGATGATAAACCATTTGCTAATGAGCGCGTAAAAGTTGAGCTATTAAATGCACCCAATGATTTTGGTATGGGAAGTCGGGGAAACCAGCAAACGCTTACTTTTACTACAGACAGTGCTGGCCGCATCACTGTGCCATTATATGCAGGTAATACGATTGCTTCTAATATTAGTGTAAGAGCAACCTTGATCAGCCGAGTGGATGTCACTGCTACTACTACTAATATTGAAGTCATTAGTAGTGTACCTGCGCAAGCAAATTTCACGGTAGAGCCTGCCAAAAAGGTGTTGGCTGCTACAGAGACCAATCCCTCTACTATGGACGTTAGACGCTTAAATGACTCTACCAAACTTAATGTCGTTGCACGAGACGCAAATAACAGCTTTGTAGATGGCTCTACGATACGCTTTATCGCAGAAGGTGGCACTTTATCAGCAAACTCTTGCGTTGTGAATAAAGGTCGTTGTAACGTAACCCTAAGCACTGCAGGGGTATTGCCTGATGATAGACGGGTGACAGTATTGGCTTATACTACAGGGACTAATACTCAAGAGATTAACGGCAATGGTATCTTCCTTGATGAAAACGAAAGTGGTGACGTCAATAATAATGAATTTAAATTACCGTCAACAGCAGGCATAATCTTTACTCAGTTTGTGGTTGGGTTTGCTGATACTACGCCAACTTTCACCCCTAGCCCTCTGGGTACTATAGTGGAAAATTCTAATGGTACTAGTCAAAAAACGTTTAAAATGTTTGGCTTTAACCCTCAGGGTAACAAGAAAATATCTATGCCCTCAAATACTCAAGTTCAGGTACAGGCGTTAGATAAAACGACTGGTGATAATGCCAGTTGTAAAGTGCAGATAACGAGCAATGGTATCGTTAATAATATATTGACAGTACCAGCATTTAATCCAAATCAACCGAAAAAAGTGGACTTATCAACTCCTGATAGTAGAAATGTACTTGGAAACAATCAAGATGACACTGATAAGACTTACACTATCAGATCACAAAACTGTAGCGTAGGTGATGAGATTAAACTAATCGTTACTACGCCTGCACCTAATCGTAAGACCACAACTGAGACTCTATTAGTACAGTAAAATCAAGTTATTGATTAACTCCAATAAACCCTCAACCAACATTGAGGGTTTTTGCATGAGTAATCTAAATAACGAAATCAAACCAACCCAATCAGCAAAATATCGCAAAATCGATTAAAATAGCCGATTTGCCATGCTATCGGAAAAACTTAACCGATAGCTGGCTGGGTTTTATTTTTAATTGGGCTCACTATGTCAGACACTGCAACGATTATCTCACCGAAAAACTTATCTCATACACTATCTAATAACTCATCTGGTAAAACAGTTACCGACACCGCCACGCTACTAATTAAGTGCCGCGATCAAGCGGGTATTGTTCAAGCGGTATCAGAGTTTATTCACCGTTACGGCGCTAATATTATTAGCTTGGATCAGTATTCGACCGCCCATGAAGGCGGGCAGTATTTTATGCGCTTGGAGTTTGTGTTAGCAGGCTTGAGCGATATTATTGATAACTTCCAAGCCAGCTTTGCCTATACGGTAGCCAAGCGCCACAATATGACCTGGCGTTTACATGATAACTCGATTAAGACTAAGGTTGGCATCTTGGTATCGAAGTTTGACCACGCCTTACTGGATTTATTATGGCGGCATCAGCGTGGTTTGCTTGATTGTCAGATTACTTCCGTAGTCAGCAACCATGCTGATTTACGGCAAGCGGTCGAAAATTTTGGCATTACTTTTCATCATATCTCTGTTACTAAGGACAATAAAGCGGACGCAGAAGCTCAGATTCACGAGTTGATGTCAGAGAATGACTTATTAGTGTTAGCGCGCTATATGCAAATTTTGTCGTCTGATTTTGTTAAGCGTTGGCCGATGCAGATTATAAATATCCACCATTCATTTCTGCCAGCATTTGTAGGTGCAGACCCTTATCGGCAAGCTTATGACAAGGGTGTGAAGCTGATTGGTGCGACGGCCCATTATGTGACCGCTGAGCTGGACCAGGGGCCTATTATTGAGCAAGACGTGCACCGTGTCACTCATCGTCAAGGGGTTGCTGATCTGCGCGCAATTGGACGTGATATAGAGCGCAACGTATTGGCGCGGGCGGTTAATTGGCATGTACAAAATCGAGTGATTGTGACCGGTAACAAGACCGTAGTTTTTAATTAACAATGCGTCATCGAGACTACTTAGGCGAATAAGACGTTAAGCGAATAAGACGTTAAGCGAATGAGACGTTAAGACTGATTGTAAATAACTGGTCATAGCTAATGGTGCGAGCTATTTCGCTTTAGCTCATAGCAGCAGCTCTAAAACAAACTTGCTACCCACAAAGCCAATGGCTAATAAGATAAAAGCGTAAATGGTGATATTGGCAGCGTGTTTACCACGCCAGCCAGCACGCCAATTGCCTACGAGTAATACACCGAATAATAACCATGATAGAACGCTAAAGACCGTTTTATGAGCGATATGTTGCGCCAGCAAGTCCTCTACATAAATAAATCCCAGCCCCAACGCGACACTGAGTAATACAAAGCCAACCAAGATCATATCGAACAATAAGCCTTCCATACTTTGTAAGGAAGGTAACTTGTTGACCCAAAAACGATGAATGGTATGATGCTTGAGCTCACGAATCTGTAGGCGCAGAAATAGTGCTTGCACCGCTGCCATCAGCAGCACACAATAAGCGGCAAATGATAATATAATATGTGCTTCAAGACCAATACTGACGTCAGTAAGTGGCTGATAAGGCGCGCGGCCAACATACCCGATAGTCATACCGAAAAGTGCAGTTGGTGCGGCTAATATACCAAGGCTGATAATAGGCCGGTATAGACAGAACAGCACGAAAAAAAACAAGAAAAACAAACTAACCAGACTAAAGACGTTAAATAGATTAAAATTTAGGCCGTATAAAGTAAAGATGTAGGGATACAACAGCGCAGCGTGCGCCAACATGCCTACTATCAATAGGCCCAGACCGACGTTTTTATTAATCTGCTTGTTTGTAGTCAATGCCCAGCTGAGATGGATAATAACCACGATGTAAGCCATACTGGCTATCACAAACGCAAGTAACACAGGCAAGCCTCATTGAGTATCAGAAGTGCAGCATAGCCGCTCAAGTTAACCCTAAAATGGTATGATTAGAATAATTATTCAATTTATCATAAAATAGAGGCTAATTGAGAATCATCGCTATTATTATTTTAGCCACACTTGTATTAAAAAGTATTTATTCAACAAACGCTCTATATTTAGAGTCTAAATAGACATTCTACGGATAGTATTAATAGGCGAATAATATAAGTAGGCAGAAAGCCAGTAAGTCAAAACTATTTTAATTGACCGCCATATTGATTATCAACTAAAAAATTACCAATTCATTATTAACAGACCTATTATTAACTGAGAACTACTTATGTTTGATACCTTAACCGAACGCCTATCGTCGAGTCTGCGCAATATCGTCGGTACTGGGCAACTGACTGAAGACAACATCAAAGACACCTTACGTGAAGTGCGTATGGCGCTGCTAGAAGCCGATGTGGCGTTACCGGTAACTCGCGATTTTGTCAAACGCGTTAAAGAACAGGCGATGGGTGCTGAAGTACTTAAAGAGCTGGCACCCGGCCAAGCGTTTGTAAAGATTGTCCATGATGAGCTGACTGAGATGATGGGCAGTGCCAATCAGCAGTTAGAGATGACCGGCAAACCGCCTATCATCTATTTGCTGGCAGGGTTGCAAGGGGCAGGTAAAACCACTACCGCTGGTAAATTGGCTAAATATCTACAAGAGCGCCATAAGAAGAAAGTCATGCTGGTCTCAGCCGACGTCTATCGTCCGGCAGCGATTCAGCAGCTTGAGCAAGTAGCTGGGCAGGTTAATGCCAAGTTCGTTAACTCTAGTACTGATGAAAACCCGATTGATATTGCACTGCGTGCTATTGAAGAGGCCAAAATTCAATACCAAGATATCTTGATTATTGATACCGCAGGTCGCCTGGCGATTGACGAAACCATGATGGATGAGATTAAAGCGCTGACTGCAGCGGTCAATCCTTCTGAAACATTGTTCGTGGTCGATGCAATGACTGGCCAAGATGCGGCCAATACCGCCAAAGCCTTTAACGATGCGTTGCCATTAACTGGGGTGATCTTAACTAAGACTGACGGTGACGCTCGTGGCGGCGCCGCGCTATCTGTACGGGCTATTACTGGTAAGCCAATCAAGTTTTTAGGTCGCGGCGAAAAGTTAGACGCGCTAGAGCTGTTCCATCCTGAACGTATTGCCCAGCGTATTCTAGGTATGGGCGACGTACTAAGTTTGGTTGAAGAAGTTGAGCAAAAGATTGACCGCGACAAAGCCGAAAAAATGGCCAAAAAGATGCAAAAGGGTGGTGAATTCGACCTTGATGATCTATTGACCCAGTTTCAGCAAATGAAAAGTATGGGCGGCATGTCAGGTTTCTTAGATAAGATGCCAGGTATGGGGGGCTCTGATATGCAAAAAGCGGTTGAAGATGCCAAGCCAGAAGAAAAAGTACGTGAGATGGAAGCGTTGATTAATTCAATGACTCCCTTTGAGCGTAAAAACCCAGACAAGATTAATCCAAGCCGGAAGCGCCGTATTGCTGCAGGCTCTGGTAAAGAAGTTCAAGACATCAACCGTCTGCTTAAACAACATAAGCAAATGGCAAAAATGATGAAAATGATTTCTAAGCCTGAAGGCATCAGTAAAATGATGAAATCTATGCAAGGACTAATGGGCGGCGGTGCATCTGGCGGCGGCGGTGGTGGTGGTCCGCTATTTGGTGGTGGTCAAGCGCAGAAAGGCCAAGGTGGCATGAAGGATGTTAACCAAGCACAATTGGCCAAGCAAATGGGTCTTGATCCCAACAATATGCCAAGCGCTGAAGATATGCAAAAGCAAATGCAAGACATGCCGGATAAATCATCAAAAAAGTTTAAAAAACGCTTTTAAATTAAGTCCGTCTTAACCCTAAAGACCCATAGTTCAATGCAACCCCCAAAGCTGATAAAGCGCTTTGGGGGTTTTTAAATCTATCAATAAATAAAGTATGAATAACATAGAAAGTGATAAAACTTGCTGAACCTAAATGCTATGATGGGCACTATTTTGTCACACCACCCGCTTAAGTCGAGGTCATGATGTTTTTAGCCATGGATACCGTGTTTGATCAGTGTTCAGTCGCCATACTTGATGGTACAGGTAAGGTTATATCGTGCCAAACTCAAACCGGTAAACGTCAGCAAACACAACAAATATTACCGATGATTGATGCTGCTTTGACTGAAAGCCAGCTAAGCCTGGCTGATTTTCAAGCTTTAATATTTAATCGTGGTCCTGGCGCATTTAGCGGTATTCGGATCAATACGGCGGTGGTACAAGCGTTATCGGTGGCCCATGATTTACCTTGTGTCGGCGTATCTAGCCTGCAAGCGATTGCGCAATGTGCTTACCAACGATATGGCTTAACACAAGCTTATAGCGCCCTTGATGCGCGCATGCAGCAAGTATATTTTGGCCATTATCAATTAGATAGCAAATTAGAAAATGCCATTATGCAACCGATAGTTGCGGAAAACAGTGATAGCACTGAGCAGTTGCTAGACTATGACAGCCAAACGCTGCTCAACGTGCCCATTGTTGGTAATGGTGCTGGCCTATTAAGGCTACACCATGAACAGACAATCCATGAAGATATCTGCCCTGATGCGACAGTGATTGGGCAATTAGGCATCGCACAATTCATGACCTTGGGCGGTACAGAAGCGGCACTTGCCTTACCAAAATATCTACGCAATCAAGCTTGGAAAACTCTAAAAGAACAAGGCAAGGCATAATAATTCCGACCTTGATTTAAACACTATGCGTGACGGCTAGACCCCTTATCTCTCGAAAGTCTAGCAGCAACCGTATCACAACAATATAAAGCGACCAGCAGGTTCGTTTTTAGGAAAGCGATTGTGGATATCATCTTATTAATTCAAGCTGTCATCATGGGTATCGTTGAAGGTATCACTGAGTTTTTACCTATTTCCAGTACCGGCTATTTGATTTTATCAGCAGACTTAATGGGTTTTTGGACCAAAGAAAAAGTAGACTTGTTCGTTGTCGTTGTCCAATTGGGTGCTATTCTGGCGGTTATTTACGACTATTGGGGACGACTATGGCAAGCATTATTGGGACTACTAACCGGCAAGGCAGAAGGTCTTAATAATCCAAGACAACTGGGTTTGAGTCTCATTGTAGCCACCATTCCAGTGATGCTGGTGGGTTTTACCTTTGCCGATGAAATCAAAACTTATTTATTCAATCCTATTACCGTGGCGATTATGCTGATTATTGGTGGTTTTCTGATATTTTATGTAGAAAATCGTCCAAAAGTCATTATTGCCAATGAAGCAGAAGATGTCAGCTTTAAGACCGCTTTACTGATCGGTCTGTTCCAGTGTTTTGCCTTGATACCCGGCACGTCGCGTTCTGGTGCTACCATTGTCAGTGCCCTTTGGCTGGGCGTTTCGCGTAAAGCATCGGCGGAGTTTTCGTTCTTTTTAGGCATTCCAGTTATTGTGGGCGCCGCGCTACTGGACTTACTCAAGCATGGTGACGTATTGACCAACCGTCAGGATTGGTTGGTACTGGGTATCGGTACTGTGGTGTCCTTTATAGTGGCACTATTGTGTATTCGTTGGCTGGTCGCATGGGTAAGTCTTCGCGACTTCAAAATCTTTGCATGGTTGCGTATCGTTACTGGGGTAGTGGTATTGGTAGCCGCATGGGGCTTTGGCTATCAGTTTGCAGGCTAGCTTTTTATGAGCTTGAATGGGTCAAATGGATCATTCTGAGTGATAATTAAACCAAAACCTGCTAACCACAGTCATATTAAAATCAGTGGTATCGAAAAAGGACGGCAATCATGACGGCGCTACCCGCATCTATCCCTCTGAGCCACTGCCGATTGCTCTACACTACTGAATCGCAGTTGCCAAAAGTTGAGTGCTTACAAGCTCTAGTGAGCAAGCACAAGCTGTCATTAAGTATAAATGTGGAGTTGATAACGACCAAGCTAAACCAAAAAAGCCGAGAACAACTAAGTGCCGACACTACTCAGCCTATTTTATTATTAGATGACAAAAATAAACTGTCATTGCTAAGTGGTGGTTTGAGCGTTGCCCCTGAGTGGGACAAGCTACAACGGCGAGTGGTCAGCGCCGGCCGCAAGACAGAGCTACTACTACAGGCCGCAAAAGTTGGTGTTGATAGCCATGTGGTGGATGCTACCGCAGGCTTTGGTCATGACAGCTTAATATTGGCCAGTACTGGCGCGCAGGTCACGATGTTAGAACAGCAGCCCTTAATGGCGTTGCTGTTGCTCGCTGAGCAGCAACGTATGAGTACACAGCCGAATTGGCAAAAACTAATGGCACGCTTGCATATTATTAACACTGATGCACTCAGTTATTTTGCCTCTTGCCAAAATAGCGTCACGCTTGATAGCAGCACAGTTGAAACTACCCATGCTTTCGTTAATAAAATAGTTGAGGTGGTGTACTTAGATCCTATGTTTCCAGAAAACAGCTATCAGGACAGTAAAACGGGTAAAGGCGCTAAAGTTGGCAAACATATGCAAGCATTACATTATTTAGCCAGTGCACCGTCTCTAGTGCAAGAACAGCAATTGCTACAAGGTGCGCAGGCGTTGGTCCGTAGCAAGGTGAACGGCAATAGCAATGCTAGTGATGATATCAGTATTAATGGCGATAGTGATAACACTAAACAGCAGGGACGGGTTATCGTCAAGCGTCCACAACACGCGCCATTATTCGCTCATCAACCGCCAGATGATAGCTGGCATAATGCCGCGGTACGTTTTGATGGCTATTTTTCATAACAGGCTCATATGATGTGTTTAGATAACAGCTGTTTTTATAAACGTTTTGAACAACCTTTGGTATAAATGTAGGGCAAAAATATAGGAGTGCGTGATGCTAACAATCATAGTTTGGGCGGTGGGTGCCGGCCTACTGATCATAAACATTATGCTACGTACTCGAATTTTGAGACTCGAAGCGCGTTTAAAACAATTGAGTAGTCCCCAAGAGCATTTAGCCTACTTACGTAAGCAGGCTGCACAAAATAATAAAATAGTGGCGATTAAAGCGTTACGCAAACAGTATCCTGAAGTATCTTTGCTAGAGGCCAATAAATTGTGGCAGCAAAGATAGAGGCGATAAATATAGGATCTGTAAATATAGAGACGATAAAGATAGAGGCTGTAAAATAATGATATCTAAGCGCTCATCGGTGACATTTAAAGAAAAAATCCGCGCCTATATGCAATTGACGCGCTTTGATAAGCCGGTAGGAATTGAGCTGTTGCTATGGCCAACCTTATGGGGTGTATTGCTGGCGGCCATGGGGCAAGCCCAGCAGCAAGGTGTAAGTGCGGGTCTGCCCAGTCTCAAGATATTTGTTCTGTTTGCGCTTGGTGCTATTTTAATGCGGGCAGCAGGGTGCGCGATTAACGATTTTGCCGATCGTAAAGTAGATGGACATGTAACACGTACCAAAGGACGCCCGCTAGCAGATGGTCGTCTTTCCGCTAAAGAAGCTATTGCTACCTTCTTAATACTAGTGTTATTAAGCGCCAGTTTATTACTGTTTTTACCCCTTCAAGTGTTTTATTGGTCTCTTGGCGCGGTGATTCTGGCTTTTATTTATCCCTTTATGAAGCGCTTCACTCATCTACCGCAAGTATTTTTAGCCGCGGCTTTTGGTTGGGCGATACCAATGGCCTATGTGGCCATAACTGGTAGCACTGATATTTGGTGTTGGCTGCTATTTTTAGCCTATATGTGCTGGACAGTAGCTTATGATACCCAATATGCGATGGCGGATCGTGACGATGATTTAAAAATTGGCGTCAAGTCTACAGCAATATTGTTTGGTCGCTTTGATGTGGTGGTTATCTCGGTACTACAAAGCCTGTTTCTATTAATAATGGGCGTGGTGTTATGGCACTATTTTGCGCCAACCAGCTTAGGTATTTCGCCAGTATTCGGTTTGGCACTAGTCGCAATGATGTTTACTAAGCAAAATAATGCTTGTGCTAGCCGTCAAGCGTTAGCCTGTTTTCAAGCATTTATTGCTAATATTTGGGTGGGTCGTTATGTCTTTGCTTTAGTCGCTGCCTCTTGTATTTGGACCAGTTTCAATGGATAAATTTCGCAAGCTGACCAAGCGATCGTCTGCTGAGACAGCAGCAGATGAGCGACAAACAAGCTACCAGCTCAATCTCGCCGAGCAAGGTCTAACACGCGCGCAAGTCATCGCCACCGAGCGCAAGTTAGCAAAGTTCGCTAACGCAATGGATTCAGTCGTTCGTATTCCCTTTACCAAACAAGGGCTGGGTGCAGACGCGGCATTATCGACGATACCGCTGGCAGGTGACTTAGCCGGGTTGGCTTTAACCAGCTATGCTTTTATATTAGGTCGCCAGTTAGGCGTGCCTGCGAGTAAGATGACTCCTGCGGTACGACTGGCACTAATCGATATGGTAGTAGGTGTTATCCCAGGAATTGGCACCTTGCTGGATATTTTTATTCGTCCCAGCCGTAAGACGCTCAGCATCGTACATCAGCACATACACGATGAATATGGCATCACCGATACCACTCACATGGATAGACCATTTCTATACCAACAGTTAGAAAACAAGCAGCGTAGCAGTCGCTTTTGGCGTCATCCAATCACTGCCTGGTTCTATCTACACATACCTGATATTTTAGGGGTAATAGTGATTGCGATTATTGGCTGGGGGTTATGGACGGCGATTAGTTGGTTGCTAGCTGCGGTTAGCAAGTTAACAGGTTTTGGTTAAAAGCGCTTAAGGCAGCGGTGTTTGTAAACGCGAACGATTTGGCGATAGCCGGGCTAGCATCGCAGCAGACAACGGCGCAAAATTTCCTGTCATCATATCAGCCAGCGCTTCTGCACAAATAGGGGCAAAGGCGTAGCCTTTAGCGCCCATCGCAGACATCGTCCACAGTCGTTTACTTTGCGATAACTGACCCAATAATGGATGATAATCAGGTGTTTGCGTCCGAACACCTGCACGCCCTTGCCACAAGTGAGTATCAGTTGGAATAATGGCAGCCAATTCAGGGATATCCACGATCAATTTATCATAATTCTGCTGATGTTCGTGGCTACGGACATCCGTATCAATATCATTACGCACAAAGCTTGCACCCAGTAAAAAATACGGTTGTCCTTCTACCACACTATTCAATTCAGCATCACCCGTTTGTGCGACAAATGGCGCGCAGTAACCGCCATATTTGACCGGTAGTTTAGGTAATTTATTACCTTGCTCAGCTGTTGGGGTAAACCAAGACAGTTGACCCCGTATTTTACGACAATCAAAAATACGGCCATCTAATTGGTGGCTTTCATAGGCGGCACAGATGACTAGGCTATCAGCTTGGATAGTGATGGCTTCAGCCTCTCGCAAGTTACTGTGTTCCGCTTCGTTGTGACTACTGACAAATTCATGAGCAGGGGTAGACTTATGACCCATAACAGAAACACGGGTCTCGGTTTCATCGATCCGTGTGACCGCCAATTGCTCAAAGGCGATTGAGGGATGACTGAGTATCACGTCCTTTAGCGCTTGTGGGTTAATCAATCCTGATTGTGGTAAATATAGGTTTTTAGATAAGTCTTGCTGTGCCAATCCTGAGCTTGCTTGCGCTTGGGCATGCGATAAGGTGGTTGCCATATCATCCGGATAGTCTGCAATCTGCTGAGTATCGACATTGGATTTCACTAACAAGTCGAGCGCTCCGGTGGGCTCAAGTATGGGGGCTGTCTTTGCTATCGCAGCCTTATTGTTGAATTGGCGATATAGCCTGCTACTGTAGAGATAGCCTATGGTATGTAGATGGTCATCAACATGATGAATAGGGGTCATCTTTGGTGCGAGTAGGGCGCGCGGGTTGCCTGATGCCCCTGATAGTGGCGCTGACTTGTCTAGTAGCGTTACCTTAATGCCTCGGTTCGCAAGCGACCACGCTGTCATTAAACCTGAGACCCCAGCCCCAATTACCACCGTATGGGTGGGCTGATCTGATGCCCTTTGAACCGCCTTAGATTTGCCAAGGCAGCTAGAACTGGATGAGTTATCCTCATTAGTGCCGCTATTATTACCGGTATCTGGTGCTCCCTTATGAGTCATGACGGCCGTTAGCATTTGCTGCTTACGACCAAAACCAGTTACTTTTTTAACTTCAAAATCACTATTTTGCAGTGCATGTTTTACAGTACCAGCAGCGCTGTAAGTGGCCGCAGTAGTACCGGCACGTGATAAGCGTTGAATCTGAGAGAATATCGATTCTGTCCACAATGTGCTGTTGCACGACGGCGCAAAACCATCCAAAAACCAAGCATCGACGTGCGGCTTGTTATGAGCAGTACTATTATAAACAGGATGGTTCAGGACATTACTAGCAGAATTAAGAGGCGGTAAAGCTGCTGGTAATTTTTCCAGACTAGCAGTAGCGTCACCTAGCCAGATATCAACAGTCAAATTATCATTGATAAAGTTCAGCCGATGACAACCTTCAACCAGCGGCGGATACGCTGCCAATAGCTCGTTAATCAGTTCGGCTAGCTCAGGAGCGCGTTGCCCCCATAACCTCAGTACTTGCGTTAAATCGTCATGGCTTAGCGGATACTGCTCAGTGGTAATCATATGCACGCGAGCAGTGGCTAAATGCGGCTGGGTTGCGCGCAGTTGGCGCCAAAGTTGCCATAACGCCAATGAGTTAAGGCCAGTACCAAAGCCTAGCTCAGCGATAGTAAAGCACTGCTGCGGCGCTAAATTTGCCAAGCGCTCTGGTAGCAGATTGCCCTCCAAGAACACATGGCGCGACTCTGCCAAACCGTCAGCATGTGAAAAATACACATCACCAAACTCACCAGATACCGGCACAACATTACCTGTATCGTCAGTTTGCCAGCTGATAGTAGCTGGTGTAATAGCACCAAGTTTACTAATATGAGAATATTCAGTAGTCTGGGTCTGGGTCTGGATCGCTGGCGGGTTGGCAGTATTTAAGGAGGTAGCAGTAGGTTTAGACATAGACAATCACAGCCGATAAATAAATAAACAAGGAATTGTGACTTTACCAGCGTTGACGGCGTACAAAGACTAGCCAAGAGATAAAAATACCGACTAATAAGCTAATCAACACTGTAAAAGCGCCGTACAAAAACAACTGCCCTTTACTTTCATAAACTAAGACATTGGTTTGGGTTTGTAAGTCATTAACTTGTCGCTGTAGTTGCGCATTGCGACTGAGCAGATCTTGATTGGCAGAGGATAGCGCCTTATTTGACGGTTGCATCTGTGCTGCTAACGTATTATTAGCTTGATCGACTACCGTTTGACTGGCTATAGGTGAGGTTACTGCTGGATCGTTAGCCGTCACGGTCGGTGCTGCCTGTGCTGACATAGCGGCCATTAAGACGACACTAGCAACGCCGCTTTTATAACGGCCGTTTTTTAATAATTTCAATGACGATGCCAGCTGACTCACGATGGCGCCACCTGACTCGATATTTGGTCTGCTATTTGCTCAGTAGGTGATGGCAGTACTTGTATAAAGGGCTTGATATCCACATGACTGTAAACCCCGTCGCGCAAGTAAGGGTCAGCGCTCGCCCACGCTTGTGCAGCCTCAAGAGAGTCAAAATCTGCAATGACAATACTACCTGACATTTCGGTCATCGCACCTTGATCATGCTTAATAGGTGTTGGACCGGCGATAACCAACCGCTGCTCGCGACTCAATACTTGTAGACGTTCAAGATGTTCAGTGCGTGTGATTTTCCGCTGTGCACCGCTATTGGCAACGTCATAACCAATTATGGCAAATAAAGACATCATATTTCCTTAATAAAAAAGTAGAAATAAACAGTGAACCATCATAGGCAGTAAGAACAATGTACACTAACCCTTATTAATACCAGTATTTAAAAATAGCCGGTACTTTTTACAATATAGTAAATAAGGGTCAGCAGGCTTTCAACACCTAGCTTTAACTCTGCTAAAAAAAGGAAGGAGCAAGCTACCTACTATTACTTGGCTGCTTTGTCAGTCAGAGCCGGGTTTAAATGTTTTTTCAATAACGCAAATTGGACGACAACAAACACTAGCATGATTGGAATCCAGCCGTAGGTTTTGAAATTAATCCATGCCTCGTCCGACATGGTAAATGCCGTGATATAATGCAGTACAGCCATGAATGCAAAGAACAATGCCCAAACGACTGTTAGCTTTTTCCAGCCGCTCATTGATAGGGTAAACACATCTTTCATTGCCATTTGCATGAGCGGCTTATTGATAGCCGCACTAACGAGTAGCGTTAACGCGAAAATACCGTTAATAATCGGCGACTTCCAACGCAAGTAGATGTCATCACGCAATAGCAAGGTGCCGCCACAAAACACAATGGTTAATAACAGTACGACCCATTGTTGCTTATCAAATTTACCTTTTTGACGTATAAAATGGATGGTATAAACGACGATAGTCGCTACCAGCAACGCGCCTGCCGCCGCCAAAATTCCGTTAGTACGGGCAGCAATAAAAAAAGCAATTAAGGGAATAAAGTCTAATAAGGCTTTCATAGCAAGTGGGATGTCCAACAAAAACGTATGGGTTAGTTTACACGTCTACTGCACCAAAAAAAAGCAATCAACATCATAATTGCTTTATATAATAGGCATACCTGCCAAGACCCTATAAATACTTGGCAAGAGCCGATAATAAGCGTTCATGATAAGCAGCTATCATGACGACAATCACTGTTTATCATAAACATTAATTTACAATAAGCCTCAATACTATTTGCCATTGCGATATTTTTTCTTCATTCTATTATCAACACTGGTACCATGCTCAAAAACACAAAGGCCAATCTTATGAAAATCGACTTACATTGCCACAGTAACTGCTCTGATGGTACTTATGCGCCCGCGGAAGTAGTGCAGCGAGCTCATACGGCAGGAGTCAATGTGTTGGCCCTGACCGATCACGATACTTTATTAGGTATTGATGAGGCGAGAGCGACCGCTCAAGCCTGCAATATGCAGCTCATTAATGGGGTGGAAATTAGCTGTGAACACACGCTGAGTGGCGGCTATGGTAAAAATAAATCGACTAATAAAATTATTCATGTGTTGGGTTTAGATTTTACCGACCATGCGCAGATGCACGAAACCTTACAACAATTACAAGAGAGTCGTGCCACTCGTGGTCAACGTATTACCGAAAAGCTTAGCGAATTATTAACGCTCGATTATGACGAGTTGTGGCAAGAAGTCTGTACCAAAGCAGGTAACAACCCACAAGCGGTGGGGCGCGCACATATTGGACAAGTTTTATACGAGCGCGGCTTGGTAAAAACGGTGCAGAAAGCCTTTGATAAGTATTTGGCTGATAATAAGCCGGCTTATGTAGCCATCGATGCGCTAAGTATGGAACGTGGTATTGAGCTGATTCATGCCTGCGGTGGTAAGGCCGTATTGGCACATCCGACCCGATATCAGCTATCAGCAACGCGGGTACGTAAACTCATTGAAGAGTTTGCCCAGCTTGGCGGCGATGCTTGCGAGCTGCCAGCCAATAGCGAGCCGCTCAGCACTCGTAGAATGGTTGATCGCACGATTGCGGAGCATGAATTAGTTACTTCGATAGGCAGTGACTTTCATGGTAGCAATATGCCGTGGCGGCGTATCGGCGATGTACCGACTTTGACCCCTGAACAACAGGGCATTTGGCAGGCTTTTGACCTCAAGTCATAATGTAGAAGCTTTTATGCTTTTAAGACTGATTGATAATTACCATAAAAATAGCCATAGTAAACAGACTATACAAAGTAAGCCAGAATCTGAGAAATACAGGGTCTTAATTCGAACTTAATAAATCGTACACGGTAGCGCATACATGGCTGTATCGATATACCAACTAGGCTACAAAAAGCTCTCTCAAGTCATTTTTGAATGGCAAGCAGCGGACAGAGCGTCGCTGCTGGCATTATTTATGGTTATGGAGGTTTCATTACATCCGCTACGGTTTGACTCAAATGTAGCGAGCGCTCACGGCAGCGACTGATCAGCAAGATTTTAGTGTCATTTTATTAGATTTGGATTGGTTTAAGCACACTAATGACAATTTTGGCCATGAAAGGGGTGATCAGGTACTGCGTGAGGCGGCACAAATACTATTAGATACGTTGACAGATCAAGCGATCGTCAGTCGCTATGGGGGCGAAGAATTTTTGATCAGTACTGCTGATAAAGCGTTATATAAAGCCAAAGATCGAGGTCGTAACCAGGTCGTGAGCGCCAATGATTTGTTAGCAGAAGGCAGTATTCCTAAGTCGCGCACTTAAGCCATGCTACTTAAGAAATAAAACGTGTCATTGACCGACCATCCAATAGTTTATCTCATAGATGGCATATTTAACTGCTGTACCAAGCTGGCTAAAACACTAGTGGCAAAGCTGCCAGTTGGCAAAGTAAAGCGTAATATTAGGGTCTGCTCATCTGACCATTCCCAAGCCAACGCCTCAATAGCTAAGCGTAATGGCCGGCGTTGCGCCTTAATATCGCGCTGCTCTAGGCCGATAGCTAGTTCAGTTAGCAATAAGCTTTGCTGCACAGTATCATGCTCAAGTGTGGCCGCCTCGCCACTTACCTTATCATTATCGATGCCCCACAACACAGCTGTTGGATGAATATCGCCGTCAGCAAGGCGCGCGCGCAAGGTATCGTCAATCTGCTCGCTGGCAAATATCGATCCTGAACCCGCTAAGTTAAATACCTCACCAGCCATACCTTGGTCCCAACTGTCATCACGTACCCGCACGGCTAAGACCTCATTAAATATCAGGCTGCGAGCGGCGGACAGCGCCATTGCATTTTGCTCGCGTGGTGGGCGCTTGCCTTTACCTTTTTTGCGTGGCGGGCTAGTGTCTTGTAATGGACGAGCAAACAGCGTAAGGGCCTCTCTAATATTATTACCGCCATGGCCAAAGCGCTGCGGGCCAAAATAATTGGGCACGCCGTTCTGACTCATACTTGCTAAATGCTGCTCTGTTGTTTGTTTTATCGATGGCATTTGGTCGACCGCAGGAGTGGCTGTTGCGATACTCTCAGACTGCACGTCACGTAAAGTGATGATAAATTGGTTGGCACGATGCGTACCACGATTGAGTTTCTTATTGTGCCACTGTTGGGTAAGTATCTGCACGCTTTCATCTGTGCCAAGGTCAGTGGGGGTAAAGCTAGTGGTTGGTAATTGTTTCTTTGGCAAGCGTAAACTAAACCATTGGGTCGTTAGAGCGTGCCGGTCTTTTAGCCCAGAATAACCGACGTCACGTAAAGGAATATCTGCCCATTCTGCTAATAATTTAGCGAGGAATGCGGTGTTCATACCTATCTTTTGCATATGTAGCCATAAATGCTCACCGGCTCCGGTAAAAGTGAATGGCAGTATTTCATGAACCACAAAGTCTGCTGCGTGCGCTTTATAAGTCGCTTGTATGATGGGTGGTCGCATCGGCTGTGGCAGCTGTGAGGTATCGGTTATCACTGTCATATCAACGGTTGCGACATCAAATGGTGGTTTATCCGTTACTGGCTGAAGAGTAGCGTTATTAAGGTGATTGTCTTGAAAAGTCATAAGTTATTCATCTGTTATCGTATTTAGATTAAAATTGAAGAAAAGCGTCATTAAAATCGTAATGTTACGTTTAATTACATGGTAGACAGGCAATTAAATACCGTATACACGGTGTACTTGTTACTATTAATAAATGTTATATTTCTAAGGTGGCTCAGTCTACAGCAGTACAAATTATTGAAACAGATTCTTGAAACAGATTCTTGAAAGTGACTCAGTCCTAATTTATGGCTGGCTGTAGCTTGAGGTAGCAACCCATATTAACGTAGTAACTCACAGTAAAATCATAAGCAGCAATATGTAGCCAATAAAGGTAGCAACCGCAACCGTTAAGGATAACCCATGACCAACTCAACTGGTAATACAGTAACTATTAATAAAGCCGACATTCCAAGTGGTGGTATGAAATCGTACAAGCAAGATGACGATAGTATCATTTTAATTACTCGCGACGACAGTACGTTTCATGCGTTTGATGGTAAATGTCCGCACGCTGGGGCAAATTTAGGCGACGGGCTTCGCTGTGGCAATCGGGTAATTTGTCCGTGGCATCACGCTACTTTTGATAGCCGTGACGGGTCGTTATTAGAGCCGGTAGCGACTGAAGGTCTGACTCAATACGAATTGACTGATAATGGCGAGAGCCTGACGGTCAATACGGCGGCGAAGATAGACCATTCTATCGCTAATGATCAGTTGACAGAGACTCATACTGTCATCGTTGGTGGCGGCGCCGCTGGTTTTATGACCGCACATCATTTGCGTCAGATGGGTTATGGTGGCGACATTACGCTAATTAGCAAAGACAACAAAGCGCCTTATAACCGTCCGCTGTTATCGAAAGCCTTTCTAGCAGGAAATATGCCTGAGGAAAAACTGCTACTCGGTGGTAGCGATTGGGCGCAGAAGAATAATATTGAGTTACGCTTAAATCAAACGGTTAATGAAGTTTTACCCAACGAGCGCACCATTATTCTTGATGACGCTAGTGGTAATGAGCAAAAAATAAGTGCAGATTTTCTAGTGGTCGCTACTGGTGCGTCGCCCATGGTTCCTCCTATAAAAGGTGCTGACCTCGATGGGGTTTATACCTTACGTAGTATGGACGATGCCAAAGCGATTAAAGCCGCTAGCCATGATAAACATGTGGTGGTTATTGGTACTGGCTTTATCGGTATGGAGGTTGCAGCAGCTTTAGCACAAGCGGGCACGACGGCATCTATCACAGTAGTCGGCCAAGAAAACCGGGTGATGGGCAATATCATCTCTGAAACAGTCAGCAATGCCTTGATTAAACTGC
Organism: Psychrobacter sp. PL15; assembly: GCF_035984995.1. Classification (NCBI taxonomy): domain Bacteria; kingdom Pseudomonadati; phylum Pseudomonadota; class Gammaproteobacteria; order Moraxellales; family Moraxellaceae; genus Psychrobacter; species Psychrobacter sp. PL15. The sequence goes on from NZ_JAXCIB010000002.1 coordinate 260,082, forward strand.
ATGAGGCCAATGGCATTAAATTTGTCTTAGACGCTACAGTGAATGAGATTAGTGGTAATGATGCTACGACACCAACACAAATTAGCGCCGTTAGCTTGGCAAATGGCGAGCAAATAGCCGCCGATATAGTGATTTTGGGTACTGGGGTGTCACCACGTACGGACCTGTTTAGTGAAGTAAACGATCCGGACGGAGTGCAAGTAGACAGTCATTTACAACTGCGCGACGGAGTCTATGCCCTTGGAGATATTGCTAAGGCGTCTGGAAAAATGGGGCGTATGCGTATCGAACATTGGCGCGTTGCTTTACAACATGGACTGGTGGCTACTGCCGCAATCTTAAATGATAGTAATGTGGATTCGCTAGATGAACGTGTACCGTTCTTTTGGACGATGCAGTATGGCAAAAGTCTGCGTTACAGCGGTCATGCAAAAAACTCAGACAATAATATTTTATTGGGCTCGCCAGATACGCTTAATTATATTGAATATTATTTCGATGATGATAACGACAATACACGCGCAAGTGCCGCCAGTACGCTTGGACGTGATAAAGATTTGATCGCCTTTGGCGAGCTATTGCGCCTCGGTCAGGCACCCACCCGTGCACAGATTAACGCAGGCTTTGATATTATTGCCCAAGCGCATGAACTATCGCGTTAGGATAAGACGCTTATAACGATTAGGATAAAGGCTGCCGCTACATCTTGGCAGCCTTTTTAACAAATGAGAATAATATGACCACTAATACTGTATTTTTACGTCAAGCTAAACCTGCTGATATAAGTGCTCTTAAGCAGTTACTTGACCACTGTTATCGTCAGTCGGAAGGTTGGACCAATGAAGCTGATTTAGTCGCTGGTATTCGTATTACCGACTCCGAGCTTACCCGTGTTATCGCTGATCCCAAGCATTATCTATTCGTCTATCCAAAGACTGATACGGATAGCCGTGATGGACAAGAGACTGGCGAATTACTTGGCTGCATTGCAGTGGATATGCAAGACAATGCTGATAAAAGCTGTGCCTATATCGGTATGTTTGCGGTTCATCCGGAACGGCAGGGAGGCGGGGTTGGCCATCAAGTACTACAGGCAGCGGAAACTTTTGCTGGGCGACATTTACAAACTCAAGATAAGACTGTTCGACTGACTATGAGTATCTTAAGCCATCGTCCTGAGCTTTTGGCTTATTATGAACGTCGGGGTTATAAACTGACGGGAGTGACGATGCCGTTTCCAGAGGATGGCAATAATGGCCAGCCAAAACGGCAAGACCTACAACTATTAAAACTAGAAAAATTAGCCACTAGTTAGTAATTAATATTTAGTAGCTTATATTTAGTAGCTTATATTTAATAACTATTGATTAGAAGTAATGGTTTTAGCCTAACTCCAAAAGTGTTTAAACGTCATAAATAGCCCGATGCTAAGTAATATAAACGCCACTATAACCAAGCGCTTGAACCAGTTAAAGGCGGGTAGACGGGTGGCATTATCATCAGATATTAGATAAGCCAGCAGGCACATTAAGCTGGCCACTAAGGTCATAATGCCAAGGCCAATCGGTAAGATAAAAAGGTACACTTGCCACACAGCCATCTCTCAACAGTTTTTGTTACTGACATCATAGCAGTATCGTGGTTTGGCTGTCAGTATTAGAAATATCTAAGTACCTTAAAACTATATTCATCAGAGCCTCTGCCTATATTTAATATATGCAGAGGCTGATTGATTGATGACACGCCTTAATAGTGCTCAGCCTATAAAGACTAGCGCATCGTCACGAACTCTTCTGAGCCGGTTGGGTGGATAGCAATAGTATTATCAAAGTCAGCCTTAGTAGCGCCCATTTTTATAGCTACTGCAAAGCCTTGTATCATCTCATCGACGCCGAAGCCTATACCGTGCAGACCAACGACTTTTTCATCATCGCCCAAGCACACCAGTTTCATCATACACTTCTGACGATGCTGGGTGACTGCACTATACATTGAGGTAAATGTTGAGCTATAGCATTTAATATTGTCCTTACCATAGTGGTTAACAGCATCGATTTCAGTCAATCCAATAGTACCGATAGCAGGATGGGTAAAGATAACCGTCGGTATCAATTCATAGTCTAAATGCTCATTAGGCTTATTATTAAATAAGCGCTCTGATAAGCGTCGACCTGCCGCGATAGCCACCGGAGTCAAGTCAACACCATTCTCGATAGTATCGCCTACCGCATATATACCTTTAATATTGGTGTTTTGGAACTTATCGACTTTAATTTTGCCAATATCACTAGTCTCTACACCCGTCACTTGCAAATTAAGATTGTCCGTGGAAGGCGCGCGACCAATGGCCCAAATCAAACAGTCTGCCGTGTCTAGGCTGCCATCTTTGGTACATAAGGTTAGGCTACCATCTTCATTTTTGTTGACTTCAGTTAGCGTGGTGTTGGTGTGCAATTGAATGCCGTCTTGCTCCATCTCTATCAGCAAGGCTTCCACAACACTGTGGTCAAATGAGCGCAGTGGCGAGTGCTTACGTACATATAAATGCACTTCAGCGCCTAGACTGTTCAATACCCCAGCGATCTCAACGGCGATATATCCTGCTCCTACAATAGCCACCCGTTTTGGCAGCTGATTTAGGGCAAAAAAGCCATCAGAGTCAATACCGTGTTGTGCCCCTTTGATATCTGGGTAAATAGGATGACCGCCCGTTGCGATCAAAATATGATCAGCCGTAATGTGTTCGCCATTGACCTCGACTGTCTTGGCATCGATAAATTTGGCAAAGCCTTTTATCACGTCAACGCCATTTTTTGCCAAATTATTGTCATAGGCACGGTGAATATTCTCGATATATTGTTGGCGACTCTGCACCAGCTTTTGAAAATCAAAGCCTTTAACCTCAATATCGAATCCATAGTCTGGTGCATACTTATGGATGGCTTCGGCAACTTGCGCCCCATACCACATCACTTTTTTGGGTACGCAGCCCAAGTTCACGCAGGTGCCACCCAATTGGTTGGCTTCGATAATGGCACATTTTTTGCCATGGCTTGCCGCTCGGTTGATTGAGGCAATACCGCCGCTACCGCCGCCAATCGAGATATAATCATAATGCTTGGTCATGGTTGCTGTCTCTTTATTAATAAGTGGTTAGTATAATTTTGGACTCTATTGTAATGGGTATTATAATCAATCTTACAAGCTGCTTGTCACTAGGGTGTTAAGTTGTATCAGCATGGCTGGTGTTAGGTTAGAGATAGCCTGTAAGCTAAACAATAGCACGACGCCTATAAAATAACAGTCCAGGAATAGACAAGCCCAGCACCAGCCCTGAAGTCACAAATAAGGACTCAAACAAAAAAACCATCATTTGACCGAATAACTCGTCTGAATAGCCAAAATAACCAATCTGTACCATGCTGACCATCGCCTTGTAAGCGGCGACTCCTGGCATCATACAAATGACACTTGGTGAGATGAGGGCCTTGGGTGGTAGGGTATATTTCCTAGAGAAATAAACCCCTAAAAAGCTGGCGAGCATCGCCCCAAAAAAACTGGCAACCACGATATGTACGTGCTGATACACAAGGGCTGTTTTTAGCCCGAACCCAAAAGCAGTCATGAGCAAACAGGGTAGAATATACCGTTTGGGTACGGTAAACATTAGCGTCCAGCCAAGGGTAATAATACAGGACAGCGCAACGGTTTGAATGAACCACATGTCAAAACCCCCAGTGCTGTATTCTAAGCAGAACAAGGGCCATGACAATGCCAACGCCAGCTGAAAAGGTCAACATATAGGTAAAAACAGCACGCCCAATCCCAATATTGACATAGCCTTTTAAAATATCAGATAAAGAGTTGATTAGGGGAAAGCTTGGCACTAATAGCAAAACGCTAGAGGCAACGGCAATGTCTGCATTGTCACCTATATCAAAATAATAGGTTGTCGCCCCAATTAAAGAGGCGATAAACGCTGTCACAATGACTGTGATAAACGGATTAAAATGATTTTTGGCCAGATAAATACGGGTGAGCATCGCCACCATACCTGCGGTAAAGGTAACGGCGGTAATCGACCAACTGCCGCCATTAAGATAAGCAAATGCGGCACAAGAGGCGCCAACAAATAGGCACACTAGCCACGTTGGGTAAACCGACTTATCTAACTCATCCAACGCAAGAGTAGTGAGTTCAGTCAGCTCATGATTCAGCTCGTCATCGCTTACGGTGGCTTCGGTTTTATTGACAATTTGCTGGATTTGTACCAATAAATTGACATTAATGCTCTGATTAATGGTGTCCCTAGTGGTGGTGATACAGCGTTCATCACAAATAGTTGTCAAGGTAATGGCATTAAAGTTGAGCGAACATTCTACGCTGTTCATCCCCAAGGCGATGCCCAAGCGCTTGGATAGGTCAACCACAATGGCCGACTCAGCGCCATATTGCATAAGGAGTAATCCGCAGCGCACGCATAATCGAGTAATGCGCTGTTGCTGTACGTAGCTGATAGGAGTCATTGGTTAGATACGCATGTTGGCTATTGTGATTTTTCAGTATAAACAATATAAGTAGCTATGAGCTACTGATACGGATATACCATAGACCGGAGTAACATAACGATAGCATGAATTGCGGTGTTTTTTACTGTGGCGAACTTATGAGTACAAAAGATAGCAGTAAGGTCCTAGTATAAGTGCGTTTTAAAGAGGCTATCTAAACCTGATCGTTCAGTGACGGGTAGGCATCATATTTGATGCTACGATGATGTATCAACTGTTTTAGCAAGGAGGATAAAATGCATATAGCCATTCTAACTCTGACTTTTACGCTGCCCGGATGCAGCTCTTTGAAAGAAAAACGCCAACGCATGGGCGGCCTACATGCACGCTTTGGCCGTAATCCAGCAGTTGCGGTATGTGAGAGCGGCGAGCGTGATCGGCATGATGCCAGCGAATGGACGTTCGTAGTGGTGGCGACTTCTAAACGTGAGGTTGAATCACAGTGTAGTCAGTTAGAGGCGAAGATAGAACGTACGGTAGATGCACGGGTGATGCATGTTGAGAGGGAGTTTATTTAGGTGAGATTTTTGGGGAGCCAATCCCGCTTTCCGCTCATATCTACCTTGGCGCTGGTGTGCAGGCTTTTATGTCTGATGGCGTTCCTGTTATTTCGATATCACCCTCAGCTACGTCTGCAATGCAATCAGCTAAGACAGGATAATCGCTACAATCGGGGCTAGGAGTCTAGTAACCTTTCCATACTTCTTTTCATAAAAATTAAACCTTTAAACTTACGTTTTTTTAATATTTTTTAGATAAATACTTGTATAAAAACTTATACAAGTTATTTACTTTAATTTTATATTTACAAGTTATTAACTTGCGATTATAATAAGTTCTTATTCAATTATAAGGTGAAAAATATGGGAAGTGAAAACAGTGGTAAAGCAACAGCACTAAAAATGACACCAACAGAGCGTAAGGCTCGTGCTATGAAAGGAGTTGAAGCAAGAAAATATAGAGCTAGCTTACCTAAAGCAGGTTACGAAGGCGAAATAAAAATTGGAGATAGTATTTTAGATGTAGCGGTAATAGAGGGAGATATCCGTGTCATTAGACAAAGTGCAGTTTTTGATGCACTCGACAGACCTGGAAGAGGTAATGCAAGACTGGAAAATATTCCTACTTTTATGGATGCCAAAAATCTTCAACCCTTTGTATCAGATGACCTAAAAAAAGTGATTAAAAAGATTGAGTATGTTGATTTAAAAGGCAATATTCAAGGTGGTTATGACGCGAATATATTGCCATTAGTAGCTGATTTGTATTTAAAGGCTAGAGAAGAAGAGAAGTTGCATCCGTCTCAAATAGGTTCTGCTAAAAAAGCAGAAATACTGGTAAGAGCCTTATCGCAAGTAGGTATGACTAGCTTAGTTGACGAAGTTACAGGATATCAAGAAGCTCGAAAAAAAGATGCTCTTGCCAAGCTATTTGAGAAATTTATAGATAATGAATTACAAGCTTGGATTAAAACTTTCCCTGATGACTATTATAAAGAGCTATTTAGACTTTACGATATGCCTTACCCTCCTGAGAATGGAAAAGTAAAGCGTCCAGGGTTTTTTGGACATGTTACTAATAAAGTTATATATAAAAAGTTAGCGCCTGAGATACTACCAGAACTTAAAAGCAAGGCTAAAAAACTAGGTAATAAAGGCACTAGATTGCATCAAGTTTTGACGCCAGATAAAGGTCATCCTGAGCTATTGCAATTAGTATCTTCTGTTACTACCATTATGAAACTATCTAAAACGAAAGAAGAGTTTTTCGAAACAGTGGATAAAATACATCCAGATTTTTCAGAAAACTATGATTTATCACTCATTTGATAGGTAATCGTAAGCTTAATGTTTTATCCAGTCGTAGGTTGGTGTCGAAGTACGAGACCCAACGGATTAGTTTTGTAATATCAGCATGTTGGGGGTCGCAACCTCCGCCCAACCTACGGGCTATATATGTGATTTGTTAATTTCAAACACGTAAGGCATCATTATATTCCTCGGCTACCTTCTTTATTTCTTCATGACGTCTTTTCATATCTAAAGGGTAAGCACTTAAAATAATATTTTCTGATTCTTTTTTAAACTTATGTATTTTATTTTTCCCATGATTTGAAGATATATGATGTTTGGGATTGTCTTTAATTCCTAGCTTCCAAGCGATTGCATCAAAATTAAGTCCATGTATTTTCACACTTTTACATAAGTCTGTTTTTGTCAATGGATGGGTTTTGGCAAAATCTGTTGGAGTAGCTACTTCCACACCATGTTTTATTTCAACTTTCCTTACAACATAATAAGCCTTTTCTGCATCATCCTCATTTTCAACAAATCTACCACTATCTATCCAATTTAAGCTTCGAGCTGTATTATTTGTCAAAAATACAGATGCGGTATGGTCACTCCCAGACATTTCTTGTGCGTCAACAATAGCCGCTTTGTCCATTCCAACCTTATTTAAGAGAGTAATATTATCCACCATAGACTTAAAAAAACTTTCTCTTTCTTTATCGAGCATTATCCTCAAATCTGCATACTTAATCTCATCTGATGAGGCAGAGTAGCGATAATAAATAGCTCCTTCCCTTAAGATTTCCTTCTGAGGCTTACCTTGCTGTGTTGTTAAAAGTTTTGACTTTCTACATATTACAGGTTTCTGTATAGATGACTTAATAATTAAGCAATGAATATTTTTACCACATAAGTCCAACGTTTCTGATTCAAATAAAATCTCAGGCTGAAAGTACTCTTTTAAGAAGTTTGTGAAAACAACATCATCTGGTATCTTGTTTTCATGTACACCTATAAGTTCTCTAGGATGGTCTTTAATACCAAAGAACAGCACACCTCCATCTCTATTAGCAAAAGATGCCATAGTTTTAGCTAATTTTGGTAAATTACTATTCTCAAACTTGAGCTTAAATTCTCTATGTTCACTTTCTCGGTTACTGACTCTTTTAGTTGTACAGTTAATAGTTAATACTAGTACCTTATGGAGTTGTGAAGGTTTATTTTTTAACATTTTTCCCACCAGAATTATTTTTAAAAACTTGTCGTATTAATGCCGTAGAAACATAATACCTTGCTCAGTGAAGAAATCTAATACTACTAGATATGTTATTCATAACCAATACTGTTCATTTATTTGCACGCAATCCTAATAATAGCAGATAGCAGCGAAAAGCAGGATCAACTATATCCTTTTCATTTTTCAGAAAGCTACAGATTTTCTTTTACGTTGGGGTAAAGGAGTGATTTACTTTATTCCACCCAATAAAAAAAGCCATTCCCTAAAGAATAGCCTTAATATCAAAAATTAACAATAGTTTAATCAGCTTGCTTGCTGTGACTCAAGCATCGGCTTTAAGAACTCACCGGTATGCGAGCCTTTAACTTCCGCCACTTGTTCAGGTGTGCCTTCAGCGACAATCAGTCCACCACCTTTACCGCCTTCAGGTCCCAAGTCAATTACCCAATCCGCGGTTTTAATAACATCCAAGTTATGTTCAATCACTACGATAGTGTTGCCTTTGTCACGTAGCGCATGCAAGATATTAAGCAGCTTAGCGATATCGTGGAAATGCAAACCAGTGGTCGGTTCATCCAAGATATACAGCGTCTGTCCAGTATCACGTTTGGCCAGCTCGCGGGCTAGTTTGACACGCTGCGCTTCACCGCCAGATAACGTGGGTGCTGATTGACCAAGACGAATATAACTGAGACCAACTTCGACTAGGGCCTGCAGACGACGATAAATAGCGGGAATAGCTGAGAAAAATTCTGCCGCGTCTTCAACGGTCATATCCAGCACTTCAGCGATGTTTTTGCCTTTATAGTAAATCTCTAAAGTCTCGCGGTTATAGCGCTTGCCTTCACAAGTATCGCAGGGCACATACATGTCTGGTAAAAAATGCATCTCAACTTTGATCAGGCCATCACCTTGGCAAGTCTCACAGCGACCGCCTTTAACGTTAAAGCTAAAGCGACCTGGTTTATAACCGCGGGCTCGTGCCTCTAGTGTTTGGGCGAACATTTCCCGTACTGGGGTAAAGACGCCGGTATAAGTTGCTGGGTTTGAGCGCGGGGTACGGCCAATAGGGCTTTGGTCAATATCGACCATCTTGTCCAAGTGCTCAAGACCACTAATACTTTCGAATTTGTCAGCGATCAGGGTTGAGGCATTATTCAACTGGGTAGCTGCCAATGGCATTAAAGTGCGGTTGATCAGCGTGGATTTACCCGAGCCGGACACCCCAGTAATACAAGTCATGATACCAATCGGTAGGGTCAAATGGACATCTTGTAAGTTGTTACCTGTTGCCCCTTTTAACTCAATGGTCATAGGGACTTTTTTAGGTTTGGCCTTGCCTTCAACTTCCATGTCAATCGTCTTGGGTTGATGACGAACTTTAGGAATATCGATTTTCATCTTACCAGACATATACTGGCCAGTAAGTGATTCCTTGGAGGCCATGATGTCATCTACTGTGCCTTGGGCAATCACGTGACCACCATGGACGCCAGCACCAACTCCGATGTCAATCACATGATCAGCGTGGCGAATCGCATCTTCGTCATGCTCAACGACTAGCACGGTATTGCCTAAATCACGCAAACGCATTAAAGTTTTTAGCAGACGATCGTTATCACGTTGATGCAGTCCAATTGAGGGCTCATCAAGCACGTACATCACGCCCATTAGACCGGCACCAATTTGGCTGGCTAGCCTGATACGTTGCGCTTCACCACCAGATAGGGTTTCAGCGGAACGGGCTAATGATAAATAATCCAGTCCAACACTGACCAAGAAGTTCAAGCGCTCGTTAATCTCTTTGAAGATCTTCTCCGCGACTTCACCTTTATGACCGCCAATCTTTAGCGTTTTATAATAATCAGCAGCATCACCAATAGACAGCTTAACGATTTCAGCAATGGTTTGATCATCAACCCGTACATTACGCGAAATTTCATTGAGACGCGCGCCATCACAGACGTTACAAGTGGTGTCTGCTAGATATTTGGCCAGCTCGTCACGCACGAGATTACTTTGGGTTTTGGCATAACGGCGCTCAAGATAGGGCAGCACGCCTTCAAAAGGAATGGTTTTATTGGTTTTACGACCACGCTCATCCGTAAAGTTAAAGGTTAGCTTTTCTTTACCTGAGCCTTGCATGATCAGGTCTTGCTGCTCTGTAGAGAGTGCTTGCCACGGCGCATCCATATCAATTTTGAAATGATGACAGACCGTTGATAGCAGACCAAAGTAATAAGCATGACGCTTATCCCAACCATTAATCGCCCCTTGGTTTAGGGATTTTTCATGATGAGTGATGAGTTTTTCGGCAGAAAAATACTGACGCTTACCCAAGCCATCACAGGCTGGGCAGGCACCATAGGGATTGTTAAAACTAAACAATCTTGGCTCAAGCTCAGATACTGCACGATCACAAATAGGACAGCTGTGTTTGGCTGACATGACTTGATTGTCACTACCATCAGGCTTTGGATTGCCATCCATATAATGCAAGGTAACCAGCCCTTGACCCAAACGTAGCGCAGTTTCTAAGCTTTCAGCAACACGGTTGCCCAAATCATCACGCACTTTAAAGCGGTCAACCACCACTTCGATGGTATGCTTTTTCTTCTTCTCTAGGGCTGGTAGCTCGTCCATATCATAGACATCACCGTCGACCCGCACTCGTACAAAGCCTTGGCCTACCAGCTGTTCTAACAGTACCGTATGCTCGCCTTTACGCTCACGAATGACCGGTGCGAGGATCATCAGCTTAGTCTCCTCCGGTAGCGACATGACCTGATCGACCATTTCAGTTACGGACTGCGCCACCATGGGCTCGCCATGTTCAGGGCAATATGGCGTACCGATACGGGCATAAAGCAGGCGTAAATAGTCATAAATCTCGGTAATCGTACCAACCGTTGAGCGTGGATTATGGTTGGTTGATTTTTGTTCAATCGCAATCGCCGGTGATAGTCCATCGATGCTATCGACATCTGGTTTTTCCATTTGTGATAGAAATTGGCGCGCATAAGCCGATAAACTCTCGACATAACGACGTTGTCCTTCGGCATAAAGGGTATCAAATGCCAAAGATGATTTACCTGAGCCAGATAAACCTGTGATTACTACAAACTTATCTCGTGGAATATCTAAATCAATATTTTTTAGATTATGAGTACGTGCGCCGCGTATTGCGATATGGTCATGTGCCATCGGTTATAGGTTTCCTATTCGCTAAAAGGGGTGTTAAAACCAACATATAAATGTGGTTATCAAATATGTATAAAAATCAGTTAAATAAATAGCTTAATAAACGAATGAGTTTAAGACAGTCATAAATACTACAGATATTTGAGATTGTTAATAAATTTTAGATACCATGCTGCTCAATCAGGGATAAAACTTATCATTATTGATAATAAATTTGTTGAAAAGTTCTAAAGTAGATAATCAGTTATGTGTTTTCAATAACGTTAAGTGGATTGCGTTTTTGAAAAAATATCTCAAATTTTATTAAACAATGGCTATCACTGTTTGAGTAATTGCTTATTAAAGGCATTCACTTTAATAATCTAATAAAAATAGGTTTATTATTATAAGTTTGCGTAATTTGTCGTTATAAACGCATCTCAGAGAAGATTTTGTCGCTTGATGCTCTCCGCAATGCTCTACTCTATTGTCACGACAGACTCATAATTCAAGGTATTATTGCGCATCAGATGCACTTAGTAACAAAATTATCGAATCAGATTAAGAAGTCAGACTAGGCTAGATAAGGTCGAAGGCGTAAAATTCTCGGCAACCAGACGGCGAATGTTTTATACTGTATAGCTTGATTTAGAGTCGGGCTGCTAGGCATTTAAGAGACAGTCTGACTGCCTCTTGATATTGTTGGTTAATAGATGCGAAGATAGCGCAGTTTTGCCTGTTCTTAAGGTGTAGGACGTCAGCCGTTAGATGATCAATCAGTGAGGCAAGTATGAATAGCGTAGAAAAACGGGCAATCTTAGGAGTCGGTGGTATTTTTGCCTTACGTATGATTGGCTTGTTTATGATTGTGCCAGTATTTTCTGTGTATGGGGACAGTTATACGCATGCGACGCCATTTTTGATCGGTTTAGCCGTTGGTATTTATGGGCTTGGTCAGGCCATCTTTCAGATACCCATGAGTCTCGCTGCCGACAAATTCCCGCGTAAGCCAATTATTATGCTTGGTTTGGTCTTATTCGCATTAGGCGGTATCATCGCAGCCAACGCCACCGACATTTATGAAGTGATTATTGGCCGTGCACTGGCAGGTAGTGGCGCGGTCTCTGCCGTGTTGATGGCGTTATTAGCTGACGTCACCCGTGAGGAGATGCGCACTAAGGCCATGGCGACCATGGGCTTGACCATTGCTACCTCTATCATGCTGGCTTTTGCTTTTGGGCCTTTGTTAGTAGGCTCGCTAGGTATTTCAGGATTGTTTTGGCTGACCGCCGGCTTTGCGGTTTTGGCGATGCTGCTGCTGTTAGTCGTACCGTCACCGATGCGAGTGCTCAAACACAATCTAGACAATAAATCGATTGGCCAGCAGTTATCAGACGTACTAAAAATTGGCGATCTTAACCGTTTGCATATTGGTATCTTTGCGCTACATCTGACTATGACCGCGATATTTGTCATTTTACCGCATCAGCTCTCGGAGGTGATGGGCCTGACAGTACGCCAGCAGGGCTTGGTTTATTTACCCCTATTATTTATCGGCTTTGCAGTGGCGATACCTTTTATTATTATTGCAGAAAAGAAACGTAAAATGCGTCAAGTATTCTTAGGCGCGATTGGCTTGATGACCTTTTCCTTAGCTCTACTAGCGCTTGGTAGTCAAGTAGGTATTGGTATCATCTTAGGTCTATTGCTATATTTTATGGGCTTTAATTTACTTGAGGCTACGATTCCCTCGTGGATATCTAAACGTGCCCCAGTTGCTAACAAAGCCACAGCGATGGGGCTAAACTCATCCAGTCAGTTTTTTGGTGCGTTTGTTGGTGGAGCAATGGGTGGGCTATTATTGAGTCAACCTAATTTATTGGCCTGGAGTATCCTCGCGGCAATAATGGGTGTGTCGCTACTGATTATCATCCCTATTGCGCAGCCACCATATTTATCTAGCACTACCGTAACGATACCTAAGAACATCAATATTCAAGACTGGTCGCGGCAGATGATGGCGATAGAAGGGGTTGACGAGCTAATGGTCATGGCCAAAGAACAAGTGGCTTATTTGAAACTCGACAAAACCAAATTGACAGATACTGCACGACAAGAGCTGTCGCAGCTTGCGCAAAGTCCGCTAGATATTTAAGAGACAACCTAAGTTACAATCATAGCAGTTAACAAGTAGAATATAATTTCTATCCTCACTTTAAAAAGGCATTAAGATGAGTAAATTTAACAAGTTATCTGGTATGTTTGTCGCTAAAAAACGCCCCGTTAAAAAACTACCAACAACCATAACTAAATCGATAGCTAAGCTTGGCATTGGCTTAGGGCTGTCAATAACGTTATTGACTTCTGGCTGTACCACGCAAAATATTCAGACCTATCAAAATACAACGCCAACGCTTGATATGCATCAGTTTTTCTCAGGTCAAATTGATGGCTGGGGAATGTTTCAAGGGCGTAATGGCGAAGTCAAAAAAAGATTTTATGTTGATATTGAGGCCACTCATGAAGGCGATAATGTCATTGTTTTAGATGAAAAGTTCTCTTGGACAGATGGCACAAAGTCACAGCGTATATGGCGGCTGACTCAGCAAGCTGATGGACAATGGAAAGGGGTGGCAGGCGACGTTGTTGGCGAGGCGATAGGAGAAGTAGTCGGTAATACCTTGCATTGGCAGTATGTACTAGAGCTACCGGTCGATGGCAAAACCTATAACGTGAATTTTGATGATTGGATGTACTTAATCAATGAAGATGTCATGCTCAACCGTTCAGTAATGAAAAAATATGGTGTTGAATTGGGTAGCGTGACCTTGAGTATGCATCGCAATACTAAATAAGTATGAGCTTTATCAGGAGACACACCATTTCTTGTCTGTGGCTGACAACAGTCTTTTATTTCTATAGAGCCTATTAAAGTACCGTTAGCAGGCCAGTTAACAGGCCAAAAGAGTGTCTCTCTGTTGTTGTTAGTTATAATATCAGAAAACTTAATACTGCACGACAAAGAATGTCGCATGATAGGCAAAGCCCCCTAGATATTTAGGTAAAAATTGGTTAAAGTAAAAGCATATTACTAATAGTATTAGTGATTTCCATTAAAACCAGTCATTAAATTCTTCACAAGTAAAAGGATGGTATTATGCGCGGTGTCAATAAAGTCATCATTATCGGTAACCTCGGTGCAGATCCTGAGGTACGCCAATTCAGCAACGGTGGTAGCGTAACTAACATTTCAGTTGCAACCTCAGAGCAATGGACAGATAAGCAAAGTGGCGAGAAAAAAGAAGCCACCGAATGGCATCGCATTGCATTGTACAATCGCTTGGGTGAGATCGCGGCGCAATATTTACGTAAAGGCAGTAAAGTTTACATTGAAGGCAGTCTAAATACCCGTAAATACCAAGCACCAGATGGTAGCGACCGTTATGCTACCGATATCAAGGCCTATCAAATGCAAATGTTAGATGGCGCGAGTGGTGGTCAAGACGGTGGTGCAGGCAATTATGGTGGCCAAAACACAGGCAACCAAGGCGGTCAGAGTAATCAAGGTGGCCAAAATAATAATCCCCAAAATGGCTCTAACCAAGGTAATGGTATGCAGCAAGGTGGTGGCCAAGGTGGTTACAATAACCAAAACACACCGGCGCAACAGAATCAATTTAATGCGCCTACTCAGGCACCTGCACAACCGAAGCCAGCGGCCATGCCAGATGGCCCAGTTGATGATGATATTCCGTTCTAGGATACATGAATACAGAGTGTTGATAAAAGTTATGAGAGCCTTGCTTATGCAAGGCTTTTTAGTGGGTATAAATAATAAAGCCACAAAATATCTTCTGAAGAATATTGAGATATAATAATGGAAGGTAACAGAATGACAGCATTGATGTAATCACTAAAAAACAAAAACCCAATCAACTGACTGAGTTTTTGTTTTTTAGTGATTGTTTATATATTTAAAGTCTTATATTTTTAGGAGTATAAAATAATATGGCAGTAATTTTTAAATCCTTATTCATTGATAGGGTATAAATATTATGTTTTATAAGCATAAGTGTAACACCTTGTTTGATATAGCTAATATAGAATTTTTTACTGTTTTCATAATTTTAATAGGTATAAGTGGCTTTAAGGATAACTGTTTATTAAAAATATGTTGTACCGAAAATATATACAAAATAGAATAGAAAATTATGTAAGAAATTATTTTTCCTTTTATTTGAACCAATAAAAATTAATTAACTATTGTTATAAATTATATTTTTGTTTATATTATATCCAGTTGATTGGTACTAATTGGTATACTTCAAATAATTTGAGAGGCAATAGCGTATATTCATTTAGAGTTTAATAAGCGATTAAAAACCAATCAAGATCATTTCCATTACGCAACCTAGGACTACTATGAGTAAAAATAGCGCAATTGATTTAGATAACTTAAGTGTAGACGAGCTACGTGCTATTACTGAGAATGCTCAACAGCTGATTGCTAAAAAACAGCATCAGCGTTTGTATGATGCCTATATGCAATTCGAGAAAATTGCAGAAGACAGCAACAGTACGATTAACGAGATATTGGAAGCAGGGGAAAAACTGGAGAAAAAACGCAGTATTAAATATCGTAATACAGAAAACAACGATAACACGTGGACTGGTCGCGGTCGTAAGCCGACCTGGTTAGTCGAAGCGTTAGCAGCGGGTCGCAGCCTTAAAGATTTTGCAATATAATTTCTGGCAGTATAGTAATATAATACTACTTTAGTTGAATAACTTAGATGCTCCTATTTATATAGTCATATACAAAGCATATTACTTACAAGGGCTGTCTACTGTAATAACAGTCATTAAGGTGTTCAATTAAAGGCAGAAGTACGCGCATAACAGCTGGTATCTTGGTTAAAAGATACTGGCTTTTTTTCTGTCATTTTTAGGCTATTGTTTGCTATGATAATAACGCCTTTGTTTGCTATAAGAGTTGTTTAACCGTGCCCCAAGTGTCTGCTTCGTCTCATAAGCGTCCCCGTAAGCTGTGGTGGCTACTTGGGCTGGCTATATTTATGCTGTTTGCACTGGTTCAAATGCCAGCAGCATGGGTGATTGAAAAGTATGCGCCACAGTCTCCTTATGTGCAGCATGTGTCAGGCAACTTGTGGCAAGGTTCGGCTGTTTGGCAGCTGCCGATGTCGGCTACGCCGCTGACTGGCACTGTTGAATGGTCGTGGCAGCCGTGGCAGTTGTTACTCGGGAAAGTAAGCGCATTTGTCGATATAAGTTCGGGAAAAACCAAGCTTAATGGTCAGGTTAAAATAGGGCGTAGCTCGTGGCAAGTCAACGATATGAGCGGCAAAATTGCACCTGAGACTTTGGCTAGCGTGGTAGATTGGCAATTGCCCAATACACCCATTCAGCTCAATGCCGTGTCATTACAGCGTCAGACAAGATCTGATACAGAGTCAGACAAAAGCGCATCTGGATTTACCCAAGCGGATGGTCAATTAACTTGGGTGGGTGGAGAAGTGGGTTACCCTAGCGGTGGCAAAGTTTTTTATATCACCATGCCGGCGATGCGTGCGCAGTTAAGCCAAGAGCAAAAAGACGATAGAAACTTGCTGCATATTAACCTATTGAATAATCAAGATAAGCGTTTAGGCGACCTATATATTGATGGCGATAGCATGTTGGATGTGAGTTTGACCCAGCGCCTCTTAGAAAATATGCCAGAATATAGCGGGCAAGCGCCGCAAGACACCCCAGTGGTCAGCGTACGCCAGCCGCTACTAACAAGTTTAGGGGCGCGTTAGATGATCAGTGTAACCACCCGCCTAAAGCCAGTAGTCAAGGTACTTAACCGCTCTTCAGGTTGGCTGTTGTTACTGGCTATCAGCTGGTTATGCTGGACGGCATCTAGGCTGCTATGGTTGTTGCTAGCGGTGCCTGGGTCGCCGGTATTACCACTGTTACCCCTACAAAACCCCACCACCTCTGCTGGGGATTATAATAGCTTGTTTGCTATCTTTTTTGATCCTGAACCTATCGCTGCAGCGGTAAGGCCACCGCCGAACGTTGGATTAAAAGGCGTACTATTAGCTGTGCCGGCAAGCCTATCTTCGGCACTGTTGGATGTGAATGGTGAAGTACAAAACTACCGAATCGGCGATAGCTTAAAAGACAGTGGTTATACCCTGGTTTCAGTAGATTGGAATGCCATCATCATTGCTGATATCGCAAATAAACAAACCGTGATCAGAATGGCTGATCCGCTGCTGCTTGATCAAAGCGCTGAGGCCAAAGGCGCGGTAAGCAATCAAGGCTTACCAGATAATAGCGCGCTACTTGCCGCTCCACCGACCCTACAAGGTACGGCAGTTTTTGGCGATAACAATGTCGAGTCTGCTAATGAGATTGGCCTAAATTCCGCTATTGATGAAGCGGTAGCTGCCTTGCAGGGAAACTCAGACAGTTATTTAAGTCGTATGGGTGTTATGGCATCAGAAGAAGGTTATCAGGTCACTGCCGCGATGCCTGCGGGCCTACGTAAGCGCTTAGGGCTTGAGCCCGGTGATCGAGTACTTACGGTAAATGGTCAAAGTGTTGGTGGTAATCCTGCACAAGATGCGGGTGTACTGCAACAAGCGCAAAAATCAGGTGAAGCTCAAATCGAAGTAAAACGCGGTGAACAAGTAATCACTATCCGCCAGCAATTTTAAGACCTTTGTTTAGATTATTGAAGCAGCATTCATTAACGCTATTTTTAGCAGTATTTAACCTTATACTGAGTGATATTACAGTAGGTAATTAGACCATGGTAAGTTTGTATAAATTTTCAGTAAAACCTTTGCCGTATATCTTGCAGCGTATGATGCATATGTGCCGTCCGTTATATTTGGCATTACCGCTATGGGCGGCAACTGTAGGTTTTGCTAGTGCTGAGAGCTGGAAAGTCAACTTACAAGATGCTGATATCAAAGCTTTTATTAATGAAGTGGCGACCATCACCAATCAGAATTTTGTGCTTGATCCACGTGTTAATGGCAATGTGACCGTTATTTCCAATCGTGCTTTGTCCCGTGATGAAATTTATCAGCTGTTTTTGAGTGTGATGCAGGTTAATGGTATTGCAGCAATTGAGTCTGGAACCACGATTAAGCTGGTACCAGATAACGTGGCCAAACAGTCTGGCATTGCGGTTGATTTGCGTGGCGATAGTGTCGGTGAGGTGCTAGCAACCCGTATCATTTATTTGAACAATACCCAAGCTGCTGAGGTACTGGGTGTCATTCGTCCTTTAATGGCGCAGTCCGCTCATGCTGCCGCTGTGCCTGGAGTCAATGCTTTAGTATTGTCTGATCGCGCTGAGAACCTTAATCAATTGACCGACTTGATTCGTGACTTAGATAGTGATGTGAATGACAGCTTGCAGGTAATACCACTGCGTCATGTCGATGCCGAACGTATGATGGACTTAATCACTGCCTTGGTTACCAGCGCAGGCAGTGCACAGGCGCAAGGTGGTGACCAGTTCAAGGTCATTGCGGACACTGCTAGTGATAGGTTGTTGGTAAAAGGCAGCCCTGAGATGATTGCTAAAGTGCAAGAAATGGTTAATCAGCTAGATACCACCCCTACGCGGCGATTGAGTGGCCTGCGCGTATTCCGATTAAAGTATGCTAGTGCCGATCATATTGCCCAGATGCTACGTGGTTTGCTTGCTAACCAGTCTATCAACAGTACAGGTGCGACCTCGAGTCTAGAATCAGCATCATTGACTGATGCGAGCACTACCGGTGCAGCTTTAAATACCGAGAGCAATGCGGCACTTAGTGGTAATAACTTAGGTAGCCAATCTACTGGTAATTCAGGCGGGGCTGGTACTGGTATTAATGGTAGGCCCTTTAGTATTATCGCAGATGAAACTCAAAATGCAGTCATCGTCAATGCGGCGCCTGAGCTGATGTTTGAGATTGAAGATGCCGTCAACCAGCTCGATAATCGTCGCGCACAAGTACTGATTCAAGCGGCTATCGTTGAAGTTTCAGGGGATGATGCCACCCAGCTTGGGATTCAGTGGGCGCTTGGTAATGCCAATACGGGCTTTGGGGTAGTGAACTTTAATAATGTTGGCGTTAGTGCCACTGCACTTGCCGCTGCCGCCTTGACGGGTGGTGGTTTAGGTATCAGTTCGGCCGCTAGCTCTATTGCTGGTGCGTTGATTGGTATTGGTGACAGTCGAAAAGACAGTAACGGCAACACTGCATTTTATGGGGCTGTCTTACAAGCGCTGGATTCTTCTACTAGTGCCAATCTGTTATCTATGCCATCTATCTTAACGTTGGATAATGAAAAGGCCAGTATTTTAGTGGGTCAAAACGTGCCTTTCGTAACCGGCTCGTTTACCACCAGCGGCAATTCCTCAACCAATCCATTTCAGACTATTGACCGCCAAGATATCGGTATCAATCTTAACGTTATTCCGCATATTGGTGACAATGGCACCGTACGCTTGGAAGTGTCGCAAGAGGTATCTTCAGTCGTGCCGAGTAGTATTGGCAATTCTAGTGGTTTAATTACTAATAAAAGCCTCATTAATACTACTATCTTAGCCGATGATCAGCAGACGATTGCCCTTGGTGGCTTGATGCGTGATAACAGTACTACCAGCCAACAAAAAGTCCCTGGTTTAGGTAATATGCCCTTTATCGGTCGGTTATTTCGTTCTGATAATGATAACAGCCGAAAAAGTAACCTAATCATATTTTTACAGCCGACTATTTTACGTGACGGCGGGGCGGTAGCCAGTGTCACCGAGCGCAAATACAATCAAATGCGCGTCTTGCAGTTGGTCATTGATAAAAACGGCACGATCAAGCAATTACCATTAAGTGGTACTGAAGGCTGGAACGGTACCGTAAGTGCCGACTATGAGTTGATGCCGCTCAATCCACTGATCCCTAAGCGTGATCAAAAATCAAACCCTGCGCCAAATGGCTTTACTAAAGTAGACAGTTCTAATAATGGATTAACCACTTACCCACTAAAGCGTTAATGCTATATCTTATTTACTCAGTATAAACTGACAAGGCACTACCCTCATGAGCCGTGCTTATATGTCGTTTGTGCGCGGTTTTCTTATTTTACCTGCTATTCCTAAACCAATGCCGCCATGGGCTAAACCTATTAAAAATCCCGGTTAGCTATACCCGATAGTGGCATAAAGTGCCATTGATCTACGGTGTCATTGATCTACAGTGTCATTGATCTACAGTGTCATTGATCTACAGTGTCAACCATGGACGGTGTACACAATAAAAGCTATGCCGTACATTGTTTGTCGTATTCACAACACAAATATACATCGCCGCTTTCATACCTTAGTATAATAGAGTGAGGATAGATAAATGTCGGTGCAGTGATACCTGTGTAGTGACACGTGTGTGCAGTGATAAATAGGGCAAAGGTAGCCGTCAGAAGGTAAAAGACTATGAGTAAATCCAGCAGTAAAAAAGTAAATAAAAAAAGGTGGTTTGTCCTAGGAGCAGTCGGTACAGCGCTACTACTTATTCCGCGCCGCAGTAGCAAGCAAGCAGTAAGCACTCCTACAGTAGGTCGCTCCAATAACTTGCATACCAAGAATAGCGAAAAAAACGCTGACCAAGGACGTGGCAGCACTTGATACAAGTAGCATGCTTATCAATCAAGTGGTACGCTTATTAATAAAGAGTGATACTAACGACTTTTAGAATCTAGCTGGTACTTGAAATCTTGATTCTATGTTTTCTCTTTGTCGCCACAGTAGCGAATATCGTAGCCAAAATTATGGACACTCATTTTTATAAGCCGTCATGTGGTAAGTTGCTTTTAACACTAACTATGCTATTAACCATAAGTAGCAGCCTATTGAGCTGTGCGCAACAACCCCAATCAATGTTTGAGCAGCAAGCAAATGCAGAGTCTGCCTATGATATTGAACTTAATAATAATCTTGGTAGTGCCAATACAGTGGGGGCTTCGGGTGCAGCAGTGAGCTCGGCTATACAAGCTAGTAAGCAGCAAGCCATTGCTCGGCAACCCAATTGCAATCCGCGACAGACTCGCTGTCAGTACTTTGAGCTTAACGTTTTGGAGTTTAGCCCAGAACAGCCATGGCTAAACAGTATTATGTGGCAAACCATTGCCCGTAAATTAGCGCCGGAAACACCGCTTGCCAGTCAAGATGAAGTGGCCAAAAAAACAGTTTCTATGCTCTTCAATCAAATTGAATACGGTGAACAAACCGTTAAGTCTTTGCCCATGTATCAGCGTATTGATACCGAGCTGGTATTAAACTTGCCGTCTGAAACAATACCGTTGAACGCTCGCGCGAGTGATAATGAGAGGTTTAGCAATCAAGTCTCTAGTATTGCTAGTAATAACCAGCTCAATGCTGAGTCTGAGCTTGGTTACCTCACAACGGGCTATCTGAAGATAAGTTTACAGCAGCATCGTAATGGCAGTCAGCAGCAGTTCACCTACGTGATGTTTGATCTGCAAAAAGAGCTACAGCTGGCTATTGGGGATATTCTGCTGCCAGAAGTAAGTGTTGACGAGCTAGTGTTGGTGTTTCAAAACGCCCGAAAAAAAGGCTTATCCCTGCAAGGTATTGAGCAAAAATATCATGAAGACTGGCCATTACAATTGTCTCAGCAATGGTATTTAGACCCGCAAGGCTTACATATGGTTTATCAGTCAGGAGCGCCGCTTACAACGAAGACCGAAGCCATAGACTTACTGGTACCTTATACATTATTGCAGGGGTTGGTTAAGCCGCGTTATATGGTACCGCCGTCGATAGATAATAAAGCTTAGTATGGCTACTATCATATCAAGGTAATCACTATCAAGGTAACTACTAGACATGGTTATTAATAGAAATATAATTATAATTAGACTTATCAAAAAATAGGGACTGATACAGTCGTTATTAACAAAATAATTGCCGACCGTGGAGCTCGTTAATGACCGCTACCGACTCATTTCTTATGTCCGACCAACCATTGCCTAGTATCTTCCCCATAGTTGATACGCATACTCATTTTGATGCGCCGTTATTTGATAGTGATAGACAGCTTCAGGCACAAGAGGCTTACGAGAATGGTGTCCATCACCTCGCATTGGTTGGTTATTTATATCGTCACTTTGACCGATTATACGATACTCAACAAGCGCTTGATGATCTGTCACAGTCTGTCACAACAGAGAACAGCGATCAGCTAAATTTGTATCCTAGAGCTCATATTGCCCTAGGTCTACATCCCTTTTATATTGAACAACATACTGAGGCACATTTGCTGGCTATGGCGCAGATGCTTACCAAGCAACGACCACTAGCAATCGGAGAGATTGGGTTAGATACTTATACAGATGCTATGAAACAGCCTGAGAACTTTGCCAAACAGCAACGTTTCTTTAGTGCCCAGCTGGATATGGCGGTGAATCATCAGCTACCAGTTATGCTTCATATTCGTAAGGCCCATGCTCAAGCTTTAGCGCTATTAAAAGCGCATGATTATGATGCTCATAAGCTGGGCGGTATTGCTCATAGCTTTAGTGGCGGTGCGCAAGAAGCCAAAGCCTTTGTTAAGTTGGGTTTTAAGCTCGGCGTCACAGGCCAAGTGACCAATCCTAATGCCAAAAAGCTGCGGTATGCAATTCAAGCGGCAGTCGCTGATTATGGTATTGGTTGCCTAGTCATTGAGACTGACTGTCCAGATATGACGCCTACGATGTGTCAGACTTTAGATAATAGTTCTTCAGTGTCTGAACCGTCAGCGCTCGGATCTGCAATGCTTGCATCTTCAGTACCTCGACACCGTTCGCATGATGAGTGGGGTGATAGGCCAGCACATAATAGAAACGTACCTGCTAATTTACCTTGGGTACTGCTAACGCTTAGTGAGCTGCTGACCGTACCACCGGCTGAGCTTGCTCGACAACTATGGCAAAATAGCTGCAACGCTTTGCAAACGACCTGGCAATATCCAAAGTAATCATCATGAATAACGACTATAACCATCAAAGAGTTACTAATCCGTTATGAGTCAACAACGACCATCTATGCCATCGGTGACGCAGCCCGGTGCTACCGGAGTTTCATCAGTGCCTGATGTATTAGAACATGATCAACCAGATATGACGATTGGACAGTATGAACGCCGCTTTAAAGGCACAAAGACCCTCTATGGTGCGTCAGCAATTAATACCTTTGCAGCCGCTCATGTATATATTATTGGGGTAGGGGGTGTTGGTTCTTGGGCAGCGGAAGCGTTGGCTCGAACGGCAGTTGGGACGATTACCTTGATTGATTTGGACGTATTAGTTGCCTCCAATGTTAATCGGCAATTACCGGCTCTGGACAGTACCTTTGGACAAAGTAAGATTGCAGCGATGGCCACCCGTATCCGTGAAATTAATCCGAAAGTCACGCTGCACTTAGTCGATGATTTCTTGAGTGTTGATAACGTAGCGGCTTTATTGCCTAAGCGTAGTGCGGTGAAAACTGCCACTGAGCAAAATAAGCCTATTGTCATCTTAGACTGTGTGGATGACATGAATGCCAAGCTTGCAATTGCCTTACACTGCCGCTTTAATAAGTTAAAACTGATTTGTGCGGGTGGCGCAGGTGGTAAGCTAGATCCACTGCAAATTACAGTTAGTGACTTGCGTGACAGCTATCAAGACCCGCTACTCGCTAAACTACGTCATAAATTACGTCACGAAAAGGGCATCAATAGTGCGCTTAAAGAAAAATTTGGTATTAAGTGCGTCTATTCAACAGAGCCGCCGCGTGTGGATAAAAGCAGTCAGATAGGTGGTCTACAGTGTGGTGGGTATGGATCAGCAGTGGTAGTAACCTCGGTGGTAGCGATGGTTATGGTCAGTGAGACCCTACAATTGCTGACCAAGCAGGCGGCCGTCAAGCATAGCGTCGGATATTAAAATGAGCATTAATATTGATTTATGGAGGTTATCTTGTCTATATATGATTATCCGGTAGCGATAGATGAAGACGCTCGTATCGAAAAGCTTCGTCATTATCAAGTGCTCAATAATGATGAAGAACCCGCCTTTACGCGTCTGACTGAGCTAGTAAAGCTGTTCTTTAACGTACCTGTAGTGGCCATTACTTTTATGGATGAGCAGACACAATATCTAAAGTCTTCTCATGGGCTTGGTGGTCTTCAGACGACCACGCGTGAAGTGTCTATCTGTAATTATACTTTAATGTCCGATGAGGTATTTGTAGTACCAGACTTGTCACGCGATAGCCGTTTTAGCCAAAACCTACTAGTTACTGAACCCCCTTATTTACGGTTTTATGCTGGTGCGCCGATCATTTTACACGAAGACAATAGGACTTATCGTCTAGGATCATTATGTCTGATGAGCATGGAGCCTAACCATAACTTTGATAATAAGCAGGCTAATTTATTGTCCCAGTTTGCCGTGATGGCAGCGGATGCCCTGCAATTGCAAGAAAATCAGCGTTACGCAAAGCACGCTAATGAAATGAAATCAGAGTTTTTGGCCAATATGAGCCATGAAATACGGACACCGATGAACGGTATTATCGGCATGATAGAGATGCTGAGTGAAACGGAGCTTAGCCACGAGCAAAAAGAATATGTGAATAATATAAAGATTTCCAATGATCATTTGCTGGCGATTATCAACGGTATCTTGGACTTGTCAAAGGTCGAGTCGGGTAAAATGACCATTGATGCTATCCCGATGAACTTATCTACTTTATGCAATGAAGTTGTCAGCCTATTTGCTATCAAAGCACGACAGCGCGGACTGGTCTTAGAGTATCATTATACGGAATCGTTATCCCCATACGTGCAAGGAGATCCGGTACGCCTTAAACAAATTTTGGCAAATTTAGTCAATAATGCTATTAAATTTACTCGTGAAGGTGGTCGTGTCAGTATTGATGTCATGCATGTGCCGCATTGTGATGATTATAGTGATAGTGATTACAGCCTTGTAGAGACTGAGACTGATGATATCAGCTGTCGTGGCATGACACTATGTATTGACATTACGGATACTGGCGTTGGTATCAAGCCTGAGTCGCTAGGTGCTATATTCAATGCTTACGATCAGGCGGATAAGTCGACCCATCGCCTTTATGGTGGTACGGGTCTTGGATTGTCCGTATGTAAGTCTTTGGTGACGCTGATGGGCGGTCAGATTATAGTAGATAGCGTGGTCGGTGCGGGTACCACATTTAAAGTATTGTTACCGCTACCAGCTATTGATGAGGTGGCGTATGAAGCGTGGCAACATTCGAATGATAATACGATTAACGCCTCCAGTCCTCAGCGTACCGGTCATATCCTATTAGTCGAAGACGACACTGTCAACGCTATCATTGCTAAAAAAGCGCTACACAGTAGTGGTCATACCGTCACTCACGTCACTGATGGGCAACAAGCTATCGAACATTTTACCTTACATCCTGAGCGTTATGATGTAATTTTGATGGATCACCACATGCCAATTATGGATGGCGTACAGGCAACGATTAAGTTGCATACACTCTATGATCCCCAGGTGCTTCCACCCATCATTGCTTTGACTGCTAATGCGATGGATGGTGAGCGCGAAAAATATCTAAAGATAGGTATGCAAGATTATTGCACCAAGCCATTCAAAAAAGAACAACTGAACGCCTTGGTGCAATATTGGCTCATGCATAAACAATCGTCATCAGAGTAGATATCTAGAAGTTAACTCTCAAAGCCGCCGTTATATCGGTCTTGATGGCTATATTCATGATGGTTTTTTTATGGCTATTATCCTCGATAAAGACTCTTTCCATGCTTAACCTTTTATAACTGTTTTCTCGTAAATTATGACATAAAAAAGCCTAACCGTTTATCAGACGGCTAGGCTTTTAGTTTGTTACTAATATCAGCACACTACCCTAAGATAGCGCCCTAAATATAGATATTATGAGCTGACTCGAGTTTGGTAATCGCCAGTGCGGGTATCGACGCGCACGGTTTCGCCTTGTTGCACAAATAGTGGTACACGAACGACCGCGCCAGTCTCTAAAGTAGCAGGTTTGCCGCCACCGCCTGAGGTATCTCCGCGCACGCCAGGATCCGTTTCGGTAATTTGCAACTCAACAAAGTTAGGTGCGGTGATGGTTAGCGGTACGCCATTGAATAAAGTAATGACACAAAGGGCGTTGCTGTTTTCTTTTAGCCACTTTACCGTATCACCGACTGCCACTTTATCCGCCTGCAGCTGCTCAAAGCTTTCAGGATGCATGAAATGCCAAAACTCACCATCGTTATATAGATAGTTCATTTCAGTGTCTATGACATCAGCTACTTCCAGGCTATCGCCTGACTTAAAAGTTTGCTCTAACATTCTACCGCTACGTAGATTGCGCATTTTGACGCGGTTGAATGCTTGGCCTTTTCCAGGTTTAACAAATTCATTTTCAATGATGGCATAAGGATTGCCATCGAGCATCACTTTTAGACCGGCTTTAAATTCGTTGGTAGAAACACTTGCCACAAGAGACTCCTAAGGATTGCTAATTGTTATTAACAGTGATAATAAACGATTATTATCACTAATCATGATCAGTAGTTGGATTTCAGTAGTTAGATTTGGAACATGCTGCGTTAAGAGCTGCTGTCATGCTAAGCGTTTGAGAGTTGACTCGTATGCTTTGATAGACTGCCTGCTAACAGCGTATAATGTTGGCTTTTAGGCACAGGTGTTAGGTTGTCATGATAAACCATTTAATCACACAAAAAAACTGGCAAACGCAATTATCCGAAGCAATTATCTCAGTTGATGAGCTACTTAGTATCCTAAAGCTTGAGTCGCTACGAGCCCAGGTTTATCTGCCCACTCATTTTGAGCTGCGAGTGCCGCGCGCTTTTGTGTCAAAGATGACCGTCGGTGATAGTGATGATCCGTTATTGAAGCAGGTGCTACCAGATCAACAGGAACAAATCGCGGTAACGGGGTATGTCTCTGATCCACTAGCCGAAAATGAGCATAATCCGACTAAAGGCTTGCTTCATAAGTACCAATCAAGAGTACTACTGACGATTACCGGTGCTTGTGCGATTCATTGTCGTTACTGTTTTCGTCAGCATTTTGACTACAGTGCCAATATGCCAACCGCTTCTGCACAAGCAGATATTGTCAATTATATTACTGTAAATCCTGAGATCAATGAGGTTATATTAAGTGGTGGCGATCCCTTAAATGTCACTAATCGCCGTCTATTTGCCTGGTTCGATATCTTAGAAGCTATTCCGCAGTTAACCACTATTCGACTGCACACGCGCCTACCTGTTGTTATTCCAGCGCGGCTAGAAGATTCGCTATTGGACCGATTGGCACAAAGTCGCTGTCATGTGGTGATGGTCATTCATTGCAACCATGCCAACGAAATCGATACCCTTACTGCAGAATACCTACAGCGTGCTCGAGTCGCTGGCATCACTTTATTAAATCAAGCGGTGTTATTAAAAGGTATCAACGATAGCGTTGCCGCTCAAGTGGCGCTAAGCCAGCGTTTGTTTGCTGCTGGGGTATTGCCTTACTATCTGCATGTCTTAGATAAAGTGTCTGGTGCTGCTCATTTTGATAGCGACGAGCAGAGGGCTACTGAGCTTTATTGGCAACTGTTAGCTGAATTACCAGGCTATTTGATACCTAAGTTGGTAAGAGAGTTGCCGAATAGACCGTTTAAGGTACCGATTGACATTTACAAAGCTATTTAAAATGGGCAATATCATAAGATATGGCTATTATAAGATAGGGTCATTAGCAATTAGCAGTGAGATCTTAATCGGTCAGTGACTATCAAAGCCTGTGGTATACAAATTTTATAGTGAAAATACCTTAAAAACGACACAGTGCTGCTGTTATGAATTTTTCGCAGTCTCTGTCTGCGTAGGTACAGCAAGCAAGAAAAAATTATACCAGTAGCACGCTGGCACAAAAGTATCTATTTTATTTTGAACTGGCTATATGGTGTCACTACTAGATATTATAGTGATGCTAATTGTATTGATCGTGGAAGAGTGTTTTCTTCTAAAGTAAGGTTACCAACACGTCGGTATATCGACGATTAAGAACGGCAGATACTCCAATGTTGATCGTAAGTTAATCAGCAGTCGGCTAACTTATCGCTTATAATAGTTGATGGCTTTACTCCGGTTTCAGACGGCTGCGAATTAAAAGACAAACATACGATCCTAAGACTAAAAAGGCCTCCTATGCGTATCCATTCTATCTTAAATCTATTGGTTATCGACGATGATCAGCTCTATGCTGAGCGTCTTGTGCACTTGTTAGGCTCTTATTATGAACAGGTTAACTTAGGTTTTTTAGATGATAAAGAGGAGCTGCTAAAATCGCTACGGCAGCCGTGGGATGTTTTAGTATTTGGGCAGGCGTATGACATGAGCTTTACGGATGTGGTGGGTATTATCCAAGAGCAAAGTATTGATTTGCCCACGATCTGCTTGATGAACGAAGACACTGCAGTGACCGGTTGCAATGATGAAGGGCTGCCTGCTGTTATCAGTGGCACCATGGTCAAAGCGCTATTGGCAGATAAAGAGACCCCAGTGGTGATGGCGATTTGTTTACAGCATGATAGTTTACGTAGTCGCCGCCAACTAAAGCAGCTGCGCCATATTCTCTCTGAGGCGGAGCAGCGCGCTGATATCTTAATCAAAAACTGCAAAAGCGCCATCGCTTATATAGATCAAGGTATTCATATCTTTGCTAATGACCCTTATCTTAAGCTATTTGGTTTCGATTCCATGAGCGACGTTGTTGGGATACCCATTATTGATTTGATTGCAGGCGGTGATAACGTTAAAGACTTTAAGCAGTTTTTACGTCAGTTTGATCAAGGCAGTCGCGCGCAAGTCGAGTTCAGTTTTGAAAGCCTACGTATGAATGGAGACACTTTTGAGGCCAAGCTACAATTGGCGGCGGCGACCTTCGATGGTGAACCCGTTACCCAGATTATTCTCCAGCCAAGTGGCAATAATAGCGATGAGCTTACCAAACAACTAGCGGCGGCTGAGCGTAAAGATAGCTTGACGGGGCTTAACAACCGCCACGGTTTTGAAGAGCAGTTAAGTACCATACACCAGCAGGCCATGAAGGGCGTAATAACTGCAGGGTTGTTATATCTTCAGCTGGATAATATTGGCAAAATTAGAAGCAGTTTAGGTTTGCAAGGGGTGGATACCACCATTCAGCAAGTCGCTTATGTGCTTGCTGACATGGTGCCAGCGGGTCATGTTAGTCGCTTTAGTGATACGGCATTTACGATATTAGTAGAAAACCAGTCAACCAAGGCTCTTGAAGAACTGGCTGTGGGTATTGGTAAGCGTGTTAGTGACATGCTCATTGAAGTGGATAAGCGTACTACTAACACCACCGTTAGTATCGGAATCGTTAAAATTGAGCAGAATACAGCCGAGCAAAAAGTATTGCTTGAGCGAGCCATGGATGCCGTCACCCATATTATGGTTGAGACTAGCAATAAAGGTGGCAGCTATTATTTATACGACCCTAGCAAACATGCCACTAGCGATGATAATGCGCTCGCCGAATCTCTAGTCGAAGCGATTGCTCATAATCGCTTTGAGCTATTATTTCAACCAATGTACGATATCAATAATGATCGTAGTGACTTTTTTGAAGTGTATCTGCGTTTACCTTTGGCCGATATTGACAATACGGTGTTGACCCCTAATCAATTTATGGCGGTCGCCAAAAATCATCAACTGCGTGAAAAAATAGATCGTTGGCTACTGATTAGCGCTTGTAAAAAAATTAACGACATCCGAAAATCTCATCCTGAAGCGCGATTATTGGTGCAGTTAACCAGCGCCTCACTCATTGATAAAAAACTACCAAATGTTGCCAGTCAACTAATCAAAGCAGTTGGCGGTGCACCCGGTGCTTTAACGTTACAATTTAATGAACAAGATATTACCAATCATTTGACGGTGGCCAAGTCTCAATTTGCAGCGCTTAGCGCAGTCAATTGCCAGGTTGGTATTCATAAATTTGGTTCGTCTGCCAAGTCTATTGAAATTGCCAACTTTGTACAGCCTGATATGATACGCTTAGCCCGCAGTTATGTAGAAGATATCGATACTGCAGACAATTTAGAAACTATCAAATCACTGATCGTAAGTACTAGTGAGCTTGGGATCGATGTGCTGATGCCTTATATCAAGGATGCAGCGACCATGTCAGTAGCATGGAGTGTTGGGGCACGTTATCTGCAAGGCTTTTATCTACAAGAGCCCAGAAAAACGATGCAAGTTACTCATGAAACTTAATACCTAATAAAGCAATAAATAATAGCCAATGCTTTGAGGATTTCTCAAGCGTTAGCAAGCCATTTTTGCATGGCGATTTAGGTGGTGCCATCTATGGATCATTGTCTATGGAGGCTTACATATCGCTAATGCCACCCAACTAAAGATTATAAAATCATGCCTATCACTATTAAATGTCAATTCAGCGGTGTCCTTCTTGCAGTCCTATTACTTACCGCCTGTGGTGAGCGAACGCCGCCTGATTATCGTACTCCTGTCACCCTGCCGCTATACACCCAAGGTGATGCTGATCGCGGTGCGTTAATTTTTGGAGAGGCCTGTGGACAGTGTCATAAGTTAAATCCAGGAAGCAACGAAAAAGGCCCGCAATTGATGAACGTCTATGGCGCACCTGCAGCAGATTTAGCCGATTATGACTATAGTGAGGGTTTGGCAACGTCAGGTTGGGTATGGGATGCCAAGACCCTTGATCCCTATATCGCGGATGCCGAGAAGGTCATGACTGATTCGAAAATGTTGGCAGATCCGATGCCAGATGCCAGCGAACGAGCGGATATTATTGCTTATTTGTCTACTTTGCGCGCAGCCGTTCCGGTTCTTGATGCCGATGGCTATCCGGTAGCAGTTGATACGGATACTAATGCCAATACCGAACGCACGCAAATGAGCAATGATCCCGTTGAAATATCAACAGATCCGGCACAAAAACCGGCGGCAAGCTTTTGATAAATCAACGGTTAAGCGTTTTAGGCTTACTTTTAACATACGGGCTTTTGCTAATTTCACCTTTAAATAACTTATAATGATAAAAATGAGCCGGTAACCTTTATGCCTGATACCTATACTGACCTATCACCCTCAGAGATACCCAATCCATCGTCAAAAACGACCTATACCTCTACGTCTAGCGCTGCTGACTATCGCCTTAATCAGCAGCGAATAGCGCAATTGCTGGTGCAGTTGAATCAGATAGTGCTGGATAAACCGCAAGTGATAAAGTTAGCGCTCAGTGGCGTGCTGGCAGGCGGCCATCTGTTATTACAAGATTTGCCTGGCATGGGCAAGACTACCTTAGCGCAAGGGTTGGCCCAGTTATTAGGGTTGACCTTTAGTCGAGTGCAGTTCACCAACGATATGCTACCAGCAGACATTTTAGGCATGAGTATTTATGACCCAGCGGCGCTGCGTTTTAATTTTCGTAAAGGCCCTATATTTACCCAGCTGTTATTAGCGGATGAGATTAATCGCTCTAGTCCTAAGACCCAAAGCGCCTTGCTAGAAGCGATGGAAGAACGGCAAGTTACCCAAGATGGTCAGTCTTATCGCTTACCACAACCATTCTTTGTGATCGCAACCCAAAATCCATTGCAGCAAGCGGGTGTCTATCCGCTCCCTGAATCACAGCTAGATCGGTTTTTATTGTGCTTGTCACTCGGTTACCCATCGCCTGCTGCGGAGCGTGCCCTACTGCAAGGACAAGATCGGCGTGAGCTGCTAAAAGACTTAGATGCGGTGCTTGATACTGAGGCGGTACTGTTAGCCCAACAAGGTGTACAGCAGGTGTATGTCGCGGATGTGGTGTTAGATTACCTGCAACGGTTGGTCGCCAAGACTCGCACAAGCCAAGAGTATCACGGCTTATCTCCGCGCGGCGTATTGTCGCTACAGCGTGCAGCGCAAGCTTATGCTTATGTATCGGGGCATGCCGAAATGACACCTGAAGATATTCAAGCGGTATTTGCGGCGGTTACCGATCATAGATTAGGGCAGCGATTTGTACCAGTGCATGCGGCCGGTGGACAGGCACCACAGACTATCGCTCAACGCATTTTGGCCGAGGTAGCGGTTATTATTTAAGCGCTTTAAAGGTGCTATTCAAGTATCAGCATAGTAATTAGAATATTGATAGGGTGGTCATGAGCGTTTTACCACGTAGTTTTACCCAGCCGCTAACGGCTGCGCTAGCACGTTGGTTTGCTAAACGTGCTCCTAAAAGCGACACTGCTACCCTTAATCTGCGTAATGTTTATATCTTCTTTAGCCGCGAAGGTATGCTTTTTGCTTTGCTATTAGTGATTACTTTTATCGCTGGTATTAACTATGGCAATAACCTGATACTAGGGTTGTGCTTTTACTTGGTGAGCATATGGTTGGTAAGTTTTCATGTGACCTTTGCGCATATCTCAGGCTTACAAGTACGTTTGCTGGAAGTGACAATAGCAGAAGTGGGTGCACCAGTATGGGTAACGCTACAGCTGCGTAGCGAAAGCCGACAACCACGACGCCAGCTGTTATTTAGCTTTGAGCAAAGCGTTGAACAAGATACTGTTAAGCGTTCATCTCAAGATAGCAATAATAGACCAGATGACATTCAATTGAATATTGAGCAGAGTACGCAAGTGCTATTACCACGTTTGCAAGATGAGCAGATTATTCGTTTGCCTATTTTCACTAATACTCGCGGTGAGCTTGAACTGCCCCGATTACAGATTAAGACTGTTTATCCGTTAGGCATCATGCGTGCATGGTCATATGTTTATTTTGCCCGTACGGCTTGGGTTTATCCCAAACCTGAGCCCTTTGACTGGCAAGCGCAGTATTTAGCAGTTAGTACGGAGGATTTGCCAACAGGCGGTCAGTATACCCAAGGCCAAGATGACTTTGAGCGGTTAGATAATTATATTGAAGGCGAGTCACTGGCGCGCGTTTCTTGGGCACATGTCGCGCGAGGGCAGGGTATGCTCACCAAACATTTCGCTGATCCTGTCGGTCATGAGCAGACTTTGGATTACGCAGATATGCCAGCGGCGCATCATGAACAAAAGCTGGCGCAACTGGCTTATGGTCTGCGTACTCTTAGTCAGATTGGGGTGCCGTTTCAAATGCAACTGCCAAATGAGACGCACGCGACTGCAACTATCGGTCAAGGTGACGCGTTTGCTCAGACCTGTTTATTAAGGCTGGCAAAAACACCATGACCATAAAACCTTCTAAACGTTCCCTTTCAAAACGCTTCACTTCAAAACAATCGTCTTTTACATCTAACGGTGCTGTTGATTGGTCTTTCGAGCAGTCTTTTGAACTATTAGCTTTAGGTCAGCGCGCTGGTATTAATGTCCCTGTAGATGATTCAATAATAGGTGTTTTAACATCAGATAACTCAATAGATAATGCGTCAATCACATCGACAGTCAAAGTGAGATGGTATAACAAATTATTAGCATTACCCGCCTATTATTGGATACTGATAACTCAAGTTATCGTTATTTTGCCTCATGCCGCTCACTTGCCATTATGGTTAATGGGATTTGCGCTCGTCAGCATTATTGCCCAGCTGCCTCGGATCAAAGCCAAGTTTAAGCAAGCTCGCCATCTCAAGCGCATTTATCAAGGCATACAAATGCTGGGGTTTTTATTAGGCTTGGCAGGCTTATGGTTGACCTATGATGCTACCTTTGGACTGGATATGGGGGTGGCATTTTTAGCACTATGTCTGATCAGTAAGCTGTGGGAGTTATACCGGCGCCGCGATGCCTATGTCGTGCTAAACCTATCGCTATTTGTCCTTGCGTCGTTGTTCTTAATGGACCAAGGATTACTCACCACTTTAGAAGTCATTGTGGGGGTGGTTGCTATTTTATTGGCGTTTATCGCGCTCAACGATGACGCCAATACTCGTGGTGATGGGCGTTTGCGTACCTTAGGGGTGTTGGGAGTTGGGGCGTTGCCATTATTGGTCGTGCTGTTTTTATTCTTTCCGCGTCTGCCACCCCTGTGGTCGGTGCAACTGTCAGGACAGCAAGCAATCACTGGGGTATCTGATAGCATGTCGCCTGGCGACTTTGCTAATTTGGGTCAATCGACCGCGCTGGCCTTTCGTGTGCAATTTGAAGATAACCGTCCACCCCAGGAACAGCTTTATTGGCGCGGCCTAGTATTTAGCGACTTTGATGGGGTGACTTGGCGTCCCAGTCGTGAGCAACAGCAATGGAACTGGGAGACTGCGCAGCAAACTCCTGCCTGGGTCGAGAATGCATTTGCGACTGCCGCTGATAAAGTAAAACTTGCACCTATCAATTATGAAGTTGTCTTAGAGCCAACCCAGCAGCGTTGGTTGTTTGGACTCGATTATCCTTTTGCTCAGAGTCAAGGTATTAGCCTTACTTCCGACTTTACATTATTAAAAAATCAGCCAGTCACTCAGCAGCTACGCTATGACGTGTTGCGATATGCGCCTATGCGTATTGATCCCAAACTTGATGACAATGTACGGCGCCTTAATCTAGCACTACCAAACCAAGGCAATCCCAAAGCTCGGGCACTTGCGAAGCAGCTATTCGCCCAGGCAGGCTCAGATCCAGTACGCTATATGAATGCTATTGAGCGCTGGATCAACCAAACTGAGTTTCGCTACACCCTCTCACCGCCACGACTCAATGCCAACCGTATTGATGAGTTTTTATTCGATACCAAAGCCGGGTTTTGTGAGCATTATTCCTCAAGCTTTACCTTTATGCTGCGTGCTGCGGGTATCCCTGCGCGAGTCGTGGCCGGTTATCAAGGTGGCGAGTTGAGTCGCGGTGGTAACGTGTGGGAAGTACGGCAAATGGATGCGCATGCGTGGACTGAAGCGTGGCTCGAGGGTCAAGGTTGGGTACGCGTCGACCCGACTGCCTTTGTTGCTCCTGAACGCGTCGAGCAGGGGATGAATGCGTTGACCCAAGCGCAGGGGGCGACAATGTTCGGTGATGGCGCTGGCGCACAAATTAGTTATCAGCAGTATCAAATGCTGCAAACCTTGCGCCGCTTATCGGATCAAGCCAGCTATTACTGGCAAAAAGATATCGTCGGTTATGATCAGGATAAACAAGCGGGCTCGCTATTAAAGTGGCTTAATATTAGCTCTGTGATGCAACAGATTGTTTGGCTGGCAGGTAGCGCGATTACCGTAGTAGGTATTGTTGCACTTATGATTTGGCAGCGTAGACGTAAGCGTTGGCATCCCGCAGATCTGCCATTAGTTAAGCTCTCTAAACGTCTTGGTAAGCGAGATAAATCGTTGACTCGCTATGAAAATGAAGGGCAGTTGGCTTGGCTTGACCGTTTATCAGCAACTCTAAATTCGGCGACTCTAGATTCAGCTGATTTAACTTCAGCTGATTTGACTTCAGCTGATTTAAAGAGTTCAGAAAGTCTCAGTAGCAAACCCGCCATTACTATATTAGGTAAAGGTAAGCCCGATTCTATTCAACAA
Organism: Psychrobacter sp. PL15; assembly: GCF_035984995.1. NCBI lineage: Bacteria > Pseudomonadati > Pseudomonadota > Gammaproteobacteria > Moraxellales > Moraxellaceae > Psychrobacter > Psychrobacter sp. PL15. The sequence goes on from NZ_JAXCIB010000002.1 coordinate 295,511, forward strand.
AACAGTGATCAGATTGATCGGATTGATGATATTAAGAGAAATTACCGTCAGTTACGTTACGGCCGACTGAGTACCCTCGAGACCAGTAATCATAAGTATCAGCAAGTCTTAAAGCAGCTTAAGCAGAGTGTGCTGTCGTTATTGTAGCGGTTGGCCATTTGGGCAGAACAACTAATACTAAGATTTAGTGTTTAACTGGCCTGCTGTCCAGATAGCCACTCTTAATGAATGCGCGACTAGTATATAGTTAAGCATAAGGTGGAGTGCTTATAATATGGAGTGCTTATAATATGGAATGCTATAAAAAAGGAGCTTATTTATGAAACGTGCCAAGCAGTTACAGCCGTTATCTCGCCAACATCATCTTGGACTGCATGTAGGACGTCACGCTAAAGAATGCGCTGATAACCCGCAACAAGTCACCGAACACTGGCAAGCGCTATCCTCATATATGAGTGATATGCACGATCATTTTCAAATCGAAGACAACTTAATTGTTAATGCCTTACGACCTCATCAATCTAACCAGCCAGAAGTGGCGTCTGTACTTGGTAAACTAGAACAGCAGCATAAGCGACTGCATAAATTGACCGCAGAGATTCAAGCCACTCAAGACAGTAAAAAAGGCCATGCTACTGATAATATATCAATTAAAGATCAAGTCGCTATAGATCAAGTCGCTATAGAAAAAATCACTGTTGAGCAAGTCAGGGAACTCGCTAATCTGCTATATGATCATATTCGCTTTGAAGAACGTGAACTGTTGCCTATGGTTGAAAAGTATCTGACAGAAGATGAGCTGAATGCTGTCTATGATGCTAGCCCAGATGATATTAAGCATTTAGACGAGCAGCGTTAAGTCTTACGGTGTTTAAAGGCCTTTTTAGTTTAAGTGCTGTCTCACACGTACGGTTTCATGGGTATTGATTTAACTTATTAACGCTGGCAATCAAAGCCACCATTATCATACCTATTACAATGAGAATAATAGACATGGTATGGGCAGCCTCGTAATTAAGGGCTTCTACTTGCTCATAGATAGCAATGGAGACGACCTTGGTTTCACCTGAGATGCTGCCACCTATCATCAAGACCACGCCAAACTCTCCAATGGTATGCGCAAAGCTAAGTAAGCTGCCAAGCACGATACCAACACGGGCCTGTGGTAAGGCCACTCTGATAAAGCGTCTCAAACGACTTGGCTCCAATAGATGGGCAACTTCGATGACGCTTCTTGGAATGCGTGAAAACTGTGCATAAACAGGCTGAATATAAAACGGTAGTGAGTAAATAATAGAGCCAATAACCAAGCCTTCAAAAGTAAATACGAATGGACTTATATTATGCTCGGCAAGCCATTTGCCAATACCGAAATTCGGACTTAGTAATAGCAATAAGTAAAAGCCAATCACAGTTGGTGGTAAGACTAGAGGCATAGCAATTACCCCCATCAATAGTATCTTTAAGCGCCCGACGATGTTGCCATGGCTGGGTTTAGCCAACCAGTAAGCTAAAGGGGTCGCAAACAACAACAAGCACAATGTGGTAATACCGGCAAGTTTGATACTCACCCATACGGGGAGGAGCATGTCTGTTACAAGGGCTTGATTTATCATATAGGCGCATTTAGATAATTTTGACAAAATAAAAGCAAACGCAGATAGTAGCCGTCTTATCAAAGCTACCGTCAAGCGAGGTTAACGCGGTAGCAGATTTATATGGGTTTAACTATGGTCGATTCAATTTAAACAAGATACAGTGCTACTGGAATGAATTTTTTGCAGCCTCTGTCACGCTTGCGAACAGCACGCAAGAAAAATTTATACCAGTGGCACATTGCTATACACATTTTTTTATTGTGAACTGACTATATAACGTTGATACTGATTAATGATAATTATAGCGTGAATGACGGTTGATTATTGAACTGCTAGATAACCTGCTTTAGAAAAATAAGCTTGTCCTGCAGCAGAGCGCAGATAATCAGTAAAGTCTGTTGCCGTAGCAACATCAGTGATGATAATGCCATCTTGCAAGATAGCGGGATAAGAGTCTGGTGGCAAAATATAAAATTGCTCAGGTTTGGCTTTAATTGCTACGACTTGTGATTGCGCAACTAAGCCATAATCAACACTACCGGTATGCGCATATTGAAAGGCTTGGCCAATATTTTCAGCCTGGATCAAGCGTTTTTGCTTATTAAGTGAGTCATAACTATTTTGCGATTGTAGATACACTTTTGCAGATTCGCCATAAGGGGCGAGCTCAGGATTAGCGATAGTGATTTTGGTCTGGTCATTGTTCTTAAATAGGTCAGTTAATGTTGTTTGCTTAAGGCCACTAACAGGTTTGGTCGTGCTGTATAGAGACAGTTGGCCTTGAGTATAAGTAAATGGTAAATGAGTCTTTTTAGCTTTGGGCTTTTTATCAGCTAACTCATCCGCTAACTTGGCAGGGAATGTTTGGTTGGCGGATAAAAATATATCATAAGGCGCACCGGCTGTTATTTGCGCGTATAACTTACCAGAAGAAGCATAAGTCACTTCTATTTGTTGGTCAGGCAGGTCGCTATCTGTTTTATAGCCATTGATAATATCTGGCAATACATCTGATAAGTTAGCAGCGGCAGCAATGCGTAAGGCTTTTGTCTGTTCAGTTGTATTAGTAGCTACTGATTGCGCCGTTTCACTAGTGCTTTCTTTACTACAAGCTGATAGCGCCAATAGTAGGCAAGTAGATGCGCTTAGCGTTAATAAAATTTTTGATGGCGCCGTAAAATGCTGCATTAAAGTTTGAGTACTGCGACCACTCAATGTATGAATTCTCATAGCCTACCTTTTTTATAGATATCTATAATTGATATTTACAAGCTTGTGGTTTTATTACTACTAGCAAGGATGATCTGACTTTGGAATGCTATTTTTATTTAAAATACATTTCTAAAAACCCCAGCTAAACATCTTTCTAAAACCACCTTCTAAAATATCTTTCTAAAATGAATAAGCAAAAATGGGTTTATGATCATAGTTAATTAATCGAATTCACTTAATGACAGTTACTTAATCAAATTTACTTAATGACGGTTACTTAATGACAGTTACTCAACCATTGTTACTTAGCCATTTAGAGGCTTCATTCTCATAATACTCTTGCTTCCAAACAGGTATATCAGCCTTGATAGTATCCAGTATCCAACGGCAGGCATCAAATGCGGGATAGCGATGCGCCGAAACCACCCCAATCCACACCGCTATATCACCTATCTCTAACGCGCCAATACGATGAATAGCGATGGCATGGGTGATTTCAAATTTGTTCTTTGCTTCTGCAATGATTTGACGGCCTTGGTTAAGCGCTAAGTTTTCATAACCGTAGTAAGTCAGGCGCTCGACGCTACTGGCGTTATTATGATTGCGCACTCGGCCTTCAAAACTGACAAAGGCACCGCAACTGTCATCATCAAGCATATGCCTGAGTCTAGTCTCATCAATGGCGATATCTAATAGAGAAAAACCATCACGTTGAGCCAGCGCATAGGCGTCATCAACACTACGGCTAATACGCATTGATTGGCTGTGAACGTCTGTTTTATCGTTTTCTACATCAATATTGGTATCGGTGTTGTCATCACTACTGCTATTATTATTATTACTGTTTACGCTAGCTGTCATGGGCAGTCTCTACTTATATAGTCTGTGCTTATCGCTCTAATTTTCATTAATGAACACTTTTAACGCGATATCAGCCACCGGCTACTGGTGTGATAAACACCACATTGTCGCCATCATAAATAGCGTCGGTCCATTTAACGAAGTAATCATTCACTGCCACTCGTAATTGCGAATGGGGACGACTAAAACGATGTTTTCCCCTCAACTGCTCATATAGTTCAGTGAGTGAGGTTGATTGCGCCACAGTTATTTTCTCTTCATTACAGTTGGCTTCATCCGCCAAGCCAGCAAAATATAAAACATTAATATCCATAGTACTGTCTGTTATAGCCGTATCTGTAACTTGGTCCATGTTTTTTTCTACAATGCTCATAGCGTTCTCCATTTTAATTAATTAGATGGAAACTGATACTCTGATTTACCACCGGTTTTATTAAGCAGATGAATATTATCAATAACAATATCATGCGACAACGCTTTGGTCATATCGTAGATAGTCAAGCAGGCAATGCTAACAGCAGTCAGCGCTTCCATTTCAACCCCTGTTTTATGAGTCACTTTTACCGTTGCCGTCACTACAATTGCTTGAGTCTTGTCATCATAAATAAAAGTCAGACTAATTTTATCTAACGGTAGGGGGTGGCAAAGTGGAATGAGATCATGGGTACGCTTCGCCGCCATAATACCAGCGATATGGGCAGTCTGGGTGATACTGCCTTTCTTAGTCATGCCATCAGCCACTTTAATTTGAGTATAAATATCCTTTGGAAAGCGTACTTGTCCGCTAGCATGTGCCTCTCTAGTTGTCGCCGTCTTGCCGCTGACATCAACCATATTAATATCGCCATCACTGTCTAGATGAGACAAGCCAGACACGGTTAAGTCAAGTTGAGCATTTTCTGTAGAATCCGGGCTTGTTTGCATAGTATTAGTATCTTATGAATATTTGGTTTTTATTGAACTTAGTAAATGACTATTTGGTAAATGACTATTTGGTAAATGACTATATGAAAGATCGTTATGAGTTGAACGAATGCTAGCTTAGACGTTATTTAAAGCAGCGCAAGCCTGTTGGAAGTCTTCAGGGGTATTAAAGTTAGTCAGGTGCGCCCATTTTTTTGACAAAGGAACCGTCTGTAAAAATGGCTCAATAAACTTAATCACCCGCCGTTCTCCACTACCAATATAAGCCATTAAATCAGGCTCAATACTTAAATGATAAAGCCCTAACAAGGGGTATAAATGAGTCTCATCGGTTAAACAAATGACTTTTTTATCCGGCACTTGATTGGCCTGCTGAGCCTCTTCTTTATCGTTATGAGTTAATATTCTAGTATGAGATCGTAGCGTTTGCCAAAGTTCAGTGGCAGGAATTAAGCTATCACAGCTAATGACCATCAACCAGGATGAGCGCTTTTTAGACGGACCGTTATTCTTTAGCGTATCAGCGTCAGTTACATTTGCCAACAGCTGTTTTACTAAAGCCTGCATCGCTGATTCAATCGCTACTAAGGCACCACCGGTATCGTTACCATCGGTAGTCGCTGTAGAACCATAATCAGTAATATGAAAAATAGGCGACTTTAAACGGTACGAAAGTAATTCTGGCGTGACAGTAAAGCCGCGGCCATTATCCGCAATCATAATGGGCACGTTTAAATCAATAGCCTGTCGTACATGATAATCCAGCAAGATTTCGCCGTTAGGCAGAGCCAGTTCAGCTTTGGCTGTACCCATGCGTCTAGACGCCCCACCAGCCAAAATGACTACGCCGGCTAAAAAATCCAAGTCATTCAAGGCATCCAAAGCATATAGGTCATTTGAATTATCTGAGATATTCAGGTCATGTAAGACATCTGAATTATCTGTGCTAGCCAAACCATCAATCATGGCTGGGGTTTTCAGCCATCAAATGTGGTACAAAGTTGCAAGGGCGAGTACGGCTATCAAGCTGTTCGGCTATGATTTTTGTCCAACCAGTCCGGCAGGCGCCAGATGAACCCGGTAAGCAGAATATAACTGTGTTATTTGCCATGCCAGCGAGTGCCCGTGACTGCACGGTAGACATGCCAATCTCATCCTTTGAAATCAGCCGAAACATTTCACCAAAACCGTCAACAGCTTTGTCAAATAACACACTGACCGCCTCTGGCATACTGTCTCTCACAAAAAATCCTGTGCCACCTGTCGTGATAACCGTATGAATACTGGGGTCAGCAATCCAGCCACTGATAACGGCTCGAATATGATAAATATCATCAGTAATGAGCTGGCGGTCTGCCAAATTATGTCCAGCTGCCGTTAAACTGTCTACTAAATACTGTCCCGAGGTGTCTTCTGCTAGTGTGCGGCTATCAGATACAGTTAAGATAGCGATGTTAAGTGGCTTAAACGCAGCGGCTGGCTTGGTCATGGTTAATCCTTAGTTGTTGTACTTTAATGATGTTAATGATGTTGATGATGAGAGTAGGGTTATAAGTTATAGAAATGTCATCAAAAGCGCTACCATAAGCTCTGCCTTAAACCCAATGCTACCTATTAGGTTAACAAGGGTTATAAGCCAGTAGCTGAATGACTAACCACCGATTAATGATAAGTTGTGCATCATGCCGCTATTAGAATCGTGCAAATGATGGTGCTCAGGCTTGATAGGCATAAAGCCTTGTAAGTCACTGACCAAACCTCCAATATCATTGTTCTTGAGGTGGTCTCTAATATCGTAGTTGCCTTGGTCAAATAAGCATAAATGTACCTTGCCCAAGCTACTGACCCGTAAACGGTTACAGTTATCACAAAAGTGGGCCGCATACGGGGCAATCATACCAATCCGTCCAACATAGTCCGGATGACTATATTCTATTGCAGGGCCATCGGCACTACCACGATCATGCGGCTGCCAGCCATGTTCTAGCAAGTAGTCAGTAATACTACCAGCATGCGCGTGCTGCGCAAAAAATAAATCGCTGTTATCACTGGTTTGCATGAATTCGATAAAACGATAGGTCACTGGACGACTTTTAATATAGTCCATGGCGCTCAGCAAGGTTTGAAAGGCAGTTTCTGCCATTAGCACCGCATTTATTTTTAATTTAATGTCTGTGGTTGCTAGCAATTGATCCATATCGGCCAGTAACTGCGGCAACATATCAAAGCCAGTCATCTTGTGAAAAGTGCTCGCGTCGAAGCTATCCATACTGATGTTAATTTGATTCAATCCGGCAGCTTGCCAATTGGCCAAATGCTTGCCTAGCTTATAACCATTACTGGTCATCGCCACAGTTTCAATACCAGGCGTTTGTTTTATGGTTCGAATAATATCTACTACATCTCGGCGAATAGAAGGCTCACCACCTGTGATTCGTACCTTTCGGGTCCCCACTTGGGCAAATCCACGAATTAACGTAGCAATCTCAGCCACACTCAACTCGTCATCAGGACGCTTGCCTTGATAACCATTGGGCAAACAGTACTCACAGCGGAAGTTACAGAAGTCTGTGATCGATAAGCGCAGATAGGTGAGACGTCGCGAAAAACCGTCTGTTAATGGTTCATAAGGGCCAATGGATGAATCAGCAGGCGTCGCAGCTATAGAAGAGGATAGGGGGCTATTAATATGGTTATTAATATGGTTGTTATTATCAAGATTAGGGGGTGTTGAGACCGGTGAATACAACTGGGCATTCCCTAGTAGGGGATCATGATAATTCATAGGTTGTTACCACCAATATTGTGTAGTGTAAGCGTTGCCTCAGGTTTTGAGTTGATAAAGGTCTGTTGTCTACTTATTATAAATAAGTACAGAAATGGACAGCAAACAGCAATTAACTCTAGAAGCCTTAATATCTAACACTTTAATAATACATACTAAGGCTTTTAGAGTTAAATAAACAGCAGGTTTTACTAAATGTGTAACCAAGGAAATGGTTGCACATCGACAGTAATACCTGATGTCACATTACCACTTTCTTGTTCTAAAACAATGAAACAGTTCGCACGACTGAGCTGCTTTATTCTGTGGGAGTCCTGTTTAGAGAAACATTCTACTTGATAGTGGCCTTGTTCATTTCTTGACAGCACGCCGCGCTGAAAATCAGTACGACCGACTGATTTTTTTATATCAGTCATTAACATCGCTGGTACGGTCAATTGCATTGGCTGCTCTGACGCGCTAACCCCTGACATCTGCCATAATGCTGGAATCACAAACTGCAACGTGCCGACGACGGTTGATAAAGGATTACCGGGTAAGCCAAAATACAATACCGGCTTATTAATATCTTTATTCAATTCACCAAACACGAAGGGTTTGCCAGGCTTCATGGCCACTTTATAGTGATTAATTTGTCCTAACTGCTCAATGACCGTGGTCAAAAAGTCATAATCACCAACGGATACGCCCGCTGTGGAGATAAGCACATCGCAGTCGTGCATCGCTTTCGTGACGGCGGTGGTGGTTTGCTCTAAATCGTCTGGGATAATGCCATAATCTTGAATGACCACTGGCAGTCTAGACAGCAAGCTTTTGAGGGTGGGGGTATTAGAGTTATATATTTGTGCCAAACTATCCAGTTGTCCACCTAGGGCTACCAACTCGTCGCCTGTCGCTAGCACACCGATAGTTAGTGGTCTATAGACCTGAAATTTATCAATACCTAGATTGGCAAGTAAACTAATATCAGCAGGATTCAAGCGTTTGCCAGCGGTTAATAATACCTCGCCAGATTCAATTTCTTCCCCTTGCTTGCGAATATTTCTATCAAGCTCAGCTGATTTTGATAAGGTTATGAGATAAGGTTGCGATTTGTCGATGCTAGTTCTTATATCAGCAAAATTGGTATTTTCTTGTATGATTACCGTATCACATTCTACTGGAACGACCGCGCCGGTAAAAATCCGGACACCTTGTCCTATTTGTATATCGCCAATATAAGGGCTGCCGGCCTGTGATTCGCCAATAATCTCAATCGTGCTATCTTTTGCAGTATCACTATTATGAGCAATAGCATAACCATCCATAGCGGATAGATTCTGTCTGGGTACGGTAAACGGAGACGCAATACTTTGAGCCAGTATCTGATTTTGACTGTCTAAAAGTTCGCAAGTTTGCGTGGCTCTATGAGCTACAGGACAATCAACTCGATTATAAGTGTTAACACGCTGCGTTATAGCGTGTTGAAGTTGCTCAACGGTAATCATTATATTTAGACTCACTTGTATCTGATAGTACATACGATGGACTGACTATAGCATGCTCAAAAGTAATGAGTGTTGTCAAATTCGCTACGCTGTCTTATTAGCGTGTTTGTTATTAAAGGATGTCAGCTGGTATGGGTCAGTCTTTTAATAGCGGCGATCAAATATTAGTATATAAGTAGGGCAGAGCCGGCGGACTATAACTGAATTAGCAATTAGCAATTAGCAATTAGCAATGATTTGACTCTATCATCAATAATGAAAAGCCGCTTCATCATAAGTTAGGCGGCTTTTTTGTATCTATAAGAAAGAATAGTAGATTATTTCAAAAATTTTACAGCCTATAGGTAATGTTATAAGCAACGTTCAAACACATGCCTTAATATTAAACGCCTGAATAATAGGTCACCCTATTGTCACGCAAAAACCCAGCCAGTCCTAGCCCGTAGCGCTGAGCGACACGCACTGCTGTACTGGTTGGCGCGGACATACCGACCAACCAGGGTATTTGCGTACGAATAGATTTTTGTACTAGCTCAATTGACAATCGCGAAGTCATGATAACGCACTCGACATCTACCTTATAACGCAGTTGCCAGCCGATGAGTTTATCGAGGGCATTGTGGCGACCCACATCTTCAAATAAATACAACTGCTGCTCGTGCATGGTTGCCGCTGCGTGGACAGCGCCGGTCAATTGGTGGGTGTGCTGGGTGGCATCAACTTGGGCGCGCATTTTTAATAAACTATCGAGACTGGGTATCGTTGCTTTATGACGTTGCTGGTCCTGCTGCTGGTTGTTTGGCCCATTCTTTAAATAGCCACTCAAGTCTGGCAATGCTTGACTCAGTCCCGTTATACCACACATGCCACAACCTGTACGTCCTGCCAGCTGGCGCTTTTGTGCTTGAATACGCTGATGGCAACGCTGGTTTAAGACCAATTCCACCACATAAATATCATAATCTAGTAAATGCTCAAGTGTCATCGAGACATTAGCCTCATCGATGGTGTCATCGGTGAATTTTTTAAAACTGTCAGTATCGGTAAGCTGAGTGACTTCCCAATCGAGCAATTCATGACTATGCTGAATCAATCCTTCACTAAACAAAAACCCAATAGCTAAATAATTAAGCTGGCTGGGACTGGCCATTAGTACCGCATAGTGAATACCATTGATGACAATCGCAATCGCTGCCTCTACAGCTAAGCTGGTCTGATCATGATCAATATGAATCTGGTCAATGCTACCAATACTATTTTGAACATTAACATTACCATTACTGCTATGGCTATGCTTCTTTGATGGATAAGAATGTTGGTGTGCCATATGGTTACGCGCCAGTGGCGTTGCAGATAGCTCCATGGGTACGGGCTGCATAGGCGGCACAAGCACAGTATCTGTCAAGACCTCATCACTGTATTGAGCGTGGTCTTGAGAATTGGTTCCAGCTATCATAAACGCTCACTATCTGGTTTTTCATTGGTATCGTCGTGGTTATTATCCTTGCAGATGTCATTTAAGTGCCATTTAAGTGCTATTTAAGTATCATTTAGATGGTATTGAAACTTAAACGCTACTTAAACTTAGATGCCACTTAAACATTCTGGCTGGATAATCGGCCTTACAAGATTCTATGCAGAAGCAATAAGCTCGTCAGCGCTTACCCGTTCTAAAACCACGGTTAATGATTTATACGCGGGTATTTTGGAGTCTGGGGCATGAGTGTCCAAGTCGATGAGATCATTACACTCAGGATAGTAGGTAGCGACTGCATTGGCAGCAATATCCATTTCAGTCAGGACCAATGGCCCCAATGTACGTGGCTTACCCTCACTGTCTTGACGCGATACCATCACCTTATCGCCTTTGTCCCAACCCAATCGACTCATTTCATCGGGATGCATAAATAAAACATCGCGGCGATCTGTTTGGCGGTAGCGGTCTTGGAAACCAAATATCATGGTATTAAATTGATCATGACTACGGACACTGGTTAATTGCCAGACTGCTTGTTGCTGATTGATAATGTCATTAGACTGAGCGTTGTTTTGATGCTTGGCGTCTTCCGAAAATTTCGCTGTTCTCTCTGCCATTTGGTTAGCAACATAAGTAATCGGATATTTTGGCACTTCAAACTGAGCTTTACCGCTGTCAGTATCCCATTGGCGATGACGTGCTGGATGATATAAGTAGAAACCGCGATCAGCAGCACGAATACGCTGATTAAAATCCTCGAAACCGGCAATAGCTTTAGCGATATAATCACGAGTAACATCAAAGTCTTCGCCCATATCCTTCCAAGGAATTGAAGTATCAGAGCCGAACAAATGGATAGCGATATCGGCCACAATCTGTGCTTCAGACTTTAAGGTATTACTAATCGGTGCCAGGCGGCCTTGGGTAGCTACAATTTTGCACATGGAGTCTTCAATCGTCGCAAACTGTTCACCTTTATTAGTGATTAAGCGTTCGGTACGACCCACACAGGGTAAAATGAGATTGTCGACGCCCGGATAAAGCATGGTCTCATTAAGTTTGGTAGCAACAAAAACGTTGAGCTGATTTTTGGTTAAGGCTTGTTGGATGGCACTGGTATCTGGCGCTGCAACAGAGTAATTACCGCCCATACTCATAAAGACTTTAAGCTCACCGGCTATCAAGGCCTTCGCTCCAGCGATGACATCAAGGCCATCCTCTTGGGGCATTGGACGCTCAAAGACTTTTTCTAGGCTATCAAGCAGACTTTGACTGGGACGCTCATGAACGCCCATTGTGCGATCGCCTTGCACATTGGAATGACCACGAACCGGTGACGCGCCTGCACCATCGATACCGATCATGCCCATAAGCAGCAATAAATTAGTGATCATAGCGACATTATCGTCGCCTTGAACGTGCTGAGTGATGCCCATACCCCAAGTACAAATCGTCGCTGGACTGTCTGCGACCAGACGAGCAATATTAATGATTTCATCTTTAGGGATACCGCAGCCGCGCTCGACATCTTCCCAAGATTGCTGACGCAGCCAGTGATCTAATCCCTCAAAACCTGAGGTATGGCTGTCAATAAAGTCGGTATTAATTTTACCGTTTTTGGTCAGCCATTTTGCAAGACCAGTCAATAGCGCAACATCACCACCGATTTGGATTTGAATGACATCATCTACGAGATCATCACTTTGTCCTGCCACCATATGAGTTGGTTTCTGTGGGTTTCTAAATTTGCTTAGACCTTGTTCTCGCATGGGGTTAATAGAGAGTATGCGGCACCCTTGCTGGTGCGCGTGAGCAAGCATCTCTAGCATTCGTGGGTGATTGGTCGCAGGGTTTTGTCCGAACATCATAATGAGTTTGGCCTGCTCAAAGTCCTCTAGCTTAACAGTGGCCTTACCGACCCCCAACTGCTTAGTTAGCATCACCGACGTCGGCTCATGACACATATTGGAACAATCTGGCAAATTATTGGTGCCAAAACAGCGCACAAATAATTGATACATAAAGGCGGGCTCATTGGTTACCCGCCCTGAGGTATAGAATAGCGCCTGATCTGGTGAGTTAAGCTGTTGCAATTGCTTAGCGATACGCGCGTAAGCCGCTTCCCAAGAGATTGCTACATAATGATCGTGCGCAGCGTCGTAATACATCGGTTCTGATAAGCGCCCACTATGCTCAAGCTCATAACCAGTCCATCCTTGCAGCTCCTTAACGGAGTGCTTAGCAAAAAATTTAGCATCGGCACGGGTAGACATGGTTTCACTTGCCAGTACTTTGATGCCATTCTCGCAGACATCTAGCATTTTATGGTTTTTGTGATCAGGCCATGCACAGCCTGGACAATCAAAGCCACCTTTGGGTTGATTGCTACTAAACACGCTCAAACTACCGCGCAAAAAAGTTTGGTAATCCATCAACTTATGAGCAGAAGAAATCAGCGCAGGCCAACCAGCGGCAGGATGGGTATAAACAGGAATTTTGCGCATGATAGGCCTTATAATTAGATGAACAGTCAGATGAACAGTTAGATGAACAGTGAGATAAAAAGCTAAATGGCGACTGCAGAAGCATTAGCAGAAAATTAATAATATCACTACTTCTACACAATTAAACATGCAAACGGTAAAAAACAGTAAGCCTATTAACTGTTCCAAGATTTTTGGTACTGTTATTAAATGGTTTATACCTGACTTATAATGCGATTGATGACAATAGTCTGTTGAATAGAAATACTACTGTCACTTGCTAGGTAGTAAATAGTATGTAATAGCAATATTCATGCGCAAAGATTGCCACGTGCCGTAATTGCCATCCTATTACCATCTTATTGCCATCTTATTACCATGTTAGTATCGTCTTACCCTCAGGATCATCCCTCTAAGTTATTTTTTGTCTTGGTTTATTATTAACTTTATTCAGCGTCACTAAACGCTATATTCACAATATATGAGAAAGCACTATGACAGTCTTTGCAAGAGAATCCAGCTTTAAGTCTAACCGCCAGTCGCACAAGCTCCTTCGAGGCATGCTAGTTTTATTAGCAGCCTCTTCGCTGTTTGCTTGTAGCCAACCAGATAGTGACACTACTGCTGCCAGCACAGCAGTAACGGAGCCTTCTACTGCTATAACATCAGACGCTTCTGCATCACCCACCGAATATGCACCCGTTATGACTGCTGCAACGGGTAATCCACAGTTACTCAAAAATGTCTCAGCAACGGTCTATAAAGATCCTAATTGTGGCTGCTGTAAAGACTGGATAGACCATGCCCAAAGCAACGGCTTAAGTGCAACCACTGAACACCCAAAGGACTTGTCATTATTTAAAGACCGTTACCAAGTACCTAATGAGATGCGTGCTTGCCATACCACTGTCACAACTGATGGCTACGTTTTTGAAGGTCATGTCCCTGCGAAGTATATGGCGCAATTTTTAGAGAATCCGCCGGTACAAGCGCTCGGTCTTGCTGTACCTGGTATGCCTGTTGGTAGTCCAGGTATGGAATATGAAAATAAGTTCATGCCATATCAGGTCATGCAGCTCAATAAAGACGGGACAAGCCAAGTTTATGCTGATATTGAGTCTACTCAGCAGCAACTATAATTTGGACTATAACTTTTACTTTAGTGAGACTAGAGTCTAAATAGCGCTGTATATAGGTGCGGGTAGGACGGTGGTTATACTGATTTTTATAGCTACTTATACTGTCTTAGTCTAAAAAAGCAGCACCCTAGAATGTTGTCAAAGGGCGCTGCTTTTTTGATCATTGTTTATAATGCACAGGGCTAGATATTATAAGGGTTATGATTAAGGGTTATTATTTTTCGCTGCACTGACAGCATTTAGAGCACATGTCACATTTTTCACAAGTAGTAGGGCAGTTACAGCCACATTTTGTGCAGCTACAGCTGGAATTGTAATGTATAGGATATACCGATGCATGCAACTTATCTTTAGAAGTGAGTGTCATAACAAATCCTTGTTTATAATAGATAATTGATTGTGACAAGGATTGTGAGCATATTCAGTAATTTTATTGTCAACTTAATAGATTGGTTAGTTAATATTCTCTATGGTGAGTATGGTTATGCTATAAACCCAGCAATCCATGGCTCTGCAATGTATTAAACAGCATAAATAAATTGTTACAATTTATTTGGATGATTATCTAATGTGATGTTGAGTGTTTGCTCAACATCATTTATGGTGGTTTTAGTTCTTCAGCTTAAGGACTATCACCTAGCAATTTGAGCGAACGCTCAATTTCAGTGTTAACCTTTAAATGAATACAATCTATGTTACTTCAATACTTATTATAAGGATTTTTATATGACCGAATTTACGCTTCACGATAAGCAAAGTGCCCCACAAGAGAGCCAAGCGCTATTCGACGATTCCATCGGTGCCTTTGGTATGATCCCAAATTTACACGCAGTTATGGCAGAATCACCCGGACTACTTGAAGGGTATCAACGTCTTCATCAATTGTTCCTAGATAGTAGCTTCGATGACGAAGAGACTACCGTAGTGTGGCAAACCATCAATGTCGAGCACGCTTGCCATTACTGCGTTCCTGCCCATACTGGCATCGCCAAAAGCATGAAAGTTGATGATACCATTACTGAAGCATTACGTAACGAAACCCCACTACCAACAGCACGCTTAGAGGCGCTTCGCGACTTCACGCTCTCTGTCGTCCGTGGCCGTGGTAATGTTGATGATAGCGCCGTTCAAGCATTTTTAGATGCGGGCTATACTAAGCGTCAGATTTTTGAAGTGGTACTTGGCGCCGCTCAAAAAGTAATGAGTAACTACACCAACCATCTCGCCAACACACCGATAGACAAACCATTCCAAAAATTTGAATGGCACAAGGCTGACTGATTACTTAGAATATCAGTCGCAAATATATTAATACTCAAAATATCAGAGGAAGTTACGCTTCCTCTGATATTTTTTTAACTCTATTTGAGAAATCACCAGAAAATAGATATTTTAGATAAAATGACAACTAGCTGCTAACACGAGTAATAGTTAATATAGGTGTTAGCTAACACTAACTACTACTAACGAGAACTACTATGCAAAAGTCAGATATGCAAAAGTCAAATAAACCACTACGGATAGATATCGTATCAGATGTCGTTTGCCCTTGGTGCATCATCGGTTACCGGCAGTTGGCCGAAGCCTTAGAGAATACCAATACAGCGCACGAAATTCATTGGCACCCATTCGAGCTAAATCCTAACATGCCAGCAGAAGGGCAAAATCTGCGCGAACACGTCATGGAGAAATACGGTAGATCTGCTCAAGACTCTGAGGAGAGTCGAATCAAAATGACCGCAGCAGGCGCAGAAGTTGGCTTTGAATTCCAATTTATCGATGGTGCACGAATCTATAATACCTTCAATTTGCATCAACTTCTGCACTGGGCTGATCAGCAAGGGCGTAGGCACGACCTAAAACAAGCCTTATTTACCGCCCATTTCACCAATAACCGGGATGTCTCTGACAAGGCCACACTCGCGGATATAGCCGCAGAGATTGGATTGGACCGTGCTGAAGCTCAAGCAGTTCTTGATGATCAGCGCTTTGCACAAGAAGTGCGCGATTCCGAACAGCGTTCGCGGGAACGAGGCATTCAAAGTGTCCCAGCAGTAATTTTTAACGACCGTCATCTCGTCAGCGGCGCACAAGGTGTTGAAAACTACACTAGGATTCTAGAACAGCTGGCAGAGATTACAGAATAAACTATTCTTATGACCTATCTGTTTAAGTCAATTGATAATTGAGGCCTATTCTATTTCTCTGTTTTTTATAGAGTAAAAAAGAGAATGGGCTAATCTACATCGAATGCGAGCATTATTTGCTCAAATATTTAACAAACCAGTATTCAACAACACAGCTATGCCTATGATTAAGCGATTACTTAAATCAAAATAATTATTATCTATTGCTGACTGCGGTATAACCACTGCAGGTATTAGAACGCGCTTCGTTCATCATATTTCATAAATGAGCATCAAAAATACCTCGAAAGGATATCTTCACGCCAAAATACTTACCGCTATAGTAAATCCAATTTAAAAACGATACAGTACTGCTGTTATAAGTTTTTTGCAGTCTCTGTCTGCGTAGGCACAGCAAGCAATAAAGACTTATGCCAGCAGTAGGTTACGTATCGATATTACTTTTCATTGACGATAACTGGTAGACGATAACTGGAATTTAAATGCATTTTGCCAAGTCTGGTCATACCCTAACGCGATACCGGTTTTGCTGCGTGGCGCTGTGTATTTGTTTAGGAGTTTCTTCAAGCACGGCAGTGACTAATACTGTCGCCACTGCTGAGCAGCCATATTGGCAACAGATTGAAACGCTGGGTAAAAATCAAGACGTGTACTTTTATGCTTGGGGTGGTGATCCGCAGATAAATGCTTACATACAGTGGGCAGCCAAACAAGTTAAGAGCCAGTACAACATCAACTTAGTGCATGTAAAATTAAGCGATACCAGCGAGGCGGTAAGCCGGGTCTTGGCCGAAAAGTCAGCCAATAACGATAGTCAAGGTAGCGTTGATCTCGTCTGGATAAACGGGGCCAATTTTGCCACCATGAACGAGCACTCATTGTTATTAAAACAATGGTCGAATAAGCTGCCTAACTTTGCCTTTACTGATCCCAATAATAATCCTGCTGTTAATTTTGATTTTGGTATTCCAACCAATGGTATGGAAGCACCGTGGGGGCAAGCGGCGCTTACTTTTTATTATGACAGTTTGGCCATTGACGGCTCAGTAAACAATCAACCACCGACCACTTTAAATGAGCTGTTACGCTGGAGCGCTCAACATCCTGGACGCTTTAGTTATCCCAAACCACCTGATTTTTTGGGTATGAGCTTTTTAAAATATGCTTTAGTGATGCTACATGAGCAAAGCCCTGATAACACAAGCGAGAGCTTAAAAGATGAAAGTCTAAAAGCTCAGCTAAACCAGCCTGCTACCGAGCAGAATACAGCGTTAGTATTAGAACCTTTATGGGACTTTTTAGATAAACTGCATCCCACATTATGGCGTCAAGGCGAGTATTTTATGCAAAGTGGGGTGCAAATGCGCCGCTTAGTGGATGATACCGAGCTAAGTTTAGCCTTTACATTTTCAGCGCCCGAAGTGCCTGCAGCGGTGCAGCGCTATGATTTACCTAAAAGTATTCGTAGCTATGCCATGGATGACGGTAGTTTGAGTAACACCCATTTTGTTGCCATTCCTTATAACGCCAGCCACCAGCAAAGTGCGCAACTAGTCGCTAACTTTTTACTCAGTCCCACCGCCCAGGCGCACAAACAAAAACCTCAGATTTGGGGTGATAGCACGGTCCTTATTCAATCAACACTGACGCCTGAGCAACAAGCGTTATTTAAAACCCGTCAGCCGCATCCAAGTGCCTTACCTATTGATAGTATCAAGCGTACCCTGAGTGAGCCGCATCCAAGCTGGGTGGAGGCTATTATGCAAGGTTGGGAAGTGCGTTATGGGGCAAGTTCGTGAGTATGCCTGCTAAAAAGCAAGCAGTAAGTGCTGCATCACCGGTCCCTTATCAAGCAGATATGTTTACCAAACTCGTCAAGTTTAGCCCACGATTTTTACTGCTGCTACTGACATTACCGGTACTGGGTGGGTTAGTGAGCGTCCTATTGCCCGCTTTTGGCTGGGCGCCAGCACTGGAGCAAACAACGATTGGCTTGCAAGGCTTTAGGGATCTCTGGCAAACACCAGGCCTCATGCAAATGGTCGCCTTGAGTGTGGCTACCGGCTTGATAAGCACGCTACTGGCCCTGGTCATGGCGGTAATGATTTTAGCCGCATTTTTTAACAGCCCATGGCTCAATCGTATTGAACGTTCGCTTAGCCCTATTTTAGTCATTCCGCATGCGGCAGCAGCCATTGCCGTTGGGTTTTTAATTGCCCCTTCTGGTATGCTTTCTAGACTAATATCTCCGTGGCTCAGCGGCTGGGAGTTGGCACCACAAGGCATACTTCCGCATGATGCTTACGGTATCAGTATCATTCTAGGTTTAACCTTGAAAGAGCTGCCTTTTTTATTATTGATGGCACTTGGCGTCTTGGCTCAACCTGAGCTTGGCAAGAAACTACGGCAACAGTATAAAGTGGCGCTTAATTTAGGCTATTACCCAATGACTGCCTTCTTTAAAGCGGTGTTGCCAAGCCTTTATCCATTATTACGTTTACCGGTTTTTGCGGTACTTGCTTATGCCAGTGCCAGTGTGGAAATGCCGCTAATACTAGGCCCAAATACCCCGCCAACATTGGCAGTGGCTATTATGCAGTGGTTCAATGATGTTGATTTAAATTTACGTATTAAAGCCTCTGCCGGAGCGGTATTACAGCTGGCACTGACGGGTGGCTTACTCGCCCTGTGGCTAACGGGCGAAAAAATGCTCAAGCGGCTATGTTATGGCAATGGCAATGGTTTATTAACCAACGGCCAGCGTGATTACGGTAGCGCTGTTTGGCAAAAAGCTACTGTAGCGCTCACAAGCTTAATTATCGGCTTTATATTACTGGCACTGATTGGTCTGCTTATGTGGTCAGTTGCTGGGTATTGGCGCTTTCCGGCAGCCATGCCAGAGCAGTTCGTGCTATTGCACTTTCAAAGCGCCTTGATGCAAATGGGCAGTCCGTTATTTAACACCCTTACGATTGGCCTAATAACCACCTTGTTTGCAGTGGTTCTCACTTTACTGTGTTTAGAATCAGAGCAGTTAACGGCCCAGCCACTGTCACGCTTTACCCATTTAATTATTTATTTACCGTTATTGGTGCCCAGTATTGCCTTTTTGTTTGGCTTGGTATGGTTACAGCAATTGGTCAATAACCAAACAGCGTTTCTCAATGTGGCCTTTACCCACTTACTGTTTGTATTGCCTTATGTATTTTTATCGCTGGCGAGTAGCTATCGGCGTTTAGATCCGCGTTTTTCTCATGTTGCGGCCAGTCTTGGGGCTGCCCCGTACAAGATATTCTTTAAAGTAAAATTACCGCAGTTATTTGCGCCTATTTTAATCGCCGCTGCCTTAGGATTGGCGATCAGTTTTGGTCAATACTTGCCAACACTGTTAGCGGGTGGCGGGCGTATAGCGACTATAACTACCGAAGCCGTTACTCTAGCTAATGGTGCAAGTAGGCGCACCAGCGCTGTTTATGCCATTATGCAAATGGTGTTGCCATTGATCGGCTTTGCGCTGGCGTGGGGTTTACCTAAGTACTTCTTTAAAAGTGCGCGTCATTAAAAGTGCGTGTCATTAAAAGTGCGTGTCATTAAGAATGAGCGTCATTAAGAATGAGCGTCATTAAAAGTGTATATTGTCAAAAGCGTATAACGTTACAGGGTATTTTGATGCAATCCTCTTTACAGATAAAAAACTTACAGCTTTTTCGTCAAGACCAGCGATTACTCCGCTTAAACGAGCAAGTAAATGGTGGCGAAATCCTTACTATTATGGGGCCTTCGGGCAGCGGTAAGTCGAGCTTATTAAATTGGCTGACGGGCACACTTAGCAGTAGTTTTAAAGCAGAGGGTGAAGTATGGCTCGATGGCCAAAATATAGACCAACTACCCACACATTTACGCCATATCGGGGTGTTATATCAAGATGCCTTACTGTTTTCACACTTATCAGTTGCTGGCAATATTGCTTTTGCCATGCCTAAAGGCAATAAAAAGCAGCGGCTGGAAAAAATAGAACAAGCACTTGAACAAGTGGGTTTAAAAGGTCTGGGCAGCCGCCACTCTGACACCCTTTCTGGTGGGCAGCAGGCGCGGGTTGCTTTATTACGACTGCTACTTAGTGAGCCAAAAGCCATATTACTTGACGAGCCGTTTAGTAAACTTGATACTCAATTAAGAGCTGATATTCGCCAACTGGTGTTTGAGCAAGTTCGTAACCATCAGTTGCCTACCATTATGGTCACACATGACCATAGTGATGCCGAGGCTGCAAATGGCAAAGTCATCAATTTAGATGGTCGTTAGTTTAAAATCCGTCAACTAACAAACCAGCTATTTAGAAGCGACTGGCTAAGCATGATAGTTTTAGAGCCAGAATTTTAAAACCACAGGGTACTTAACATGTTAGACAAATACCTTACTCCGGTTATAAAGCCTATGTTAATGCCTATGGTAATAGTGCTGCATAAGCGCGCTGTAACCGCTGATCAGCTGACTGTGGTTGGTTTTTTAATTGGGTTATTAGCAGTGCCATTGCTTATCTTTGAGTTTTGGTATGCGGCACTAGTGGCTATCGTCTTGAACCGTATATTAGATGGACTTGATGGTGAGTTGGCACGTTTTGCCAACCAGACTTCGAGCGCTGGCGGCTATTTAGATATTACTCTAGACTTTCTATTTTACGCGGCGATTCCGTTGGGGTTTATAATAGCTAATCCTGAACAAAATGCTGTCGCTGGTTCTTTACTACTGGCTGCATTTATGGGTACTGGCTCAAGTTTTTTAGCCTTTGCCATTGCTGCTGAAAAATTTAAAATCGAAAAAACTCAATTCAAATACAAGAGCTTTCACTACTTAAATGGTTTAACGGAAGGTGCTGAAACCATCGCGTTGTTTATGGCGTTTTGCATTTGGCCACAGCACTTTTCATTATTAGCTATTTTATTTGCTATCGCTTGCGTCATTACTATCTTTACTCGTATACATGGTGGTTACCATACGCTTAAACAGCAAGAAGCTAAGATAAATGGAGTAATCAATGACTAATGAAGTATGGTGGCGACTCGGCTGCTTTCTCAGCATTTTAGTGATAATGATGTTACTTGAATGGCGAAAACCAGCCCGACAATCACCAATTAAAAGTAGGTCGCGTTGGTTCGCTAACTTTGGACTGGTATTTGCTTCGTCAGTCATTGCGCGTTTAGCGGTTCCCATTGGTCTCACTGCGGTTGCACTTTATAGCCAGCAGCATGGTATTGGTTTGTTTAATCAAATCACTTTGCCAAGTGTCATAGTCATCGTACTGAGTTTAGTTCTACTCGATATTTTAATCTATTGGCAGCATCGACTATTTCATCAGGTTCCTATTCTATGGCGTTTACACCGTGTGCATCATGCCGACGCGCATGTCGACACCAGTACTGGGCTTAGATTTCATCCGATTGAAATCGTACTCAGCATACTGGTAAAGCTTATTGCAGTGGTGGTGCTAGGTGTACCTGCTATAGCAGTGCTCATATTCGAGATTGCCTTAAATGGTTTAGCACTGTTTAATCACGCCAATATTCGCCTGCCACCGACTATAGAAAAGCCCTTGCGTCTGGTATTAATGACCCAGATTTTACACCGCATTCATCATAGCCAGGTCGCGACTGAAACCAATTCAAATTATGGCTTCAGCGTGATTTGGTGGGATAAAGTGTTTGGTAGCTATAAAAGTGCAGCCTATAAAGCAGATACCGACATAGATATCGGTTTGGTTGAATACCCTAAAGCGCAACAAAATGCTTCGCTATGGAGCCTATTAACCATGCCATTTAAGAATAAGTGAGCCGCTTACTCTTAAAGTAGGTAAGTCCCTAACAATCAAGACATTTTTATAATATCGTCTGTATTATTTAAGCTGTCTGCGTTATCTATGAGCAGCGCTTCCAAAGACAGTGCCATATCTTCAGCGAGATCGTGCACAGCGGCACTATCAACGTCGCGCTGGGCGAAAGCACGCAGCCCCATGACCTCAGCCTGCAGTCGTCGACCAAGCCTAATGGGATCAAGTCGGCCGTCTAGTTCTCCTATCCGCTGAGACTCAGTAAAGCAATTGATAAAATATGCCTCTATTCCTGCAAGCATCATTTCAACCTTGTGCAAGGCAGCATGCTCTCGTTCACCCAGCTCCAATAAGCTCTTGACTAGCATACAAGCCCGACTGGGCGACTCTTGATCGCGAATTCCGCCGAGCAGGCGTAAATAAGCCGCCAGTCCCAGCAATGGAGAGCCATGGTGCTTATTCAAGGTGCGTTCTAGTTCAACCGTGGTTTTATGGGCATAGTGTTCCAATGCTTCTTGAAAAAGCCCATCTTTGCTACCAAAAGCGGCGTAAATACTACCTGGGCGCATATCGAGCGCTTTTTCCAAGTCTTTTAACGAGGTTGCATGAAAACCCTTTTGCCAAAACAGCTGTAACGCTCGATCAAGAGAGTCTTGGCGATTGTGAAGTGTAGCGCGAGACATAATAAATTCCAGTGTCTTTATTCTAATGTGTGTAAAGCCGTAATAGGGTACGGCAGAATAAATTTGAGTGATTGCTCAATTTTATCTTGAATAGTCATTACAGTCCAGTTAAAGTTAAGTAGCATAGCGGTATATTAATCGTTATTCTCATTTATTGTAAACAAAAAAGGATGTTCTATGTCCGATGATAACTTTCCCTCTATTATTGTGTTTGATGTGAATGAAACGTTGCTAGATATTAACAGTCTCGAGCCTTTATTTGCACGCATATTTGGCAATCGAAACGTACTGAGAGAATGGTTTGCTCAGCTGATTCTTTACTCCCAAACTATGACTTTATCCGGTCTTTACTCGCCTTTTGGTGAACTGGGGGTGGGCGCTTTACGGATGGTAGCCACTATTCATCAGGTAACAATCACTGATAGTGACATTGTAGAATTAAAACAACGAATGAGCTCAATGCCGGCTCATCCCGACGTTGTACCAGCGCTGACCCGATTGCGCGATGCAGGGTTTCGGTTGGTGACTCTGACTAACTCGGCTAGCAGCGCTTCGCCTACACCTTTAGATAACGCAGGACTAAGCCATTTTTTTGAGCGTACGTTTAATATCGAAACCGTTGGTAAGTTTAAGCCGGCGCCCGAAACCTATCACTTGGTTGCAAAGGAATTGTCCGTTGAGACCGCAGATTTGTGCCTCGTCGCTTGTCACCTTTGGGATACTATAGGCGCACAAGCTGCTGGCTGTCGTGGTGCCTTTCTGACACGACCTCACAATGCTATCCTTGTCGCTGCCGGTGTACCGTCACCTGATCTTATCGCATCAGAGCTAACCACTCTGGCTGACAAAATTATTCTGAGTAGGCCAGCCTAATAATCTCGTTCGTACATCTCGCAACAGGAATTACTATTAAAACCATAGACATCATCAAAATGATCTAATACGAAGGTTATAGTTGTTTACCGCAACAATAATTTTGAGGATAGCCTCAGCTTATCTAAGCTGTCAGCAGTAGAAGTCAGCTCTGCATTTGAGAATGGCGATAAATACGAACGCTCAACAATGAATACCGAGACCATAACCTAACATCAAATTAAAAAAGGCTTGCAAAGTTTCAAAAACTTGCTAAAATGCATGTCCTAAATAGGCGTATAGCTCAGTTGGTTAGAGCGCTACCTTGACATGGTAGAGGTCAGCAGTTCGAGTCTGCTTATGCCTACCAAATTTAGAAAGCCCCAGTTCATTTTAATAATGAACTGGGGCTTTTTTTGTCTGCTTTTTATGGGTTTGGGTTAATAATTAGGTTTTTTTGAACTAACATCTGGTGCGTTGAGTCCCTTGTGCCCAAACCGTGCCCAACTTGTGCTTCACTCATGTTTAAGACGTTTATTGTTTTCTATAATGGCCATGAGTTCAGGACCATATTGCTTAGTGCCAACTATCCTGCCATAGGTGGGGGGCTTTAAACTGTTCCCCGCAAGTACGGGGATTAACCGTCGTTCCGGTCAGCACAGCCAATATATCCTGTAGTGGCATAATATGGATTATATATTGAACTGGTCATACCGCGAATTAAGGCAATATTTTAAGTTATTCAAGGCTTTTAAGTAAATTTAACCACTTGCTTATTATATTATCGGGTTGATAAATTTCGACTTTCTCTTTACCTCTTAAGCTGATAATTTTTTTCTGCTCATCATCCTTCATCAAATTAATCAACGCTAAAGCAAGTTGGTTAACATCATTTTCAGGAACTAAAATAGAGCCCGTACCTTTTAAAACTTCTGCGGGGCCAGGGCCACAATCAAAACTTACAATAGGCAGGCCAAAAGCTAAAGCCTCAGTTAAAACCATACCAAACCCTTCTACTCGAGAGCTCAGGCAAAATATCTCCGCCTGCCTATAATATTGACTTACATTGTCAGACGCACCAACCAATTCCACACTCTCGGTCATTTGGTTTGCTTCAATGAACTCAGTTAGATTTACTCTTTCTTCACCCTCACCGACTATTTTTAATTTCCATTCTGGCATAATTGTAGTTACCTGAAGCCAAGCTTCAAGTAATAAGTCAAAACCTTTGTGTTTGTGTAGACGACCAATAGCCAATACTATTTTGTTATTTTCCTCAATATACTCTTGAACAGGAAACGGACAAGGATTTGCTATAGCGATTATTTGTGATTTATGACGAGTATTTTTTAGCCAACATTCCTTATCTCTTTCGGTCAAAGTAACCACTGAGTCACAATATCGTGCCGCTAAATGTCTGACTATAGAGTTTCCGCTCATGCCTTGGCTAGGATCAAAGTTAAAATGCTCCCAGCCTATGTGTTTTACTTTCAAGCCTAAAGTCGCGGGTAAAGTATATGGAATAGACTTGGTGTCTACTGCTATTATTGTGTCAACACGCTCTGTTTTTAACAGCTTTCTTATTTTATAAATAGCATTAGGAATACCACTCAACTTAACGTGTGAAGAATCCGATAATGAAATTATTTTAATATCTTCATTTAGAGGAAAGAAAGGGTCATCACAAGGTCCAATACTGGCTAATATTATCTCATGGCCGGCTTCAGATAGACCGTTAGCAATCATAGAACCTACTCGCTCAACGCCAGCGCCTGTGTTGAGACCATAAAATAATACCATTAAAATTTTCAAATCGACTGCCTCACTTGTTAACATATATAATCATCCATTATAAGGTGATACATCTCATAATATAAGCTAATACATTTCATAATATAAGCTAACAGCTCTCTTGATGGTCAAATTAGTCCAAAAATTCACTTATAAATATATTGTAAGGTAGATTTAGAAAGATCATATACTGAACCACCCCGACTATATTGGAGGCTATTTCACTTGAGTCACTGACTCCAAAAAGTTAGTGAGATTATCAACAATCCTAAAATAGGGCAGGATAAATGATTAATAATAAGATAAACTTCCCCGCGCGCCCTAATTGGGTTTGTGAGTAACGCGGTGTAGTGTTCTGAATAATTAATCAGTATTCATAAGATAACTCAGTATCCTTAAGATAACGATGCATTTAGATGACTGCTTATCTAAATGCTATTTATACCAGACCAGTTATGAAAAAAACATTTATACAAGACCATTGATATAAGGCACATCGCTATGGAACAAACACAAAACGCTGTAGAACTTAGACCCGTATTCATGCCTAGAGTCAACAGTGACAATCTGGTAAAAACAGATATGGTTAGGTTCGAGCGGCATGTGGGATTCGCGAGTAGACAAAAGAAAAAATCCATCAATGACTTGCATCAAGTCATTTGCAAAAAGTATGGGTTTAAGCAAGTGCTAGAGCTGTCTAGCAAATCTGGTAATAAGTTGAGTTTTGTGCTGAGCCCATTGAGCTTAAAGCTAGCTAATGAGCATGATGATCAGCAATATAGTGTCGAAAACGCCTTCCAAAGCAGTATGGTTTTCGAGGACGGTGGCCCCTACACCGACTTGTTAACAGTCCCGCCAAGACAAGCCAAAAAAGACGAGCGACTAATAACCTCGGGTGAATTAATTGGCTACAATTATTTTGGTATGGAGTGGGGCGTAGAGCCATTAACCACGTTTTATGATTGGCTGTATGTGAATGCCTTACAGCAGAATCCTCAGCTGCATGAAGAGGTCATGCAATATCAAGCCTTTACGGATATTGAGTTTAATCCTAAAAAATCTATCCATTGTTCGGCTTATGCGCTGGCTATGTTTGTGGCACTCAATAAACGAGAGTTGCTCGATAATGTTGAAGACCCGATAGCATTTTATAACTTATGTGATGAGTTTCAAGTAAGTAACACCGAGCATCTTTTGGAAGAGGGTTGGGTCTGATAGCGAGACCCGCTCTCAATTTGGGATAAGACGTTTATTAATTGACTTTGCTGGCTATGTTAAATCCCATCCCAGCTACTTCAACCGTGGTCAGTAATAGAAAAAGCCTATGACCAAGTCATAGGCTTTTTCTATTACAGTCATTTAATGAAGAACGGCTCTCTAGCAGGTATTAGCGTAAAACTACTACTTAGGGTCTTTACTCAGTTCGTTTTCTGCAAGTGCTTGCTGTTCTTTTAGATGACGCTCTTCCCAATAGGGTGCATTTTTAATACCGAGTTTAATAGGGTCAAAGGTATAGTGCGTGACCCCAGCTTTACGCTGTGCCTCATAGTCTTTAAGCACTTTCATAGTTGGACGTGCCATAAAGAAAATGATCAAGATACCAACGATGTTCAGCCACGCTATCAGTCCAACTCCGATATCACCAATAGCCCAAACATAACCTGCTGAATTCAGACCACCGTAGGCAATCATAGCCATCATCAAGGTTTTGACCAGGAATAAGCCTTTTTTATTGGCGCTGCGGCTAATAAAGCGGGTTAGATAGACCACGTTGACTTCCGCAATATAATAGTTGGCCAAAATGGTGGTAAAGGCAAAGAAGAAGACAGCAATGGCGATAAAGGTGTTACCAAAGGCCCCATATACTGATTCCATCGCCATCTGAGTAAAGGCGGGCGAGTTAATTTCAGTACCTGCTACTACATTCTGTACTAAGAACTGCCCGTCAGGTAACGCTCCTTGGATGTTATAAGTACCCATGGTTAAAATCATAAATGCCGTTGCCGAACAGACCAATAGCGTATCGACATAAACGGAGAACGCTTGTACCAACCCTTGCTGCGCAGGATGGTCGACCTCAGCAGCAGCAGCAGCGTGAGGCGCGGTACCTTGTCCCGCTTCGCTAGAGTAAACACCTCGTTTGACGCCCCAACCAATCGCGGCCCCGAAGCCTGCTTGCGCAGTAAAGGCGTCGCCAACGATCATACCGAATACTTTTGGGATCATCTCAAAGTTACTCACCATAATGATCAAGGCTAAGACAATGTAGCCGATTGCCATAAAGGGCACCACAACTTCGGTAAAAGTAGCAATGCGCTTGATACCGCCAAAGATGATAATACCAAAGACGACTAGGATAATAGCGATGGCGCCTAAACGCATGGCGCCAACCTCTGTACCGAAGACAGTCATGGTAGTGCCTTCGCCTAGTACTTGAGTGACGGCATTGACCACACCATTGGCCTGAATACCGGGTAAGAATATACTCAAAGCTATCAAAGCTGCGATTGCAAAGACCACTCCATACCAGCGTTGCCCGAGCGCACGCTCAAAGTAGTAAGCAGGCCCACCGCGATATTGGCCGGTGATGACGTCTTTTTCTTTATAAATTTGAGCCATTGTCGATTCGACATAAGCGGTAGCAGCGCCTAAGAACCCTACCACCCACATCCAAAATATCGCCCCTGGGCCGCCAAAGCCGATAGCTGCTGCTACCCCTGCGATATTACCCATCCCCACGCGGCCGGCTAACGATAGGGTGAGCGCTTGAAAGGATGAAATACCATCGGCGCTGGCTTTCCCTGAAAACATCAAACGTAGCATTTCACCGAATAGACGCACTTGTAAAAAGCGCGTCATAATGGAATAAAACAAACCGGCGCCCAAGCATAGATAGATCAATGCTGAACTCCAGATAATTCCATTTATGGTACTGACCAAACTTTCCATTCTTCTATTCCTCAAACTGTCTCAAAGCGGCAAGTCTGGTGTTAATTCTAGTGTCAACACTGCCATTAAAACGAGTAATAATACTCTCTTAACCGTTGAGGATGGGTTGTCGTTGTCTGTGTTTGTTTGTCTGATTCATAACCATAAGTACACCCTACAATTACGAGGCTGCAATTTGCCATAATTTAAGGATAATTACTAGACAGTTTTTCAAACAATTGTTATTAGTTTTTGGCGAAGTACCGATCTGAAGAAACTCAAATAAATCATGGCGAAGGAAATCAGGATCTCAATGTACCGGTCGAAATCACCAAAGCGTTCTGTCAAGAGAGTTTTCAAGCCATCAACGACTACACTGGCACTCGCCTAGGAGCCCATCCCGAATTCTGTGCCACTGCCATTTAGATTAAATACCTGCTGACACGGTCATCAAACATAAGGTGTTACCAACTAGATGCTGACTACTTTTTCTTACATAAAAATGACTGGAAGTCTTTGTAGAGCGATATTGCTCTACAAAGGCTTTTTTGTTAAAGAATCACAAAGACAGTTTTAGACGTCAACATCGTAGCAGAAAAGTGGATTTTTGCTGAATGAGTAAGAATAAAAAGGAAGAATGAGGTAGCATTAGAAACGAAGTGCAAATTTAGATAAAAAGGAAGTTAAAAAATGAAAGGAATCCCCCGTTTTTCGAATAATTTGATGGAAAGGTATCTACCGGATCCATTTTTATTCGTCATTATCTTAACCGTGGTTATTTTTGGACTGGGCTTAGGCTTAACTGATTCTTCACCTGTACAAATGGTGGCGTTTTGGGGTGAAGGCTTCTGGGCGTTACTCGCATTCTCGATGCAAATGGTGCTGGTGCTAGTCACTGGTTTTGTACTGGCAAGCAGCCCAATATTCAAAAAAGGCTTAGGCAAGCTGGCGAGTTTCGCAAAGTCGCCAGGTAGTGCGATTATCTTGGTAACCTTAGTGTCACTGGCAGCAAGTTGGATCAACTGGGGATTTGGGCTAGTTATTGGCGCGTTATTCGCAAAAGAATTAGCGAAACGTGTGCAGCATGTCGATTACCGTTTGTTGATTGCCAGTGCTTATTCTGGATTTATCATTTGGCATGCTGGATTTTCTGGCTCGATTCCGTTGTCAATTGCGACAGAAGGACATCCATTCGTTGACAAAATTGGTATTATTCCAACGAGTGCCACTATTTTTGCCAGTTATAACTTAATTATCGTTGCGGCATTAGTGATCATTGTGCCTTTATTAAACCGTTTGATGATGCCGAGCAAAGAAGATACGGTTACAGTGGACCCAAAAGTTCTAATTGATCCGATCATTGAGGAACTTCCGGCAAAATCGGCTATGACCCCAGCAGAGCGCTTAGAAAACAGCTGGACTTTATCGATGGTCATTGGTGCAATGGGAATTGCCTTCGTCGTTTATTATTTCGCACAAAATGGCTTTGCGTTAACGCTCGACTTGGTTAACTTTATGTTTTTGTTCCTGGGTATTATATTCCATGGAACGCCTCGCAACTATTTGATTGCCGTTCAAGAAGCCGTCAAAGGAGCGGGCGCTATCATCGTTCAATTTCCGTTTTATGCAGGGATTATGGGCATGATGACGGCATCTGGTTTGGCAGGCGTTATGTCAGAAGCGTTCGTCAGTGTTTCGACCGCGGACACGCTGCCACTTTTTGCCTTCCTAAGTGCAGGACTGGTCAACTTTTTCGTGCCATCCGGTGGTGGTCAATGGGCCGTTCAAGCGCCAATTATGTTAGAAGCTGCAGAAATGCTTGGTAGTGATCCAGCCAAAGTAGCTATGGCCGTTGCATGGGGCGATGCTTGGACCAACATGATCCAGCCGTTCTGGGCCTTGCCAGCACTGGCAATCGCTGGACTCAAAGCCAAAGATATCATGGGCTTTTGTCTCATTGTATTGGTTGTCAGTGGCGTTGTGATTGGTTTAGGGTTGTTGTTCCTATAAAAAAAGAAACTTAAAGTAATAAAACTTAGCGTTTTGGCCTTGCCTACTTTAAGAGTGAGGTCGTTTTTATAGGAGTTTCTCTACCATTCTTATAGCTAACTTTAAATAGCTAACTTTAATAAGTCGTCGGCTATCATAGCCTTGAAAGGCTTTAATATACTTGCCGCACCTCATTTGTTAATCTAAGTTATCAAATACTTTAATTGCTATCAAATACTTCATTACTGCTAAGCTAACCAAGACATATTCTTGATGTAGCCAAACTGCTTGCACAAGACAACGAAGGTTTTAAATGATCAGGATAAGCCATGAGTGACTGTACAGAACAGAGAATATCTCAGCACAATAATGTGTGGCTCATTCCCTTTATTTGTCTTTTAGTTGGCGGATTATTACTTGGTATCTCTACCAATCTAGCAAAATATGCGGGCGAAATTGGTTTGACCCCATTGGCCTTTCTGTTTTGGTCCATCACGGGCGCCGCGTTTATCCTAGTAGTAGTCGCATTACTGCGACATGAGCACCCGCCATTAAGTGCCCGTGGCTTCGAATATTACTTAGTCGCTGCGCTGGTTAGCGTTGCAGGTTCCAATTTAATTTTTTTCTCGGCTATTCCGCATGTCGGAGCAGGGTTTGTGGCACTGATGATCGCGTTACCACCGCTGCTCACCTATCTTGGCGCGCTTGCGCTGCGTATAGAGCGCTTCAACATCATTCGTGCGCTTGGAGTCGCTGCCGCACTTGCCGGTGCCGCAGTATTGGCAGCCCGCAAGTTTTCTGCACCAGATGCCAGCGTGTTCTGGATTTTGATAGCACTCTGTGGTCCTGTTTTACTTGCCATTGGCAATATTTATCGTTCCTTACGTTGGCCAGACAATGCGTCTCCCAGTGCGCTCGCACCCGGTATGTTAATTGCTGCTGCAATTTTGCTCGGTATGGTCAGTATTTCACCGGACTTTTCACTGGTGGTTCCTCATGGAGAAATCCTGCCAATTGGTTTAATTGTCGTACAGGCAGGTATTTTTGCAGGACAGTTTCTGCTGCTATTCTTACTGCAGAAAACGGGTGGGCCTGTTCTGTTGAGCCTACTGGGGGCAGTTGGAGCGATCGTTGGCGTTCCCGTTGCAGTATTCTTACAAGGGGAGAGCCCGCCTGAAGGTTTAATTCTAGGCGCCTCTCTCATCGCGCTCGGCGTTGCTCTGGTCACATGGGGCGGCATGAAGATGGCAAAACCATCTAAACCAACAAAGAAGCACCTCTGAAGCACCTCCAAAGCTATAAACTTTGCAATATTTTCGTTTAGGGTGATTATTAGGCCTTATTTATCATCCTAAATACAGCAAATAAAGTCTTAAGAACTTAGCCCTTTAGTAAATCTCAATTGCGTTCATTAAGTTCGTGGTGCATCGGGTTGTCTCGCAGGATCAGCATCATAAAATGCCTTAAGTGACCGGCAGTGTTCATCGATAGCGACAATATTAGGATAAGGGCTTAAGTCTACTTTAAAGCGACGAGCGGAGGAGACCTGCGGGATTAAATAGCAATCTGCAAACGTTGGACTGTCGCCATAACAGAATTTTCCACGTGATTTATCTGCGGCCAATAGCTTTTCTAAAGCAGCAAAGCCCTCAATCATCCAATGCCGGCACCAGGTCATAACCTCATCTTCGCCAACCGTCAACTCATTACGTAGATACTGTAAAATACGCCGATTATTAAGAGGATGGATATCACAACCAATCATGGCGCTTAGTGCACGTACTTGCATACGACCTGCCGCATCTTTAGGCAATAGAGGATTTTGTGCATAAGTTTCTTCCAACCATTCTAAAATAGCGGGGCTTTGATACAGCAGTAAGTCATCGGTCTGTAGAACTGGCACTAGTCCTTGCGGATTGATAGATTTAAATGCTGACTCTAATTGTTCGTCTTGGGCCAAATTAACCGAGATATAATCGTAATCTAAACCTTTAAGATTCAGGGCAATACGAGTACGGTAAGAGGTAGTACTGCGAAAGTAATTATAAAGCTGCATCATTATTGTTCTCCTTTTTGGGCGTGTATCAAACGCTCATTATTACCTATATAATCAGTCATCATAAAAGATCAGTTAAATTTGAAGAAGGGTTATAGGTAGCTATAGGCTAGACGCTTTACACCGAAAACTCTGTAGCAACCTATTCTAAATAATCAAATACCAGCATCAAGTCCTAGTTGTATTCAACTGAGCAAATAATATTTAACTGAGCAAATAATGCCATCAGATAACGCGTTAACATCGAACAAGAACCAGAGTGGCGTGCAGTCACTTGAGATTGGATTGTCGATATTAGATGTACTCATAGGGCATAATGAACCCATGATGCTAAAAGACATTGCTCAAGCGATGCAAATGCACCCAGCAAAATCTCATCGTTACTTGGTTAGCCTGATTCGTAAAGGCTATGCCAGCCAGCTCAGTGATGGACGCTATAGTTTGGGCGAAAGAGTGAAGACCTTAGCAGCACTGGGGCATACTGGACTGAATCAAAATAATATCTTGGAGCGACTCACTACTGCTGCCAACGCTATCAAAGATACTCTAAACTGCGGCGTGCAAATCGCCAAGTGGTTTAGCGAAGGACCTATTATTATTCAGTCTGTTGAGCCAGATAGCCCGATCAGTATCATCACACGTATAGGCTCACGCATGCCGCTTACTACTTCAGCGACAGGGCAGTTGTTTGCTAGCTATCAACCAGATGCGGTCATCAAACCACTAGTGATTGCAGAATGGCAGAGTAAATCTGATAGCGCTAAGCCACTAAGCAGCGCTGAGGCATCGGACAAATGGCAGTACTTTACCCAGCTACAAGCTGATATCCGCGCGCAGGGTTATGCGACAGTCACCGGTGATATGTTAATGGGAATCAACGCTATTACTATCCCAGTACTGTTGCCAAAACTTACCCATGCTACAGAGGTCGATACAGATGCCCTTCTTAAAGAGACGTTTGCTAAAGAGAGCCTCTTAGAGTATGCCATCACAGTTATCGGTACTTCAGAGCAATTACCTATGAGTAAACAGCATGAAGTAGCTGACAAAATACGCGCGATAGCCCAACGTTATCAAGTTGCTTAGCGGTTATGGTTATCTAAAATATTTTTATATCGAGCCCTTTTGTATTCAACTATTCCCCAACCGGAACCTGCTCTTTGGCTTCGGCAAGCTCTTCAGCATGCAAAAAGTGAGTATGGCCTGGGGCACGTTTGGTACGCGTCCATTCCTCAAGCATATCTTTCTTGATTTCTTCAGTAATCATCGAGACTTTTTCTTCTGAAGTAATATCATCGTAGGTCAGTTCCATGCGATGACCATTAGGATCGAAGAAATAAATAGAATGAAAAATACCATGATTGGTAACCCCGATAACATCAATACCGCCTTCTTCTAAATGCTTTTTAGCCGCCATTAAGGTATCGCGGTCTTTTACTTTCATCGCTAGATGCTGTACCCAGTCTGGGGTGTTGGGGTCAAAGCCCATCTCAGGTTGATTGGGCACCTCAAAGAACGCCAATACATTGCCATTACCGGCATCTAAGAAGATGTGCATATAAGGGTCAAAGGCGTGGGTAGACGGCACATGATCTTCAGCGAACGCTAAGATAAAGTCCATGTTAAGGTGTTTTTGATACCATTCGACGGTCTCTTTCGCGTCTTTGCAGCGATAAGCGACGTGATGGATTTGTTCTATTTTAAAGGTCATTATCAATATCCTTCTGACAAATAATTAAAAGAGGGCAGTCACAGTAAAAGAGGTTTAATCATCATAAAAACAAAGTGGCTGCTTTACTGTGACTGAGCTGAACTAAGCTAAACTGAACTGAACTGAACTGAACTGAACTGGATGACGATTCATACGGTGCTTTAGCTGTTATCTAGAGCTTTTATTTAGACGACTGTTAGCTAAAGGACTGCTAGTCAGAAAAATTAAAGTCTAAAGCGGGTAATACCGTACCGCGTACCTCACCAAAGCCCACACGGACACCCTCTTTTTCGGCATAACCTTTCATGATTACGGTGTCGCCATCTTCAATGAAGCTGCGCGTTTCACCATTATTTAGTGTAATAGGTTTGGTTGCGTTCCAAGCCAGCTCTAGCATTGAGCCAAAAGTATCTGGCGTTGGCCCTGAAATCGTACCTGAACCCATCATGTCACCGACCTCTACTTTACAACCAGAGATAGTATGGTGGGTAAGCTGCTGGGTCATCGACCAGTACAGATATTTAAAGTTACTTCCACACAGAACCGTTGCACTATCAGTACTGGCAGCATTTGCCGGTAGCAGCTCTACGGACAAATTAATATCAAAGCTGTTATCAGTCGTTTTATCACGCAAGTAAGCCAGCGGCTGTGGATCTTGAGTAGGGGTGGAGGTTCTAAAAGGTTGCAGCGCGTCTAAAGTGACAATCCAAGGTGAAATCTCAGAAGCAAAGGTTTTGGCATTAAATGGACCTAATGGCACATATTCCCATTTTTGAATGTCACGCGCTGACCAGTCGTTAAATAACACCATGCCAAAGATATGATCCCAGGCGTTTTCGATCGCGATAGGCTGACCTATTTTGTTAGGTTGACCGACGATAAAGGCGGTCTCAAGTTCGAAATCG
This sequence comes from Psychrobacter sp. PL15, assembly GCF_035984995.1. Lineage (NCBI taxonomy): Bacteria > Pseudomonadati > Pseudomonadota > Gammaproteobacteria > Moraxellales > Moraxellaceae > Psychrobacter > Psychrobacter sp. PL15. The sequence goes on from NZ_JAXCIB010000002.1 coordinate 330,366, forward strand.
AGACGCTTACAAGGTGAGAAAATAGGACGCTCATCAGGGCTGGGTTTTAGCTGGCCTGAAGGGCGGACAATATCGGTACCACTGACGATGACGGTGCTGGCGCGACCGTTATAAGCCACCGGCATCTCTTTCCAGTTGGGCAATAAGGCATTGTCAGGATCGCGGAACATGGTGCCGACGTTGGTGGCGTGTTCTTTAGAAGAATAAAAGTCAGTGTAGCCGGGAACGCGTACTGGCAAATGCATGGTGACGTCTGCTTGCTTAAACAGCGCTTTTTGCTGCAACTCTTGGTTATCACCTAAAGTTTTGCTGTTGGCAGAGAGTAGGGCTTGGATAGTGTTGCGCGCTTTCGTCCAGTTGTCGCGACCGGACTCAATGAAAGGGTTTAGCGTGGGCTGATCAAAATAGGGGCCACCTTCTAGCGTCAGCAGACCTTCGGTTTCAAGTACCGATAAATCTAAGACATGCTCGCCAATGGCCACACCGGCACGGCGTTTGTTATTGCCAGTAGTGTCTTCAGTTTCACTGAAAATACCATAAGGTAAGTTATGAATTGAGAAGTCAGAATCGCTAGCGATATTGATAAATGAAGTGAGGTTTTTGTCAATCGTTGACATGGAATGCTCCTTGCTAAATGAGTATAAGTGGCTTAAATAATGTAGTAATTTCTTAGGTATAGTTAAAATACCTTAAAAACGCTAGGGTACTGCTGATATACGCTTTTTGTAGCCTCTGTCTGCGTAGGCACAGCAAGCAAGAAAAACGTATACCAGCAGTAGGTTATGTATCGATATTACTTTTCATTGACTATACTATAATAAGAATCAGTGCAATAAATTACGATATAGTTAACTGCTTACGAATAATGTAATTTATAACCAGTCATATTGCAAGGAGTTTTAGTAACTCGTTTGCTATTTGGTTTGCTGCTTAGTTTGCTATCTGGCTCGTATAAACTAGTCTTTGTTCGTTAGCTTATTTCATAATATAGTCGATTCAAAATAAAAGGAATACGCTTGTATCAACGTGCTACTGGTATAGGTTTTTCTTGCGTGCTGTTCGCAAGCGTGACAGAGGCTGCAAAAAATTCATTCCAGTAGCACTGTGCCGTTTTTAAATTGGATTAACTATAGGTTGCTTTAGAATGATTTATTCTGGAATAAGGTGTTGCGGCATAAAAGTCTCGTTAAATAAAAAAGCTGAGCAATCGCCCAGCTTTTTTGAAATCAGATTTTTATTTAATATAAATTGAGCATCAGTCTTTTAAGCTTTTAAGATTGCTACCATCGCATTGGCAACATAGTCAATGTTACTGATATTGAGGCCTGCCACACACATACGGGAGTTGGATATCATGTAGATGCCAAACTCGCTTTGTAGGCGTTCGACTTGTTCAGGTGTCAATCCGGTAAAGCTAAACATGCCGTTTTGACGGGTAATATAATCAAAATCATGTTCAGGGAGATTGGCTTCTAATACCGATTTGAGCTTAATACGCATGGCTTTGATACGGTCACGCATGTCATAAACTTCGCCAACCCATTGCTGGTGTAATTGCTCGTCATTCATGACGATATCAACCACACGTCCGCCATGTGATGGTGGGCTGGAGTAGATACAACGGACCAAAAAGTTGAGCTGACCAAAGACACGCTCGGCCTCATCTGTGGTAGGGCAAACGACTGAGAGCCCACCGACACGCTCGCCATATAGCGATAGGTTTTTAGAAAACGAATTACTGACAAATACTGGCAAACCCATATCGACGGCTTTACGAATAGCATAAGCATCGCTGTCCATATCTGCGCCAAAACCTTGATAAGCGATGTCCATAAATGGGATCAGTTCACGCTGTTGAATGACCTCTAGCACCGTATCCCATTGCGCTTGGGTCAAATCCAAGCCGGTTGGGTTATGACAGCAAGGGTGCAATAACACCACATCATTTTTATTTAACTTTTCAATAAAGCTGACCATGTCATCGAATCTGACACTACTGGTGGCTTTATCATAGTAAGGGTAGGTGCCCACTTCGACATCAGCGCCCTCAAAGATGGCAATGTGATTGCCCCAAGTAGGATCACTGACATAGCATTTAGACTGTGGGAACCACTGATGGATAAACTCAGCGCCCACTTTTAATGCGCCAGAGCCGCCAATGGTCGCGATGGTCGCGACCCGATTTTCTTGCAAGACTGGAGCGCCTTTACCAAATAATAGCTCCTGACAGCCTTTACGATGTCCAGGCAGTCCTGCCATTGGCAGATAAGGTCTAGGGGAAATAGGATCGGCAATGCGCTGTTCGGCTGTTTTTACACAGTCGAGTACCGGTAATTCACCGGCTTCATCGTAATAAATCCCAATGCCTAAATTTACTTTTTTAGGATTACTATCCGCCAAAAATTTTTCCATCAGCCCTAAAATTGGGTCACCAGCGTAATAATCGATACGTTCAAACATGTTATTTCCCTTATTTTTTATACAACAAAATATAAATTGAGCTGCTAAAAAGCATAGACCAGATTGATTATTAACTCAACGTTAGATTTACCCGCAACCCGTTAATTCGTTCTTTTAGCTATTAAAATATGTTTTAAACCCTTCTTAAAAACTCTGTAAGTCTTTGAAATGGCTGTCAAAATAGGTTTGTAAAAACTGTTTAAAAATAATACTAGCAGGCGATAACCCTCGAGAGGAGCGCTGATAGATAAAAAACCGTCGCATTTTGACAGGTTGTGACAGCGTGCGCATTTGTAGCCCATTGGCACTTACCCAGTCAATCACCTCAGGCATATAGGGCAGACATAAGGTGATACCAAAGCCTTGACGGGTCATCTCCAGCGCCGTGGACATAAAGTTCACCTTATAGCGTGCCTGCTGTATATGGGTAGCAACGGCTTCATCCAGTTCAGCGGATACTTGCTCGTTAATAGGACCGTTTAGGGTAATGAGCGGGGTTCCTAGCAGCTGTTGCCAACTTATCTCGCTTTGTTGAGCCAACTCATGATTATCAGGCATCACCACGCAAAACGGCAACTGATATAACAAATCGGCACTGACGTCATCGTCTACTTCCATAAAGCTAAGCTCTACTCCTACACCCAAATCTACCTCAATATTTTGAATGTGTTCAAGCACGTTTTCTGCTGAGCAATCTAACAACGACACGCTAATATCGGGATACTCTTTAGTAAATTGTGCCACCACCGCAGGCATGGATGAAGCGGCAAATTGCGATACTGCCAAGCGTACTTGACCTTGTGCAAGGCTAGTCAAACTGCTTGCTTCATTGACAAACAAGTGCATCTCATTGAGCACTCTACGAGCTTGCGGTAGCAGATTTCGTCCTACTGTAGACAACGACAGCTGGCGGGTAGTGCGATCAAACAACACTATTTCGAGGTTGGTCTCTAACTCTTTAATCAATCCGCTAACGGCAGACTGGGTCAAATGCATCTGCTCACTGGCACGAGTAAAGCTGCCGTTGTCAGCGACTTTGATAAAAGCATCTAGCTGGCGAATACTTACATTCATAAGAAAACCTGATAAATAAATCATTAAATACAATTAGTCTTATAAATCAAGCTAATCTAATATAAACGCATCGTCAATAAGAATTATTGATTCAAGCTATTTTTTAGCATTATATTTTTATGGTTTTTACACCACCAATTGACATTAAGGATGATTGCAATGGCAGATTTATTTGAAAACCCAATGGGTCTAAACGGGTTTGACTTCGTCGAATTCGCCTCACCTGAACCTGAAGCAGTATCTGCACTTTTTGAGCAGCTGGGTTTTACCCATGTTGCCAACCATAGATCTAAAGATGTCGCTTTATACCGTCAAGGGGACATCAACCTCATTCTAAACCGTGAACCTAAAAGCCAAGGCAGCTATTTTGTTGAAGAACATGGCGCTGGAGCTTGTAGCATGGGCTTTCGAGTTAAAGATGCCAAAAAAGCCTACGAGTTAGCGGTTGAAAACGGTGCCCAGCCAGTAGACGTACCGACTGGTGTTATGGAGCTTAGACTACCCGCTATCAAAGGTATCGGTGGCTCACTGATTTATCTGATAGATCGTTTCAAAGATGGTGAATCTATTTATGATGTCGATTTTGAGTTTCTTCCAGAAGTTGATAGACGTCCGATTGGCCATGGTTTTAAAGTCATCGATCATCTCACCCATAACGTTTACCGTGGTCGCATGGCCTATTGGGCCACCTTTTATGAGCGCATATTTAACTTCCGCGAAATCCGCTTTTTTGATATAAAAGGCGAACACACCGGACTGACCAGTAAAGCGATGACCGCGCCTGATGGCAAAATTCGTATTCCACTGAACGAAGAGTCCAAGCAAGGCGGCGGACAAATCGAAGAGTATTTGATGCACTTTAATGGCGAAGGTATTCAGCATATTGCCTTAGCAAGTGATGACTTATTTGCTAGTATTGATAAGCTTAGAGACGCCGGTATTCCGTTGATGACTGCGCCAACGGATACTTATTATAAAATGCTTGATGAGCGTTTACCGGGTCATGGTGAGAATATCTCTGACCTACAGATGCGCGGCATCTTGCTAGATGGCACAACAGAGGGTGGTACGCCGCGTCTGCTACTACAGATTTTCTCTGAAACCATCCTTGGTAGCCCAGTATTCTTCGAATTTATCCAGCGTAAAGGCGATTATGAAGATGGCTTTGGTGAAGGTAACTTTAAAGCGCTATTTGAATCGATAGAACGTGATCAAATCAACCGCGGCGTTATTGGTCAAACTGAAACTGAAGCACAGTAAATAGTTCAGTCAGTAACAGTAACGGGCAGGATAGAAAGAAATTTGTCCTGCCACTACTAAGGTATCGCTATCAAAATATTACGAATAAAGCATCGCTAATAAACAGCCCCAAATTCAGAACAAAATAATAATGAGTTCAATATAAAACTACCACCAAAAAACCAAGCGAAGACGGTAACACTTATATAGTCGATTCAATTTAAAAAAGGTACAGTGCTACTGGGATGAATTTTTTGCAGCCTCTGTCACGCTTGCGAGCAGCAAGCAAGAAAGATTTATACCAGTGGCACATTACTATTGCTATACACGACCCTTTTTTATTGTGAACTGACTATACAGCTAGAAAGAATGGCATGGTAGTACAACTATAGTGAACCGACTTCAGAAGGACAGCAGGCATGGAACGCACAGCTTCTAATATTCAAACCCCCAATCCTAATAATGGCAATGCTAATAGCACCAAGACTAGCAGCGACCAAATTAATAATGAAAAGAAACCCTATGTGTCGCATCAAATCGACGCCCGTGGTCATATTGACTATAGCGACAATGAGCATGCCATGTGGCAAGCGCTGCTTGCTCGTCAAGCTACAAAAATACCAAATCGCGCCTGCTCAGAGTATCTAACAGGGCTAGAGAAGCTAAATCTTCCTGCCAACCAAATTCCACAACTGTATGATATCGATACGGTACTACAAGACACCACCGGTTGGCAGACTGCTGCTGTGCCCGCATTGATTAGCTTCGGTAAGTTTTTTAAACTTTTAGCAAATAAACGCTTCCCAGTAGCCACCTTTATCCGTCGTTCTGAGGATATGAACTATATTGAAGAGCCTGATATTTTTCATGAGATTGTCGGACACTGTCCGCTGCTTACCCATCCTGCTTTTGCCACCTTTAACGAGACTTATGGCAAGTTGGGGCTAAGTGCGAGTAAAGAAGAGCGGATGTGTTTGGCACGGTTATACTGGTTTACCATCGAGTTTGGCTTGGTCGGGCAGAGCGGTGACCAAGGTAAGGAATCGCGTAGAATTTATGGCGGCGGTATATTAAGCTCACCTTCTGAAACTGTATATGCGCTAAGCGATGACCCCGACAATCAGCCAGAGTGCCGAGCATTTGATTTGCTGGATGTGCTACGTACCCCTTATCGTATAGATCAAATCCAGCCTATTTACTATGCCATTGATCATCTAGACACATTATTTGATATCGTCGATAGTGACATCATGAGTGTGGTCAAAAAAGCGCTGTCATTAGGTCTGTTTGAGCCCACCTACCCAGCAAAGAGTGCCTAAATAACTTATTGGCTAAATCAAACCATTCAATAAATCAGATCAGATCAGATTAAATTAAAAAAACCTAGCACAACTCAAAACAATAATTGGAGAGTAGCATGACCGAATTATCACAAGCCAGCTGTGAAGTCTGCCGTATCGGTGCGCCAACAGTCAGCGATGCAGAAGCAAGCGAGCTGTTAAAACAGATTCCTGATTGGTCATTGATTAATGTTGATGGCGTTAATCAATTGCAGCGTAAATATAAGTTTAAAAACTTTGTTAAGGCTATGGCATTTGCCAATCGACTAGGAGATATTGCCGAAGCAGAAGGGCATCATCCTGGCATGCTAGTGGAATGGGGCAAAGTGACGGTTACGTGGTGGTCGCACAGTATTAAAGGCCTACATAGCAACGATTTTATCATGGCAGCAAAAACTGATAAATTGCTCGATAAATAATCCTAGTCTCTAAATTATACTTTACAGGCTCTAAATCAATTAGAGCCTGTAAAATATGGTCCGTAAAATATAGTCCGTAAAATATAGCTCCTGAATTATAACAACTAAATAAAATTCTAAGAATCCAAACCAAATTGGTAACATAAGGATGTGTTATGCCTCCACAAGTACTTACTGAGCTATCTCCTAAGGTAGCTTTTATCATTGCTAGCGTGGTCATCGCGATTATGGGTGTCACCATGATTGGCTTTGGTTGGGTTCCGCACCTATCATTAATGCTTGCTATTGCTGTTTTGCTGGCCCTAGGTATGTTTAAGGGCTTAAGCTTTGAGAAGATGCAGGAACAAATGTCCTCCGGCGTCGCCAGTGGTATTGGTGCTATCTATTTATTATTCTTTATTGGATTGCTAGTCGCCGCTCTCATGATGTCGGGCGCTATTCCCACCATTATGTATTATGGTTTTGAGCTGATATCTCCGCAGTATTATTATATCTCTGCCTTTGTCTTGACCTCAATTATCGGGGTAGCGCTGGGCAGTAGTTTGACCACGGTAGCGACGATAGGCGTGGCTTTTATTGGGATGAGTAATGCCTTCGATGCCAACGTCGCTATCGCTGCAGGTGCCATAGTCTCAGGCGCATTCTTTGCCGACAAAATGTCCCCACTATCAGATACTTGTACGCTTGCTTCTTCGGTCGTGGGCATTGATCTGTTTGAGCATATTCGTAATATGATGTATACCACTGTGCCAGCTTGGCTCATCACTGCGGGGCTGTTTTGGTTCTTCTCTGGGCAGGCTGGTACTGGCAATTTAGATCAAGTTACCCTATTGCAGTCGCAACTGGTCGATAGTGGCTTAGTGAATGGTTATTCAGTACTACCGTTTATCGTGTTGGTCGTGTTAGCGTTATGCCGAGTGAATGCTATCTATACCATCATTTACACGATTGCTACCGCTTTAATCATTACCTATTTGCACAGTACCCCCAGTATCGGACAGTTAGGTAACTACATGTTTGGCGGCTATGCGCCTGCCGAAAACTTAGAGCTAGGCGAAGTAGGCGGCATGATCTCACGCGGTGGTATGCAGAGCATGTTCTTTACACAGACTATTGTGATATTGGCATTAAGTTTAGGTGGTCTGCTACGCGCATTGGGTATCTTGCCTGCGCTACTGTTAGGTATCAGAGATATGCTGACCAGTTCAGGTCGCGCCATCTTTGCCGCTGCTATGGCAGCCTTAAGTATCAACGTCCTAATCGGTGAGCAGTATTTAAGTATCCTATTATCAGGTACCGCTTTCCGTCCTACCTTTGAGCGCTTAAATCTACATCCTAAAAACTTATCACGCACCATTGAAGATGCCGGTACGGTCATTAACCCATTGGTCCCTTGGAGTGTATGTGGTGTGTTTATCAGCCAAGCATTAGGCGTGCCAGTGCTTGAATATCTGCCTTATGCCTTCTTCTGTTATCTGTCGCTGCTGCTAACGATATTATTTGGCTTTACTGGGTTTACTATTACTAAGCTAGATGAGAGTAAGGTAGAGCAGGTTAAATAATAAGTTAATATTTAATGTTGATATTGATAACACGCTTTAATGACTGTCTTATGAATAAGCACTCAATAGTTAAAATTGCTTTATAGCTGTCTTAATTGTTAAGTGCTTTCTCCAATTTATGACCGTCAACCAGTCAAATGAGTTCCAGTTTTTAGCTGACTTAAAAATCAACCTTCCCGCGCAACGACTTTGTTCTACCTCGCTGTGTTTTTTTGTCCACACGTTTACGCTGAGCATTTCTGCTCGGTTTAGTAGGTCTTCGAGTTTTACTAACGTAAGTGGCTTTTACTATAAATTGCCGCAGACGCTTAAGGGCATCAACCTTATTTCTTTCTTGGGTGCGAAATTGCTGTGCTTTAATAATCAGCACACCTTCTTTGTTAATACGGCTGTCTTTGCTTTCTAATAAGCGCTGTTTGTGAGCGTCGCTGAGACTGGAGGCTTTGATATCAAAGCGTAAGTGAATGGCAGAGGATACTTTATTGACGTTTTGCCCGCCTGCACCTTGAGCGCGTATAGCGCTAGTTTCTATCTCGTGATCATTGAGGCTGATGGTATTAGTTATAAAAATCATGGTTCGCTTATATTTAAAAGAATCAATATTTATGACTTATCATAAACCATTATCAAATAGGCTGCTACTCGCAATATCTCTGGTCTTTAGAGAGGAAAGTTAAGGTGATTGTTATGCTTAAAGGTAACTGGCTATTTATAGCTCTTAATTGCATGTGTGGACTACCTAAAATTCACCGCCACAATAAACGGTCGATAACAAGCTATCAAAGTGATTGTTGCTACTAAATATTGTGAAAGACCTTGTTAGAGCACTTGTATTTGTTAGTTGGAAAACTACCGTTCAATACATACCACATACCACATACTGATAACCACTAAGGAAAATTATAGGTCGCGCCACAGCAACCACAAGCGGGTATCTAGCTCGAATTGATGATAATCAGGTTCCATATGACAGCATAATTGGTAGAACGCTTTGTTATGCTCTTTTTCCTTGAAATGTGCTAACTCATGTACCACGATCATCCGCAAAAACTCAGGTGGTGCTTCTTTAAACAAGCTGGCCACCGTGATGCTATTGTGTGATTTCAACTTATTGCCTTGCACTCGAGATTGATAGGTATGAATGCCTAGTGCCTGTTGCAACACGGCCAGTTTACTGTTGTAACTGACTTGAGTGAGAGAGCTGCTTTTACGCATATACTGGTTTTTTAGCTCATTTATATAGTGATACAGCGCTTTATCGCTTTGTATTTGATGCTTATCATTATATTTTTTGTCAAGATAATCTCCCAACTGGCCATTGCTGATCAGTATTCCTGCTTGCGCTTGAATTTGCTCGGAGTAATGAGCGATGTATTTTAAGGGAGGCACTGGTTTTATCCTTTGGAGTGCAATGGCGCTGCATTTTATTATATTTAAAGATTTAAAGTCAAAAACACACTTAGATTATTTGTCATTGGAACGATAGTTTGAATATAATAGAAAGACCAAAGTTCTCAATAATTCACTCTAATAGTCACGGTGTCGGAATAGTTGTCTGGTTTGAAGTCGGCGCTGGGCACGGTGACATATACAGTCTGTGTCTGAAATACTCCGCTGCCGATACCTGGAACGCCATTTCCCACGTCAGTAGTAGTGGCGGTGTTGCCCCATATCTTTCCGCCAGTGCCAGCAGTAGAACGCAATTGATAAGGCACCTTGTCAGTATTGCTACCGGAACCCTTCAGAACGCCCGCACCATTAGTGTTGTCGTTGGAAGGAGTCAAATCAATGTAATAGGAAGCTTCATTTGTGCAGGTCATATTGATGGCATTGCTGTTGCCAAGAATATCAGTTTCATTCGCCGGATGAGAACCCAAGTTGATATCGGAAGTAGTGTTGATTTTACAGCTGTCAATGACGTTAGCTTGGACTGTGAACGAGAATCTATCGTCATCTTGATCTCCTGTTGCGCAATTAGCGGAACCCAAGTCTTCTTCGGCTTTGAATGTCAATGCGGTATGGCCACCATTAAAGTTAGCGATATAAGATCCTGATGTGGCGAGGGAATTGCCATTTTTTGAGAGTAGAGATGCATTGATGATAACGCTACCTGAGATAGAGGATTGAGAACCTAAAAAACCTGGCCTCCTAGGCATAACGATTGGTCCTGAGTTGTATTCCGAACCATCACCTCTACGGGTGCCCCAAAGTATATCGTTTGGTAGTTTCATGGTGAATGCTAATTTACGAGTATTGTCTGTAGTATTACTCATATAACGTGGGTAAACGACAGTAGGGGCAGAGGAACCACCATCAACTGCGAGGCAAACCGAAACATACCCACTCCTTATGCCTCTGTTAGTACAATTGTAGTTTAAGGTTGCAGTAGTGCTGTTGGCATCATTAAAGTTAGCTTGAGTTACATTACCAAAGTTTATAGTACTGGTACTCATGCTCGCTGTGCAATCCACTCGAGGCATAGTAGCGGCCTGTATATTGCTTGCTGGTAACCAGAAGGCCATTGAGATCAAACATAAACAGTAATTCCATTGAAGTAGTTTCATGATTCTTGTACCTTTTGACAGATGAGGGGACCGAGTAATGGAATCTCATCACCCTGCTTTTGATAGTCAAAGCTGACAGTGCAGATATCACCAGAGGGATTGATTATCTCTAGCACATTATGCTCATCCAGCTTATCCAGATATACCTCACCATCAAAACCAACGATGGTCGATGGTACAGTCGTGTTGGTAAGCAGTCTTACTTGACTGCCTAATGGCAGCGGTTGATTACTACTGTCTATGAGAATAACGGAGGCTGCGCGCACCGGCGTAATACCAAAGGTAACCAGAGTGCCAGCGCGATCAGTTGGGGTGGCTTCAATGCTAACCTTGTCAATACGCAGATCAGCGGGCAAACCCATAGGATCAATGCCAATTTTATTGCTTTGGTAAGCGTTCAGCGGCGATACTAATAACAGACCACGACTATTGGTGGTGCCAATGGGACTATTTTGTAGGAGTACGGGCACATTGGCGATACCATCAGTAGAGACTACCGCAAAACCACTGTTGATTTGGCGGGTTGGAAAGACGCCTCCGCCCATCATGACTAGTGAGCCTGTGCCACTGGCATAAGTAGAATAGCTGTCATCGTTGACGCTGACACCCGCTTGTACTCGGCCAAAGCGACCCAGGTAACTCAATTCTGCCAGTCCGCCACTGCTGTCATTGTTCTCTGCGCCGTTGTCCGAACTGTTATCCAAACTATGCCGTGCTTGAGCGCGCCAGCCTATGCCACCAGCACTCGGAGCGGATCGCGATACATCAGCCACCAAGATATTACGCTCGTCTGTGTGTTGCAAACTGTTGTTAACCGAGATATCACGGCCTAGCGAGAATGAGGCGCCAATCGAGGCACTGTTATTAGCAGAGTCATTGATATCTTGATTGAAGTTAGCGTTCAGGCTGAGGCGCCGGCCAAAGGACTTACTCCAATAGGCGCTGGCAAACTGTGTGGTCTCCTGCTCGGCAAGTGCCACTTGGTTATAGCTCATACCAAAACTACCTAAAGATTCGGTGCTATAGCCTGTCGAGATCTGCTCACTACGGCGGGCAGGGGCAGATCCATACTGTGTACCGACGTCACGATAAGCGCCTTGAGTGCCTAGGGCACTAATTCCGATATTAAAGCGACTGTTATTCCAAGAGTAGCTGGCGCTGTATTGCGCGCCGCTCTGACCTTGGCTCTCGCTGCCGGCCAATGATGCGAACAAGATACCGCCTGCGCTACCTAGCAACCAAGTACCACCGACCCCCGCATTACTGAGTCCATTGGTCACTTCGGCATGGGTTTCTGCGGTAAAACGGTTACTCACCCCATAACGCCAAGTACCACTAGCCGCAATATTATTACCGTAATCAAAGGACTTGTTACCATAGCTTTCGCGCACAGCGCCGAGCTCTACCGACCAGTCGGAAAGACCCGGCTGTAGCAAGCGATGGGCGTCGTATAAAGAAAACTCAAGCGTAGTACTCTGCCCTAATGCATCGGTAACTATCAACTGGGCATTGCCTGCGCCGCTGAAACTAGGAGCGGTCTGTAGCTCAAATGGTCCAGCGGGTACGTCCCCGCTATATTGCTTAAGTCCATTCACATACAGCTCTACTGCTGAGGGCAAGGTGGCAGAACCAAAAAATGAAGGCAATGGAGTGGTTGCCATATAAGGTTGTAAGTCAAAATTAGTACCAAACTGTAGACCACCTAGGCGCGTAGAGCGTGTCCATGACAATGCGCCTGTGAGGATATCACCAGCACGAACTGTAAGCAGCTTATCAGGGAATGATTTACTCCAACTGGTATCCAAACGCACGGTGCGACCGTCCCAATCTTTGTCATTATTACTGTTACTATTGCCAGTAGAGTGAGTGGCTGTGGTCAATGCCGTAGAACTTAGTACACCAAGAGTACTAAACGCACGCAGCTCTGTAAAAGCGCTTAGATTTTTAGCATTATCCTGAGTTTGGCTACCATAAATATTATAATTCAATAACATGCCGGGCGATGCGGTAGGTTGCGGACGCTGATTACTGCGTGTGTTACGTACGGTGGTATCTAGATCGAGCAGACCCAACGGTGCAATAATACTCACCTTTTGCTGGCGGGCATTATAATCAACCTTGATATCTGATAGGCTATTTAGCGCTATTGGTTCCATGATTTTGGGCGGCACTATAAAGCCGAGCTGTTGCAACACATCAACGCTCGCCCAAAGTTGGTCTTCGCGGTAAACAAAATGTACCAAACCAGAGCTGGTTTGATTGAGCGTGACGTCCAGATATAGATCGAGACCAGCTTCATTATCAATGCTGTAACTGTCTAGGTCGAGCTGGGCAAGCCTAGTATCATCAATTATTGTAGATGTAATGTCTTGAGAGGCAATATCTTTAGCAGCACTAGCAGAAGGGGCAAACTCGTTGGGTTCGACAGCGTGGCTGACAGATGCTGCCATACTCTGCAGCAAAACTGCTTTAGCGAATGGAATTGTCCAGTATGGCGTCTTGCATCGTCTGAGTGCCATTGATCATTACCTTGAATTTACCAGCTGTCATTCCATTTTTCAGAATGGATGGCGGTATCTTCAGTGTCCAGTTCATGGTGGAGCCCGGCAAAACATAACCAAGTAAACCCTGATTTAGATCAATACTATTACCAGCAGAATCTATCATACTCATTCTAGCTAATTGGGCATGACCATTGCCGCTATTACTGACGCGTAATTTAATCTGCTTATCATCGGGTTGCAAGCTATAGCGCCATTGCAACTGTGGGCTGGTCTTAACAACACCAACAGGCTGCACAAATACCGGTAAAGAGTAGCTTAACGCAAATTGTAATCCCTTCTTCTGTACAAGAGACTGGGTTGGCAACTCATTAACCAAAATTCGATAACTGTCTTCCGCCGCTCCAGCGCCTTGTGGCGGTGCCTTAGCGCGGATAATTCGGATAAGTTGTCTTTCGCCAGAGTTAAGCTTAATCATTGGCGGACTGGCCAATAATCCTCGTGAGGGCGTGAGCTGATCGCCTTTTTCATCCTGCGACCACTGATAAACGCGCACTTGCGCGTTTATCATAGTGTCAGCAGTATTACTAAGGGTCAGGCCACTGGCATTTTCTCTAGCTTGTAAGCTCAAGGAGATGGGAGAGACCTGTAGGCCACTCGCCATTGCTCCACTACTAAACAGTATCAAGCTAGAGATAACAGCGGGTCTCGCAACACGGCGTAACCAGAGACTTAACACAAATATCAGTAGATTACAGAAGCGGTAACGGTATCACTATAATCACCTAGCTGAATATCTGTAGTGCTAGTTAATTTAGCAAATACTTGATGCGTAGTAGCTGCTGTAGATAAGCCTTCTCCTGTTCCAGAGACACTATTGCCGATGGCACCAGAAAGTACGCCGTCATTACCCCACACGTCCGCCCCTAATAAATCAGAGTATAATTGATATGTAATAACATCATCTCCTGGCCCATTCATAGTACCTGTACCTGTAGTACTAGGTACGTTCACTGATGCTAAGCTAACGACATAGGGAGCATTTAGAGAGCAGTTCACATTGATTGTTGAAGAAGACGTTACTATACCTACAGTATCTGCGAGAGCACCTGCGTCTTGTGAACCAAAGTCAATTACAGCGCCACTAGCTACCACGGTACAAACCGAATCAATCTTAAGTTTGACATCAAATGTGTCTTCAACTGTTCCAGCAGCATTCGCACTAGAGATAGCGGCAAAGCCACCAACAGTTAGTAGCGCAGCGGTAAGTAGGTTTTTGTTAAATGTCATGGTAATTCTCCATAGGTTTGGATTTTTTAGCATTTAGGTGATTTAAAGGGCAGCAATCGAATGAATACTGCATAGTTATCGTGCTAGATAGCAGAAATCACGTCTTTCCGCAATCTTGAACCCACTGGTATAGGGTACTTACCTGAGGCTACCTGATTTTGTTCGTTTACAAACTAAGAGTATTTCTAGCTTGTAGCTAGATTGTAACATTTTCTGTGTACAATTGCACAATCAGTGTAGGGTTATCATAACGAGTGACCTATGATATTCAGATAGATAACAAAAAACTCTACGATAGAATGGTTATTCTCAGTAGACTTTCGCTACTTGCTTTCTTTTATATTAGAGAATCGTTAGAGATTAATCATTATTGGTTTAGAATATTTAATTTGTGGCTATCTTACTTATCTTTAGAAGCTGGCTTAGCGGTGGGCATGAGGATTTTTTGATCCTAAAATACTACACTTTTTATTCTAGTAACTGTCATTAATTCATAATGGTGCAATATGTCCAGTTTGCGACAGCAATCTTTACTGATTTAAATCTGGCATTGGCCATTATGTAGTCGAGCATGAATACCCAACTCAGATTACACTACCTCGAATTAAGACCAGCCATTGAATTGTCACTTACTAGCCATCAGCATCTAACTGTAGTCTTCACTTCTCTTCTCCGTTATTACCAGTAGTTACTATCAACTGCCAATAGTGTTCAAGTATCACTCACACTCTTGCGAGTAGTCGAGCTATGTCTAGGGTAGAGCAATCACTAATCACAAACAGGCTGCTGTCTAAAATAACTTCTAGGCAGCATTCATCACCGTTTAGTTTTTGCTTGGACTGCGAATGACTGCAACTATAGAGCCAGTATCGGCGGTGACAACTATCCTGCTATAGGGGGCCACCAATACCGCTAATGATCTCAAAAACAATCTATATATCTACGAGATTCAGGCATTCTAACTGTGATGTGTACGTTTAACAGACAGCGCCAATCAATAAAGAACCGAATCAATTAGGAAGCTTAATGCGTACCACCAAAGATCGTATTCGCCATGCTATAGCCTTTGAACTAATAGGCTTGCTCATCTTTGCCCCACTGGCAAGTTGGGTATTTGGTTTCGACCTACAATTAATGGGTGTTATAGCCTTAGTAGGTTCTATTATCGCCACTATATGGAACTATTTTTATAATCTATTATTTGATCACGCCATGTTGAAACTGCGCGGAGACGTGCATAAGACAGTGCTAATACGAGTACTCCATGCCTTGCTATTCGAGGGTGGTCTGCTGTTATTGTTCATGCCGATGATTGCCTGGTACTTGGGCATCACTCTGTGGGAAGCCTTCATACTAGATATCGCAATGGCCACTTTTTATGTGATTTATGCCTTTATTTATAATTGGGTCTACGACAAGGTTTATCCTATCCCTTAAGCTTACTTCTCATGCGATAAAGGTCGTGTCATTTTACAATAAATTTGAATAACCCATAAAGCATGCTTTAGCTAAAGAATATAAAAGCGTTCAGTTACCAAATTGAGTCTTAGTTATAAACTCAACTAATGAGCTATAAATACAACAGCTAATAAGACGCCTACTAGTGATTCCGTAGTTATATCCATACCAAAGAAACGTACTAACGAAACGTACCAACGAAACGTACCAACGAAACGTACCAACGAAACGTACCAACGTCTGGTAAATTGTTTCGTTATGTCGTTGTGAATGCTGCAACGTGTATGTCCTTATTTTGTTGTTAGTATCCAGTCAATCCACGACGGTATTAATAAACAGTCTTTATATCAGAAGACTAAACACACATAATACATTAGTATGGTGAGTGAGGTGGTGGATGCCGTAGCGCTTTTATACGGCGAAGGTCATGTCATATACACAACAGCTCAGTCTATAACTCAAGCTTATAACCCCAGTTTATAATAGGTATGGAGACAATCATGAGCTATACCGTTCATCATGAGCCACATTTAAGTTATCGTAACAACTGGCTACGAGCAGCGATATTGGGTGCAAATGATGGATTGATTTCGACTGCCAGTTTATTAGTGGGTGTAGCCGCAGCAAACCCTAGTAGTCAAGTGCTCATGTTAACAGGGCTGGCTGCTTTGACTGCTGGCGCGCTGTCCATGGCAGCAGGGGAATACATTTCGGTATCAGCGCAAGCGGATACTGAAAAAGCAGATTTAGAACAAGAGCGTTATGAGTTAATTCACAACCCTGAACGGGAACTGGTTGAGCTGACTCGTATTTATGAAACGCGCGGGCTAGACCAACTGCTTGCGCATCAAGTGGCGGTTGCCTTGACCGATCACGATGCGTTAGCAGCCCATGCTCGTGATGAAATTGGCTTGACCGATACTGCTAAAGCCAACCCTTTACAGGCTGCTGTGGCTTCAGCTTTGGCGTTTATTGTTGGCGCAATCTTACCTATAATTGGTATTTTACTGCTACCTAAGCACACGCTGGTTTGGTCATTATCCCTGTTGGCTCTCTTAGGTCTAGTTTTATTGGGGTTTGTATCGGCACGCCTAGGCGGAGCGCCCGTCTTACCTGCCATTGGTCGTATTGTGATTTGGGGCATATTGGCCATGCTAGCTACCGCTATGATTGGGAACTTATTTAACACTGTAATAGTGTGAGATTAACGAAAAATACTGATGAGTTTTAGTAAAAAATAACCCCGCTGGCTTCTTAACAGTGGGGCCATCAGTATTTATTGGGTGCTGCAGCAACATAGTCATTAACTAAACTGCTGAGGAATCATTCTTTGATCATCATATATTTCGGTATGAGTCAGTTCAGTTGCTTAGTAGCCAGCTCTCTTCACACGGTTCATTTGCTGACGATAAACAGTTAGCGGATTGTTCTCAAAAAATGACACCAGTCCTGACAACTGATTGATACTGTCTAAATAGTTCATACGATCAAGTTGATTTATTTGTGCTTCAGCTTTGGTTTCGTCACCCGCACTATTAATTAATGTTTATCGCTGTGTTTAATACAGATTAAACCTGGCATCAAAATTAGCACCTTCTGTATCTACCTGAGTCAAACGAGAAGCCGCTGCCTCGCCAACCAATTCATAACGCATGACAAACAATGCTTCTTTGCTAGCACCTTTCGCTTTTATTTCTTCGGTACGCTGGGTAAGCTTGCCAAAATTAGCCAGTTTCTGGAAGTTTTGTTTAATCGCTGCCTCTGGCAGCCGACTAATATAATCCTCGCCCATAGTCGATAGGAAGTAATCAAATAAGCGTCGCAGTCCTTCCGTGACCACCTGCTGCTTATTATCATCAATAATATTTCACCATCGACATCAGTATCTTGTAAAGAGCGGGGCATGCGTTCAAGCCTTGTGGTAAATGAAGCGAACTTGTTAATACCAATGGAAGGTTACTACCAATGGAAGGTTACTACCAATGATTTTCTTTCATATTGAATCGATTATAGGGGTCAATATCAGTAGTAATAATAATTACCATTACTAAGGTATTTATTGCTTAAGTATCGATTTTTTGCCAATATCCTTGTATTAGTGAAGCACAAAAAGTGTTCATTATTTATACTCAAAGGTAATTAGCCTTATGGTCTTTAAGTGACCAGTCGCTAGCAGCTGTTTAAGCACCATGAGTAATTTATTATAGAGATATATGAACAGTTCATTAAAGACGTAATAGCAAGGCAATCAACAATCAACTTATTATCAATTCAATATAAACCTGGTATCAAGGAAGAATCTATGACTATCGCCGCTTTCAAGCCCAAATGGATGGATGAAGAAATTGAAATGTTGCACGAGAGTGCGCTCAAATTTTTCAAAGGTTGGGATGTGCGTGACGAAAAATGGCGTGAAAACGGTATGCTTGATCGCGAAGCTTGGTTGGAAGCCGGTGAGATGGGGTTTTTATGTGCTGCTATGCCGGAAGAATACGGTGGCGCTGGGGGCGATTTTCGTCATGAAGCAGCCCTCATTTATGCCCAGTCAGAAGCCAATCAAGTCGGCTTTGGTGGGTTTTTACATTCAGGCATTGTTGCGCCTTATGTTCTGCACCATGGTACAGAAGAGCAAAAACAAAAGTGGCTACCCAAAATGGCTTCTGGTGAGTTGATTGGCGCGATTGCTATGACCGAGCCGAGCACTGGCTCTGACCTGCAAAACATTAAAACTTATGCCACCAAAGACGGTGATGATTACCTCATTAATGGCTCAAAAACCTTTATTACCAATGGTCAATTGGCAAATTTGATTGTTGTGGTCTGTAAGACTGACAGAGAGTTAGGTGCTAAAGGGGTCTCACTGATTGTGGTCGAAACCGATAATGCACCTGGATTTGGACGTGGTAAAAAGTTAAAAAAGCTTGGATTAGCGTCGCAAGATACTTCGGAGTTATTCTTTGACAACATGCGAGTGCCACAAGCAAACTTGTTGGGAACCATAGAAGGGATGGGCTTTACCCAACTGATGCAAGAGCTGCCTCAGGAGCGTTTAATTATTGCTTTGTTAGGTATTGGTGCGATGAAACTAGCACTGGACTTGACTATTGATTATACCAAACAGCGTACCGCTTTTGGTAAGCCAGTATGGGGCTTTCAAAATACCCGTTTTAAGCTAGCAGAATGCAACACGCATTATATCGCTTCAAGTGCGCTATGTGATGCAGCCATTGAAGCGCTTTTAGACAAAGAGCTTACCGGACATCATGCTGCATTAATCAAGTATTGGGTGTCTGAAAAACAGTGTGTCGTGATGGATGAGTGTCTACAGTTATTCGGCGGTTACGGCTATATGACAGAATATCCGATTGCTCGTCTGTATGCAGATGCCCGGGTACAAAAAATATATGGTGGTACTAACGAGATTATGAAGGAATTGGCATCGCGCTTTATGTAAACAATGACGCTGGGTGACAGGTCCCTTAAAGCGTGATTTTAAGTGGCCTATGCAAGTCATTAAATGGGTAAAAGATTTAGTAGAACCTACCGTGGGCAAAATCCTACGCCGTAAACCACATGGAAGGTAAATGTAATTAGGACCAAGAGGACACTATTATGCTCATAAAAAAATGCTCAAACCTCACTCAGTTGTTGCATAACGATACGCTCAATCATCTAGGGTATTTAACTGTCGCCAAGACTCGAGCCAAAGTTCTGGCTGCTGTTAGTCGCCTCATTCCCATGCCAAGACCGCTACTATTCGTAGGCGAGCAGGCGTGTGATGAGTTGTGTGACATGCTCATCAATGAGGGTAACACTAAGGTGCTTATCGTCACTGACGCTGTTTTAAATAAGCTGGGCGTACCATCGAAAGTCACTGATTATCTGGACACAAGAAATATTCGCTATCAAGTTTATGATGGCATTACCCCCGATCCGACTTATAAAGTGATGGAAGAGGGGTTGGCACTTTCTATTGATGCTGGGTGCGATTCGGTAATTGGCATTGGCGGGGGCTCAGTGATTGATGCTGCCAAAATGATTGCCATGAGCCAGAGCAATAATTGCAAACCCAAACGCCTCATCGGTCTTTTTAAAGCTAGAAAACCGTGCTTGCCACTATATTGTATTCCCACTACCGCAGGCACAGGCTCAGAAGCGACTATCGGTGCGGTAGCATCAGACGACCAAACCCATCAAAAGGCCATCGCTATTGACCCAAAAATGGTGCCTCGGGCAGCCGCTATCGATCCTACAATCATGAAGGGTATGCCCCCACATATTACCGCCGATACCGGTATTGATGTCCTCACTCATGCTTTAGAGGCATGGATGAGTGTGAATGCTACTGCGGAGACTGATTACTATGCCGCCTCTGCTGTCAAAGCGGTGATGAAGTATCTACCGATAGCCTATAAAGATGGTGACAACCTCAAAGCTCGAGAAGAGATGGGCATGGCCGCTCACTATGGCGGTATCGCCTTAAACAAAGCAGCGCTTGGCTATGTACATGCTATCGCTCACCAGTTGGGTGCGTATCATGGTACGCCACACGGGCGCGCCAATGCCATCGTATTACCTTATATAATTGAGCTCAACCGTAAAGCCAGCGAAAAACGACTGGCAGCGCTGGCAAGAAAAATTGGGGTTGTGAAGAACAGCCAAGCCAGCGATGGCGATGTTGCAGATCAGCTCATCACCCAAGTAAAAACCTTGCTGGAAACCGTGGGCATCGATCCTACCATTAATGACATGCAAGCCAGCGATTTTGATAACATGGCAAAAGCCGCTGCTAAAGAAGTCAGTGATACCTATGCCGTTCCAGTCTATATGAATGGGGCAGGTATTAAAGACATCTTAATGAAAATTAAAACGGCGAGTGACAAAGCTAATAAGGACAAATCAGTCAGTCAGAAAGTCTCATAATCGCATTAATAGCGTATTTACTACTAAGGCATAAGGACACCTAAACATCAGTTTTATGCAATTGCTGATACCAACGATATAAAGAAGTAAAACAAAGGTTTTATACAATGACTAAAATAGCAACCGAGCGTCTTTATCTGCGTCAATGGCAACCAAGCGATTTTGCGCTATTTGCTGACATGAACACCGATCCAGAAGTCATGCGATACTTCCCTAAGTTATTATCAGCAGCAGTGAGTGATAGCATTGCCAATAAATGTCAGCAGCTCATTAAAGATAACGGTTGGGGGTTTTGGGCGGTCAGTCTAAAAGACAGTTCTGAAAACAGTGATACTTTTATCGGGTTTGTGGGCTTGAATGACACTCATGCTGATCTACCTTGCGCCCCTTGTGTCGAGATTGCTTGGCGACTGCGCAAGGATTATTGGGGACAAGGCTATGCTACTGAAGCCGCGCATGCTGCTTTAAAGTTCGCTTTTGACGCGCTAGTACTGGATGAGGTGGTCGCATTCACTGCTGTTATCAATAAGCGCTCCCAATTGCTTATGGAGCGTATCGGCATGAGCAATACGCAGGACAATTTTTATCATCCCGCGCTGTCACCCAGCCATCCACTTGCTGAGCATGTCTTGTATAAAATCACTCAGCAGCAGTGGCAGGAAGCTAGGACCAATTGATCTTTTCTGGAAAGCTTTACGCCCTTGAAAAAGTCAAAATATGACCCTTAAAAGGCATATCTAAATAACTGGTATCTTCTGGCCTAATGTGATGACTGCTAAAGCCAAACTCGACCATCTTGTTGGTCAATTTGTTTTTGCGGCCACGACCAGGATCAACGACGATCACTTCGCATTTTGGATTGGCGTGACGTTCGATGAACGCTGCTAATATACCAACATGCTGGTCTTCATAGAGTAAGTCGCTCCCGATAATCATATCAAAACGACCAAGCTCACTGTTCTCTTGTGCCCAATCTAGGCGCTCAAAAGTAATTTCTTTATTATTATTAAGTACGGTATTTTTATCAAGGAAGTACTCAACTGTCGGATGATAATCAGTCGCTGTAATATCTGCGTGCCGATTATTAAGCAGTAGGCTAGACAATGCCATGCCGCAGCCGACTTCTAAGATCCGCTTGCCGGCGATATCATAATCGAGCATGTGGTTGGCTAGCACCAAACTTGAAGGCCATATCACACCGAATAATGGCCAAGATGCCGAGCAAATCCCTAAATTAAGCGCCTCGTCATCAGGGTCGCTAAACTGTTGATTGTCGCGTAGGGTACAGACATGAATATCGGTATTGCCAATTTCAATCGTTTGATAACGCACGCGCACAGAAGTAAGCGAAGTCATAAACCATCCTATAAAAAGAGCAAGAGTGCAAAATCTGGCAGAGGTTGCCACTATCAGGGGTTGGATAAAAGGGTGGATAAAAGGCTGGATAAAAAGTTAAGTAGCGAAGAGAAGACATAATTAAGATGACAATATAGTCAATGAATAGTCAATGAATAGTCAATGAATAGTCAATGAAAAGTAATATCGATACATAAGATGCTGCTGGCATAAGTTTTTCTTGCTTGCTGTACCTACGCAGACAGAGGCTGCAAAAAGCTTATACCAGCAGTACCCTAGCGTTTTTAAGGTATTTTAATCATAGTATGCCCGATTATTCAGTGAGTTACTGTTACTTAGCAGTGCGGGTACTCTGATTACTGTTAATAGCTTGTGGATGAAGGTTGACAATTAATAAAGCATACGCCTAGGAGCGGGCGAGGTATATTTATCAGTAAAGGTTATATAATTTAATGAGTTAAAGCGATCAATTAAGGAAGTCATCTACTTATGAAGCTTAATTTTGCCATATGGTGACTGGCAAAATTATTGACAATCACCAGTTTGTCTCGGCTCATTGGAATCATCCAGTATGTAATACCTCAACTAATCTTTATAAGACAGCTGATGGTTTTTCATTTAAGCTGCGCACATGACTAGCAAATTAACTCAACAGCAGCTTATAGTCAGTTCACAATAAAGGAGAGTCGTGTGTAGCAATGTGCTACTGGTATAAATTTTTTTGGCGTGCTGTTTGCAAGCGTGCTTCGAGCCTGCAAAACGTTTGTTACAGTAGCATCCCAGTAGCACTGGATCTTGTTTAAATTGAATCGACTATAGCGCATTACTAGTCAAATAAATTTTGCTAGGATTTATGAGGTGTGCTTGATGTCCAATAATATCCAGCCCGACTTAATATGCGAAGGTGGTAATGAAACAATCATAATACCTTGTGCTACGCCACTAAAAACAGCGAGGCTTATTGAGAATAATGGTACTTTAAGACTAGGCATCATAAGTTCTTACTTTCAGTATTGACTTCATACTCTTTTTTTTAAAATTAAAAAAATTAAATACAAGAAATTTTCAGTACTTAGTGTTAATATTTTTCCTGGTTTTTTGGTTTCTTAGCCTACAAAAATCTGCTTATAATAAATTGTAAGCGTTGTTAGAACGAGTGCTGCCAAAATCAGTATTGTCAGAAATAGGTATTAACCATGATTGATAACACTAATACTGCGATATAGGATTGACTTTTTTAAGCAGCAAGGTAAATTAAATAGGCAAAATAAAGTATCCGATCATCAAACGCATGTTAGGAGTCATTTTATACCTGCGATACTATCTGTCATAGCATTGAAGACTATCGACATTCGACAGTTTTCAATGCTGTCAATATGACATATAGAGACGACATAAAAGTCTCCTTCGTCTCTTAGACACACTGTCAGTGGACTCGCAATCCCAGCCGTTTTTATACGTGACAACGTATGAGGACGACTCCGACTCTACATCAGTGTTTGCAGTATTATAGCTTTCTGTAATACGATACTACGCGGATATAATCAAGTACGATCACAATTTTTATTTTAAGGAAGACCTATGAGTATCAGTCAAGCCATCGAAAAAGTTGAAGCACGCTATGCGCATCAGCCTGAATTTGTCCAAGCGGTAAAAGAAGTCGCCCTCACCATTAAGCCGTTATATGACGCACATCCTGAATATGAGACCTTAAAAATATTTGAACGCTTAGTAGAGCCTGATCGTGTTATTGCCTTTCGTGTTAATTGGGAAAATGATCACGGAGAAATCCAAGTCAACCGTGGCTGGCGTGTCCAGTTTAATAATTCTCTGGGCCCTTATAAAGGGGGTCTCAGATTTCATCCGACCGTGAGCCAATCTGTTTTAAAATTTTTAGGCTTTGAACAAATCTTCAAAAATGCTCTAACCGGTCTGCCAATCGGTGGTGGTAAAGGTGGCTCTGATTTTGACCCTAAAGGCAAAACAGAAACTGAAATTCGCCGTTTTTGCTACGCCTTTATGCGTGAGCTACATCACTATGTGAGTAAAGACATTGACGTGCCAGCTGGCGATATCGGTGTTGGCGGTCGTGAAGTCAGCTATATGTATGCGATGTACAAGAATCTAACCCGCGAATCGACCGGCGTTATCACTGGTAAAGGTGTTGGTTTTGGTGGTAGCTTAATGCGGACTGAGGCCACTGGTTACGGAGCTGTGTATTTCTTAGAAAATATGCTCGCTGTCCAAAAACAAGACATTAAAGGCAAAAAAGTATTGATATCGGGTACTGGTAATGTCTCACTACATGCCGCTGAAAAAGTCTGTATGTTAGGTGGTATGGTACTGACTGTTTCTGATTCACAAGGTACTTTGCATGATGAGCAAGGTCTCAATCAAGAAAAAATTGACTGGCTTAAAGCGCAAAAAGAACAAAGCAAGCCTTTAGCGGACTATGTCGCTGTTTTTGGTGGTGAATGGCTTGCCAAGCAAAAGCCATGGCACATCAAAGCTGATATCATTATCCCATCAGCCACTCAGAATGAAGTTGACGAAGACGATGCCAAGTCATTGGTCAACAACGGCGTAAAATATGTCGTTGAAGGGGCTAATATGCCACTTACCGCCGAAGCCATTGATCATATTCGCCTACATAAGGTGCATTATGCGCCAGGTAAAGCGGCCAATGCTGGCGGTGTGGCCGTATCTGCGCTTGAGATGTCACAGAATTCTGTGCGTCAGTATCAAACTTTTGAGCAAGTTGATGAGCGCCTAAAAAGTATTATGAAAGACATCCACGATAGCGCTGCTGAAGCTTCAGAACAGTATGGTCAGACAGACAACGGCTATATTGACTATATGGCTGGAGCAAACATGGTTGGCTTTAAGCGGGTTGCTGATGCCTTAGTTGCTTACGGTATTCTTAACTAAGACCCTTAGTTTATCGTATTGATGGTCTATATTGAGCCAATATCGTTTATATTTGATAGTTACTGTTTAATTTGAACACTTATAAGCAACAACTACCGCGTCTATGCATTGATGATAGGCGCGGTAATTTTTTATCTAAAAAATATTAATCTAGGCTCGTTAAAAATTACTAAATAATTTTTTAAGTGACTGATATAGATAGTCTTTTATATATTTTACTCAGTGTTACATTTAGGCGGTTTTACAAACAGATTGTAAGTAATCATTAGTAATTCTTTCACTACTCTAGGCGCATGCCTTACGTTAGTAGTAGGTGCTGGCGTGCCAATTACCACCGCAAGTGCGGCCACTCAGACCGCAAAGTCTAGTGAAGTGCTCGCCGCCCAAGTTAGTAAAATTAGCTTAAAACAAGCAATCCAGATTGCTAGTAAAAAAGCCTCAGGGACGTTAGTCAGTGCTGAGTTCGATGATGATGACGATAAGGCGCAAGGCGGTGTCTACGAGATAGAATTAAGTACAGAAAGCCAAAATTATGACATTAAAGTTGATGCCAATACCGGTAAAATTATTGCTACCAAAACTGGAAATTTAGATAGCGGCGATGTTGCTGATTTTAAAATTCAGAAACAAGCAAGAATACATATTATGAAGGGCATGAGTATCGCTGAGAAAAAAACAGGTGGACGCGCCCTGAAAATTGAGTTTAAGAATGACCGCGATTACGCCAATTATACCTCCTACTACGAAGTCGAACTGCTTAAAAGCAACCAGATTATTGAGTTAAAGGTTAATGCCAATACGGGCGAGATATTCAATAGTAAGGTCAAAAAATAAACATTGTAGAGTAGTGACTGTTTTAAACGCAAAAGCACTTGTTAGTAGTCACCGGCAGGTACTTTTTTATTGATAATGAAGTAAGTGCTTACTCATAATAGCTGACATAGTATAAACATCTTAAACCAAGTCAAAGTTGTTAACATTAATATAATTCATCTTATAATAAGTAAATTGATTTTTATTCATCTCAATAGTCAGTTATGATTACTCCATCGAATGCATTTATACCAATCTTTAAACCCTGATTCTTAAATATTGAATATAATTAATGGAGCAGCACATGACTACTGGAAACCAGCAATCTAAAGTACCTAGCCATATTTTAGGCTATCCACGTATCGGTGACAAACGTCAAACTAAATTTGCTTTAGAACATTACTGGAAAGGTAAAAAAGACAAGGCGACTACCCAAGCTGCGCTAGCAGAAGTCTTTACTACCAATATCCAAGACCAAATCGATGCGGGCCTTGATGTTATCACTACGGGCGATTTTGCCCATTATGACCTAGTGCTAAGCCAGGCTGTTGCCTTCGGTGTGCAGCCACTCCGTTTTGCTGGCGCGCAAACCTTAGATACTTTTGATCGTCAGTTCTACTTTGCCCGTGGTCGCGACCATACGAGTCAATATGAAGACACTGCCGCATGGCAAATGACTAAATGGTTCGATACCAACTATCATTATCTAGTGCCTGAATTAGAAGCCGATGAAGACTTTAGCAATACCGACTTTACTCAGGTGTTCAAACAAGTAAGCGACGCCAAAGCTATTATTAAAAACAGCGGTAAAACCGATAAAGCCTTAAAAGTAGTATTGGTTGGTCCGGTAAGTTTCTTATATTTAGCTTCCTCAAAGCTTGAGGACAAGCTAGAACATCTTGATAAATTGCTGCCAGTGTATGCGGACTTATTAAATCAGTTGGGCGAGCAAGGCGTTGATTGGGTACAAATGGATGAGCCAATTTTATCGTTGGACTTAGAGGGTCGCTGGCAGCAAGCGTTTGAGCGTGCTTATAACGGTCTACAACAAACGCCGCCACAAATCATCGTTGCTAACTACTTTGACTCGTTAGGTAATAACTGCAATATCGCTTGTAACTTACCCGTTAGCGGTATTCATATCGATATCACTCGCTCAAGCCAGCCGAAGCAATATGTCACCCAAGTGATTGATCACCTACCCAGCCATAAACTACTATCAATCGGTGTGGTGGATGGCCGTAGCGTGTGGACCACTGACCAAGCCCGTGCTCAAGAGATCTTGCTAGAGGCCAATGAGCGCTTGAACACTCCTCATTCTTATACTAATGGTAACCAGCCAAAAGCGGCTGATGGCAGTATTAATGAGCGCTTATGGGTTGGTACCGGTTCATCTTTGCTACATTTACCAGTTGATTTAACCTCAGAAGATGTTCCTGAAAATTTGAAGGGCAAGCTGGCTTTTGCTAAGCAAAAACTCAGCGAAGTGGTTGTTTGTGCCAAACTGGCTACTGGTGATTTACAGCCTGATAGTGCGGCTACTGATATCAGCTTGACCCCAACACAGTCTGCAGCGCAATCGCGTGATGGTATCTTTAAAGACCGTTATGCCAAGCAACAAGCAAAGTTAAATCTACCGCTATTACCAACCACCACTATTGGGTCGTTCCCGCAAACGGCTGAGATTCGTAAAGCCCGTCGTCAGTGGAATAATGGTGAGCTCAGTGATAGCGATTATCAAGACGCGATGAAAGCTGAGATTCGTCAGTGTGTGGTTGACCAAGAAGAGTTAGGTCTAGACGTCTTGGTTCATGGCGAAGCCGAGCGTACTGACATGGTGGAATACTTTGCTCAGTACTTGGATGGTTTTTGGTTGGCTAAGAATGGCTGGGTACAAAGCTATGGTACGCGCTGTGTTCGTCCACCAATCGTCGTTGGCGACATCAGCCGTCCGAACGCCATGACCGTTGATTGGATCACCTACGCGCAGAGTTTGACCAACAAGCCAATGAAAGGCATGTTGACCGGGCCAGTGACTATTCTAAACTGGTCGTTTGCGCCTAGTGATGCTGAGACTCGTGATACTTTACGTTTACAAATTGCCGAGGCAATCAATCAAGAAGTGAGTGATTTACAAGACGCGGGTATTGGTGTTATTCAGATTGATGAGCCCGCATTCCGTGAAGGGTTACCATTAAAGCAAGCTGAACAGGCCCATTACTGGCAGCAAGTGGTTGATAGCTTTAAGCATTCTGCCAGCTGTGCCCAGCCTGAAACTCAGATTCATACCCACATGTGTTACTCAAGCTTCCATGATTGTCTACACCATATCTCTGCTATGGATGCTGACGTCATTACCATCGAGACTGCACGCTCAGGATTGCAGCTGTTAGACGCTTTTAAAGTGGACGGCAATATTGATGGGGCCGATGGTTCTACCAATACTGAAGACAATTATCAACAGGGTTACCAAAACGCTATTGGCCCTGGGGTCTATGATATTCATAGCCCACGTGCCCCTGATAGCGATAACATGCAGATTGTTATTGATGAAGCGCAAAAATATATCCCAATCGAGCGCTTATGGATCAACCCAGACTGTGGTCTAAAGACTCGCAACTGGGAAGAAGTACGTCAACAGCTGCGTAACATGGTCGAGATGACAGAAATCGTGCGTAAAAAATACGCGGCCTAAGTTTTTAGTGTTATAAGTTTTTTATGCTTATAAACCAAAAAGTCTCAATCATCAATTGATTGGGGCTTTTCTTGTATAGTGAACCAAATATGAGACTTGTACATTCAGTATCAAATAAAATAGAGCTATGGGTTCATGTGGCTGGTAAAAATTTCCTCGCTTGCTGTATGACCGCGCCACTTTTCGAGCCTTCAAAAATCTCTCCCAACCACATTTTATTCGTTGCGAAGTGGGTTCAGATATTTCGATATTAGCTTTTACGCCACTGGCCTTGACGCATAATATCGGTAATAGGATTAAGCCCAATCTGATAGCATAAGTCCGCAGGGCGAGTGATATCCCAAAGCGCTAGATCGGCATCACAGCCGATTTCTATTTTACCTTTATGTGATAACCCCAATGCTTGTGCGGCGTTAATAGTGGCTCCTGCTAGTACTTCTTCAGGGGTTAAATAAAACAGCGTACAGCCCATATTCATCGCCAGTAATAGCGAGGTCAGCGGTGACGTGCCCGGATTACAGTCGGTTGAAATAGCGATAGCAACTTGATGTTTACGCAGTGCTGCTATCGGTGGTAGCTTGGTATCACGCAAGGTATAAAAAGCACCGGGTAATAGCACTGCAACCGTATTACTGGCGGCCATTTTCTTAATATCTGCCTCTGATAAATGCTCTAAATGATCGCTAGATAGTCCTTGGTACTCAGCAACTAAGGCACTACCACCTATATCAGACAGCTGCTCTGAATGGAGTTTGACAGGCAAATCTAATGAGCGGGCCATTTCAAAGACGCGTCTGATTTGCTCTGAACTAAAAGCAATGTTTTCACAAAATCCATCGACTGCATCGACTAGACCCTCGCTATGTAAAATTGGTAGCCACTCGCAGACTTGCTCAATGTAGTCGTCCGCACAGTATTTATACTCGGGCGGCAAAGCATGAGCAGCTAAATAGGTAGTACTGACATGGATATCGTATTTGTCACCCAGTTGACGCGCGACGGTGAGCATTTTGCGCTCAGTATCTAAGTCCAGACCATAGCCAGATTTGATTTCGACACTGGTCACGCCTTCTTTTATGAGCGCTAGCAGACGTTTTTCACTTTGGGCAAATATCTCCTCAATACTGGCTGCGCGAGTCGCACTGACGGTCGCGACAATCCCGCCGCCTTGCGCTGCAATATCTTGATAACTGGCGCCGTGTAGACGCGCCTCAAATTCATTGCTGCGATTACCGGCGTAGACCAAATGGGTGTGACAGTCGATTAAACCTGGCGTTATCCAGCCGCCATTAACATCTCTGATTTGTTCTGCTTGATAATCAGCAAGATGTGGGGTCATCTGTTCATTTGACCCAATCCACGCAATCTTGCCTTCTTTTATACCGATAGCAGCGTTTTGTAGCTGACCGTAAGGTGCGCGATTTGCTGCTGTTGATTTACCGTTTTCTTTACGGTTGGTAGGCACATCAAAGCCATAATGCGCTGAAAAAGTGGCGAGATTGGCATTGATAATAACACGATCAAACGATGCCATGGTTGCGGTATTCGTCGTCTGGTTGGTAGTGTTAGTCATAATATACTCCTGCTAGGTGCTAGCTGTTTATATACTAGCTATAAGGTGAATAGGTGTTGCTCAATGATGGTGGCTAAAAGTCGAGCAGCAACTTTACAGCTGCGTTGGTCACTATCATAGGTCGGATTAATCTCAGCAATATCTGCTATTTTTACTTTTCCGGACGCCATAATAGTTTTGACAGCCCGCTCAACGAAGCTCAGCTCGATACCATAGGCAGCGGGTGCACTGACTCCAGGTACCACGCTAGAAGGAAAGCAGTCCATATCAATGGTTAAATAAACCACATCAACCTGATTGATAAACCTTTCAATTTGAGCAGAAAGTGTTTCCCATGATTGATAATAACAGTCCTCATCACTGATAACGCGCACACCTAAACTGTCGGCACGATCAAACAGCGCTGCGGTGTTGGAGAAGCGGCTTACCCCAATACAGCAATAGTGAAAAGGCTGCTGATATTCAGTAAGGTGTTCTGCGATTTGGCGAAAAGGGGTGCCGGAAGTGGCCACATCAGATTGACGAATATCAAGATGGGCATCAAAGTTAATGATGCCAATAACGGGGGTAGTCGGTATGTCGGCCGTATTGTTTTCACTGGTGTTACCATTAGCAGCCTGCTGAAGCGCCTGCCATAATCCTAAAAAGCTACCATAGGCCATCGCATGACCGCCGCCAAGACCAATAGGTAGACCACCTTGTTTAATGATTTTACTGATAACATTGGCATATTGCTGCTGAGCTTGCTCGAGCAGTTGCTCGGCAAAACCATCGTCATCATCACAATGAATATCGCCGGCATCGCCTAACAATGTTGGCAACTCATCATCAAAACGTTGCTGTAGTTCAGCGATAACCGGTAGCTTAGCAAACGCGCTACGAATCAGTGGCGGCGCGGCTTTTGCCCCAACGCGGCCTTGATTGCGTCTAACGCCCTGATCGCAGGCAAAGCCAACCAGCCCGATACGCTGTCCTATATTATCAAACGCATAAGGCTGGGCCAGCTGATACCAATAGCAGGCGCGCGCGCTTTCAAATGGCTCCGCACGTCCTGTCCATAGCGCCATATCAGCAGTGGTTTGGCTAACGGCTGTTATAGTCATCGCTGATCTCCTTTAAAATTGATTTGAAGATATCTGTTTATTTAGAAAGAACCTTATTTAGAAAGGTACCAGTCATTGCGCATTTCCTGCCAATACTCCGTTAAAGAACGACTGAGTATTAATTGCTTGGCCGCTTCAATATCTGGCGCTAAGTAACGGTCTTTATCATAAAAAGTAACTTGCTCACGTAAGAGTTGATGAGCTGTCGTCAATGGCTTTGAGGTATCAAGCCCGTGGTGAAAATCAATGCCTTGGCCCGCTGCTAATAGCTCAATACCGATAATGGTCGCGGTATTTTGCGCCATCTCATATAAACGCCGTGCACAGTAAGTTGCCATCGAGACATGGTCTTCTTGATTGGCAGAAGTCGGAATGCTATCGACACTGCCAGGATGGGCGATGGACTTATTCTCAGAGGCTAATGCTGCTGCGGTAACGTGAGCAATCATAAAGCCGGAGTTCAAGCCAGCATTATCAACCAAGAACGGCGGTAGACCTGATAAGGTTGCATCAATTAGCAATGCCACGCGGCGCTCAGACATTGAGCCAATTTCAGCAATCGCTAAAGCTAATATATCAGCAGCAAACGCAACCGGCTCAGCATGAAAGTTACCACCTGAGATAGCAACGGGACCATCGTCGTTGGTAAAAATAAGCGGATTATCGGTTACAGCATTGGCTTCGATTAATAAGGTTTGTCCTGCTTGATTGATAATATCAAGGCAGGCGCCCATTACTTGTGGCTGACAACGCAAGCAGTAAGGGTCCTGCACTCTATCGTCTTGTTCCCCTTTGTGCGAAGCTCGAATATCACTACCTTTAATCAAGCTTCTAAGCGCTTTGGCAATTTCTATTTGGCCATGATGACCACGAACCTCATGAATACGAGCATCGAATGGTGCATCTGAGCCTTTTGCTGCATCGATAGACATTGATCCAACGATAGTCGCCGATTCTAATAAGTCACGCGCTAAGAAATAGCCCCGTAG
Source organism: Psychrobacter sp. PL15 (assembly GCF_035984995.1). Classification (NCBI taxonomy): domain Bacteria; kingdom Pseudomonadati; phylum Pseudomonadota; class Gammaproteobacteria; order Moraxellales; family Moraxellaceae; genus Psychrobacter; species Psychrobacter sp. PL15. The sequence continues at coordinate 362,653 of NZ_JAXCIB010000002.1, forward strand.
CGCAAGGGCAGTTGAGACTTGAGTGCCATTGATTAGAGCAAGGCCTTCTTTAGCAGCAAGGGTAATGGGCTCAAGGCCATGCTGTGCTAGAGCGTCAGCGGCCGGCACGCATTGACCATCGACATAGACATCTCCTTCACCCATTAGCGCTAGGGTCATATGGGATAGAGGGGCTAAATCGCCGGACGCACCGACCGAGCCTTTAACAGGGATATGCGGGGTAATTTGATGATTGATTAATGCCAATAAACCATCGACCACGACACGGCGTACTCCAGAAACGCCTTGTGCTAGGCTAGCAACTTTCATGACCATTATCAGTCGAACCACGCTGTCCGGTAAGGGTTCACCAGTACCAACGGAATGCGATACGATAAGATTGCGCTGTAGCAACTCAAGCTGATCATCGTTAATTCGAGTCTTGGCCAATAAGCCAAAACCAGTATTAATACCATACGCGCTTTTATCACGAGCAATGATGGTTCGTACATCTTCGTGTGAAGCGTCTATCGCGTCGTAGGCGCTATCGGGTAGCGAGAAGGTAACGGGTTGATCATAAATACCGCGTAACATCTCAAAGCTTAACTGGCGCGGATTTAGAGTTAGGTTTTTTATAGTGGTCATAACAGTGCTCCTGTTTATATGGGTTGTATTATTAAATACACTTAACGAATTGAAAATATGTTTCAAACACCTGTTTCAAGACAGTTAAGCAATCCAACCAAAGTACATAGCTAATTGTCCAAAAGCTGCGGCTAGTAAAATGCTAAGCACAACCCGCTGGAACCAAATAATGACCATTTTTCCCACTGATAACGGAATTTCGGTTGCAAGTACACAAGGAATCATCGCGGAAAAGAACAGCACGCTGCTAATTGAGATGACACCGGCGACATAGCGGGTCAAAATATCGGCATCACTTAGTAACAGTGCTGGCAAGAACATCTCAGCTAAGCCTGCTGACATTCCTTTGGCAGCTACTAACGGATCAGGTAGTCCGCCCAACCAAGTAAATGGATATAGCAATAAGCCAAGCGCGTCAAATACCGGCGTATATTTTGCTAACAACAATCCCGTTAAGCCGACAGCAATAATAGAAGGCACAATGGCGGCCGCCATCGTAATACCGTCTCTAAAGTTGGACCATAAGATGTGTTTTAAATCTGTCGCTTGGCGTGAGGTAGCAAGCCCTAAATCTAATGCGGCTCCTAGACGAGTACCTTTTTTATAAGTTAATTCTGGACGATCTATTTCGTTATCAGCACGACTAATTGGTGGAATACGAGCAGTGATTGCAGTGACAATAAAGGTAATCACTAGCGTCGACCAAAAGAATAAGTTCCAAGACTCCATTAGCCCCAGTGTTTTGGCAACAATAACCATAAATGCCGCTGACACCGTGGAAAAACCGGTCGCAATAATAATGGCTTCACGAGCAGAGTATTGTTTTTGTAGATAAACGCGGTTAGTGATTAATAGACCAATAGAATAACTGCCCACAAAAGAGGCAACGGCATCAATGGCTGATGCGCCCGGCGTTTTCCAGATAGGCTTCATGATAGGTTGCATAAGTACGCCAACCATTTCCAGCAGGCCAAAACCAACTAAAAAGGCTAAGATTAACGCACCAATAGGGACAATCATGCCAACCGGAAGCGCCAGTTTTTCGAACAAAAATGGCAGCATGTCTTTTTCCATCATGAACTCAGGCGCGGCACCGGTGACATACATAACCGCAAGTACCAAACCAATGACTTTAAATACGGTCAATGTTGTATTGGTAATATCCTTGCGCCACGAGCCATCATAAAAAGGCTTACTCACCCCATAGATCATAAGTGAAAATAATAGTACTACCGCAAGGGTGTGCTGCTGAGTGACCAGATAAGTTGCACCGTGATCAAATAAAATAGTACTTTTTTCACCGATGGTAAACGGCACAAAGAACATTACCAAACCGATGGTACTAAATACGATTAGCTGTAAGATTGCGATAGGGGTTGATAGAAGCTTTTCAGGTGGCGTCATATCGGGCGTAGTGTTAGTAGGTTGACCAGATTGCTCATGCTTAATGGTATCTTGCTCAGCCATATTATCCTCCTTGATAATGTATGAGCCACTGTGTTTAGAAGTGGCAGACGGGTAGTGCGGTCATAATGATTGCTAGCAGCTCTTGAAAGGCTAGGTGACGTAGTACTTAAAGCACTACGCTCCCCAATAAATTAGGCATATAACAAGTAATAGCTACTTTATTAGCAATAACTACTTAATCATTGGCAGATTCAGGCCATACTCTTTAGCGGTTTTAATCGCCAGCTCATAGCCAGCATCTGCGTGACGCATTACACCTGAACCGCAATCATTAACCAATACTCGAGCTAAGCGTTTGGCTGCTGCATCCGTACCGTCAGCGACAATAACCATGCCCGAATGCTGCGAGTAACCCATGCCAACACCACCGCCATGATGCAGTGACACCCAAGTTGCGCCGCCGGCAACATTTAGCATACCGTTTAATAATGCCCAATCAGATACCGCATCTGAGCCATCTTTCATGCTTTCTGTTTCCCGATTAGGACTGGCGACTGAACCAGTATCTAGATGATCACGACCGATGACGATAGGGCCCTTTAGCTCGCCACTTTTGACCATTTCATTAAAGGCAAGTCCTGCCTTATCACGCTCACCCAAACCTAGCCAACAGATACGTGCAGGCAATCCTTGAAATTGGATGTGCTCTTTTGCCATATCAAGCCAGCGATGGATGTGAGTATTTTCAGGGAACAGCTCTTTGATTTTTTGGTCGGTCTTATAGATATCTTCTGGATCACCAGATAGAGCGACCCAACGAAACGGACCTTTACCTTGGCAAAACAGCGGTCGAATATAAGCGGGTACAAAGCCTGGGAAGTTAAAAGCATCCTTAACGCCTTCATCAAAGGCCACTTGGCGAATGTTGTTACCATAGTCGGTTGCTGGAATATCCATAGCTTGCAAGTCTAAAATTGCTTGTACGTGTACCGCGCAAGACTCAGCAGCAGCCTTAGTCAATGCAGCATGTTGATTATGATCTTCTTGCGCCGCTTTCCACTCTTTCACACTCCAACCACTAGGAAGATAGCCGTTGATTAAGTCATGAGCTGAGGTTTGGTCTGTTACTAAGTCTGGTTTCATACCACCTGCATCCGCACGCTTGACCATTTCTGATAATATGTCGGCGGCGTTACCAAGTAGGGCAATAGAAACTGCTTCACCAGCATCGGTATGCTGTTTTATCAGCTCGTAAGCGTGATCTAAGTCATCTGCTTGCTTATCGACGTAGCCGGTACGCAGACGAAAATCGATACTGGATTGTTGGCATTCAATATTTAATGAAGTTGCCCCTGCAAAGGTCGCGGCTAATGGCTGCGCGCCGCCCATACCACCCAGACCAGCGGTCAAAATCCAGCGTCCTGCCCAGCTGCCATCATAATGCTGACGACCTGCTTCGACAAAGGTCTCGTAGGTGCCTTGGACAATACCTTGGGTACCGATATATATCCAGCTACCAGCGGTCATCTGCCCATACATCATCAAGTCTTTGCGATCGAGCTCGTTGAAATGCTCCCACGTCGCCCAGCGCGGTACCAGATTAGAGTTGGCAATCAATACACGGGGTGCATTTTCATGAGTCTGAAAAACACCCACTGGTTTACCCGATTGGACCAATAGCGTCTCGTCATCTTCTAAGACTTTTAACGACTCCAAAATCTGATCATAGCTTTCCCAGTTACGTGCTGCGCGACCAATACCACCGTAAACCACCAAGCTTTTAGGATTTTCAGCGACATCTGGATGCAGATTATTTTGTAGCATGCGATAAGGTGCTTCGGTCAGCCAGCTTTTGCAATGTAAGGTATTACCAGTAGGGGCAGCAATATTACGAGTCTCATCATGGCGGGTAAATTCATTATCGTTGGTCGTTTCATTATTAGTTCTATTATTAGTTCTATTACTAGTAATCATCGTCGTTCCTTGGGGTCGTCTATTCGTGCCCAAAAAGGCCATTAATATGAATTATTTAAAATAACCTGCTTAGGGGGTGTTGATGAAAAATGATTAATAACAGCATTAGTATATTAAGGTTATTCATAAGTTGTATATACAAATTATCAGAGACTGTTTTATCTTGCAAGTTTTTTTAGCCAATAGTTCAATTATTTGCAATATGGTCTTGATAGAACGATGAATAGCGCCAGTATATTAAGGTTATTCATAAGTTGTATATACAAATTATCAGAGACTGTTTTATCTTGCAAGTTTTTTTAGCCAATAGTTCAATTATTTGCAAT